>JAJYPA010000004.1 GCA_021795795.1 Pseudomonadota bacterium | reverse complement strand
TTTTTCTCCTTCCCCCTTCATGGGGGAAGGTTGGGATGGGGGTGGTGAAATCGGTGCCGGTCTGTTGCGGCTTCGCCCCCTCACCACGAGCCAATTCCCCCTCCCCAACCCCTCCCCACAAGGGGGCGGGGCTTTTTCTCCTTCCCCATTCATGGGGGAAGGCTGGGATGGGGGTGCTGGCTTCACCCCCCTCACCCCAGCCCTCTCCCACAAGGGGAGAGGGAGTCTAATGCCCCTTCCCCCTTCATGGGGGAAAAGGTTGGGATGGGGGTGGTGAAATCGGTGCCGGTCTGTTGAAGCCCCCCCTTACCCCGCCCCTTTGATGCCGGGCTATCCTGCCCGGCATGCTTCGCGTTCACTGCTCGATTCAGCGCCGTTCCGGAGGGCGCTTGTCCCACGTGGGGAGAGCTGTGCACTCGGCAAAACACACTGCCGAAATCCGGCTGCATTGTACGGCGCCTTGGCACAATAATGGCCATGATGCCTCACCGGGCCTGCTTCCCACTGCCTTCACGGTGGTGCCTGTTAATGGCATTGAGCGCATTGATTATCCGCCGGGACGGCAAGTGAGGATGGCATTCAGCCCAGCACCGCTGAATCTCTATACAGAGACGGTGGTCGTAACCATGACGTTGAATCCTGAGGTATCCGGGCCGGTACGGGTCTCAGTGTAGATACAGGCATGCAGCAATGCGATCTGTCTTGCACTGGAACACTTGTCTGTCTGGTTGTCGCTCTAGAAGCCTGATTATTTCTGGCAGTAGGTGCCGAAGAGTCGATCCCAGAACGAGGTGATGACACCGTAGTTACAGTCGTTATGGGCGTAGTGATGGATGGCGTGGGCTCGTTTGAGATTTCTGAACCACTTGTTGTGGCCGCGCCAATGGTGCTCGCCATGATGTACCCAAGTGTAAATGCTGTATCCGAGCAACAGTCCCATTGAGAACCCGCCGCCGATTTGCCAGCCCGCCAGGTAGACGGAGGGCAGGAAGATGATGCACGCGATCAGCAACAGGCTGAGCAGCGTGGGTGTCCCCATGGCCTCGGTGGGTTTGTGGTGGTGCTCGCCGTGCCATTCTTTGAAGGGCGAGAGGTGGTGCAATACGAATCGGTGCAGGACGTATTCAAGAAACGTCCAGCCGACAAAGCCAAGAAGCGTGGCCACCAGAATAGGAACGGCCTCTCTTCTCTCGCTGAAGTAGAACATCGAAGCGGCGGCAATGGAGGGCGCGACCAGATAGACGGCCAGATCCACGGTATAAGCCACTTTGCCCAATTTGAAACTCAACAAGCTCATACTTCAATTGACTCCGGTCAACGGTGATGGGGGAAGGCTGTGTCTTCAGGTCGGGCGACACTGAACATATATGCTATGAGAGTCACGGCCGGTTTTAAAGCCCAACTACATAATCAGCACGACAACATCATTTGCTCAGACTCATCTTTGAGCAATGTTTTTGTTTGCATCGTGCATATTTGGTGCGGCGTTTACAGGTATGAGCATCTTGTGGAGGCACGCCGCTTGCCCCATATTTGTCGTATATACAGGTCGGAGGGCTGGCCATGAAATTCAGGCAAACCATAATGGTAGCGGGGGTGATGGCGATACTTTTACCGATGACATTATGGGCAGAGGATACAACGGTTTACCAGTGCAAGGACAAAAACGGCACGGTGGTTTTTTCCGGCACCCCTTGTGGCAGTGAAGCGAAGGAACGAGTGATTTCTGCACCGAATGCGGGCACCGGGGCGGATACGAAGGGCATCAAGGAACTGGCGAATCAGTACGATCAGCGCCAGGCTCAAGAGCGAAAAGAAGCAGCGAAAATTGCTGCAGCCCGCGCGGCAGCGCGCGCAAAGGCTCAGGCCGAACAGCCCGCACCTACAGATGAACCGGGCATCATTGGGTATCCGCTGCCGGGCTATTATCCCGGCCACTATCCAGGAAGTGGCGTGCGTTGGTGGCTGAAGGGCAGCGGGGATGGTTGGTCGGCCGGTGTGGGCTCAAGACATGATCATTATCGGCCGCCTCGTTCCTATCCGAATCCGCCACCGGTGCCTTATGTGTACAAAGACCCCGGTATCTCGGGGCAGTTTCCGGGCGGTGCGCCGGGTTCAAGCGGTTCGAATTTTCAGCCGGTACGGCCCTGATGCTTCGGGCTGAACGGCGCGATCAGTTCGGCCAGGCCGGATAATTCAGGCAACTGCGACAGAGCCTTTTGCAGGTGTTTCCAGGTTAACGGCAAATCCTTGAGATAGCCGTGCTTGCCATCGCGGATGCTCAGGCGAGCAAAGATGCCCAGCACTTTCAGATGCCGTTGCACGGCAACCCACGCAAAGTCGCTGCGCATCTGTTCAAGCGGCCACCTTGCGCGCAGATCCGGCGGGCATTGCTGCCAGAAAACTTCCTGTAGTTTGCTGACGAGTTCTTCCGGCCAGTCGATGTAGCTATCCCGCAGCAGGGAGACGAGATCGTAGGGCAGCGGACCACGCACGGCATCCTGAAAATCGATGGTTACGATCCGATCATCCTTCACCATTAGATTGCGACTGTGGTAATCCCGATGAACGAACCCTTGCGGCATGGTTTGCAGTCGATTACTGATCAAGTCCCGTAGCCGTTGCCATTGGGCGGTCTGCTCGTCATTGAAGGCCGTACCGTGGTAATGCGTGATGTACCAATCCACAAAGAGATCCATCTCGCGATTCAGCATAGCCGTGTCGAAACGGGGGAGGTCGGTTGTTTCGCTTCCTGCAACCGGACCCAGGAGACGAACCGCCTCTTCCAGTCGAGCGTTGACGGCGTCGGTCGAATGACCGTGCCGCCATTGGAAGAACGTGCAATCCCCCAGGTCTTCGAGAACCAGGAAACCCTGCTCGGTATCGCGTTCGAAAATGCTTGGTACGGCGACGTCTGAAGCGGTCAGGCGTTCCTGCACGTCGATAAATGGTCGGACGTCCTCGCCCGGTGGTGGCGCATCCATGATGATACGTGTGTCGCCGTTAGCGAGCCGCAAGCGCCAGTAGCGTCGAGCGCTGGCATCGCTGGATGCGAGTGCGGGCACCGAGGCGTCTGGAAAGTGAGAACGAACGAAAACAAGCAAGGCAGCGATGCGTTCATCGGCGGTATTGAGGTGTCTGGGCGGCATGATTCATCAGTGCTGGGAACGAGAAGCACAGCATAGCGGGGTTTGCTCTGGATGTGATCTGGTTTTACATGATTTTTGCGTGCCACGATCACGGTAAGGTCTGCACAAGTGCAGGGCATGGAGGCCCTACCCCTCAAAGTCTAAGTCATTGAAATGCTGAGGACGGAACGGGCGTATATGTGGGCTTGTGCCTGCTTCGCATTTGGCTGAAAAAAACTCACGAAGCCAGGGACGGATTCGTGCAGATTCCCAAACAAACCGTGGGGGAATTATTTGCAGGTATCGCTTATCCAACCTTGTAAATCACTTGGTCAATTGGAAATTTTGGGTATAAAATAACTAATATGCCTATAAAACCATTCGGGGGGTAACATGGCCATGTTCAGACAGTTATTCGATGAAGCGACCGCAACATTCACTTATCTCATCGCGGACGAGCAGACCCACTCCGCGCTGTTGATCGACCCGGTGCATGAGCAGTACGAGCGTGATCGTGCCTTGCTGGACGAATTGGGGTTGAATCTGAAGTACGTTCTGGAAACGCATGTACATGCCGATCACATCACCGGTGGCGGGCGATTGCGCCATGAAACCGATGCCCAGTTCATCGCCGGCAAGGGCACTGGTCTCGATTGCGCCGATCGCCTGGTGGCCGATGGTGACACAATCGAGATGGATTCGATTACCATTCACGCCATTGCAACACCGGGGCACACCGATGGATGCACCAGTTATCGCTGGGGTGACCGCCTGTTCACCGGCGATACCATACTGATCGATGCCTGTGGTCGCACAGATTTTCAACAAGGCTCGCCCGAGCGCCTGTATCAAAGTATTCAGAAGCTGCTCGCCTTTCCAGATGAAACCTTGATATATCCCGCACATGATTACAACGGCAAGCGGGTGAGTTCTGTCGGTCAGGAAAAGACCATCAATCCCTATATCGCAGGGCTTGATGAGGTGGCTTTTGTGGCGAAAATGAAAGCCTTGAACCTGCCCAAACCGCGCAAGCTCGACGTTGCGGTGCCTGCCAACAGCTTGTGCGGCGGTGCGGACGTGCCCCGTGCTCCCGGTGAAACGGAGGCAGCATGAACACTGTCCCCAATATTACCGTCATCGGCGCGGGCTTTGGTGCAGTCACCGCCGTCAAAACATTGCGCAAGACCAATCCCGTAGCGCGCATCACCCTGATCTCGCCCGAACCGACCATGCAGTACTACCCCAGCCTTATCTGGGTTCCGGCCAAAATCCGAAGCCGTGACGACATCATGGTGGATTTGAAGCCCTTACTTGCCCGACTGGATGTGAACTACCAACCGGGACGCGTTGTGGGTGTGGAGGCTGAAGGCCGTCGTGTACTGGTTGAGCACGGTGGCGAAACGATCGGCGTGGACAATGACGGCCTGATCGTCGCCAGTGGTGGTCGCTTCATCAAGAAACTGCCGGGTATCGAACACGCCATCACGGTGTGCGAAGGCATTGATGCGGCCGAGCGAATTCGCGACCGGCTTGCCTCGATGACCGGCGGCACCATAGCGATCGGCTTTGGCGGTAACCCGAACGAACCCTCCGCCGTGCGCGGCGGGCCGATGTTCGAAATGCTGTTCGGTATTGATCGACTGTTGCGCAAACAGGGCCGCCGCGACCAATTCAAGATTGTGTTTTTCAATCCGTCCAATCGCCCAGGTAATCGCCTGGGTGAATCTGCTGTTGATAACCTCTTGGCGCGCATGAAAAAATTCGACATCGAAGCCCGCCTTGGTGCCAAGATGCAACGTTTCGAGGCCGACAAGGTGGTGACCGAAGCGGGCGAATTTGCCGCCGACCTGATTCTGTTCATGCCCGGCATGACAGGCCCGGCCTGGATGGAGCATGCGCCGTTTCCCAAGTCGCCCGGCGGCATGATCCAGGCGGAAGCCACAACCAAGGTGGTGGGTTCCGAGAAGGTCTATGTGGTCGGCGATTCGGGTAGCTACCCCTCGCCGGATTGGGCGCCGAAACAGGCGCACATGGCCGATTTGATGGCCGTTGCCGCCGCCCATAACCTGTTGGCCGAACTGGCCGGGCAGCCCGCGAACGAGACATTCAAGTGGGAATTGATCTGCGTGATGGACATGCTCGATCGCGCCGTTCTGGTGTTCCGTAACGAGAAACGTCAGTTCATCACACCGCCGTGCCGTTTATTGCATTACGCCAAGCGCCTGTTTGAATGGTGGTATTTGCGGTCAATCCGCTGATCCGCTCTGAGGGTCGTTCTGATCGATATTGAATCAAGCCGCAGTAAAATGCGGCTTTTTATTTGTCTGGGTAAATTTGCAAATTCTCAGCGCGTTTAGCGGGCAAACGGGGCTATCACGGATAGGAAAGCTGTGCCATAGGTATCCCGCTTATGGGCGCCGACACCAGAAATATCGGCGAACTCATCGAGGGTTGTCGGTCGTGTGTGCAACATATCAAGCAACGTGGCATCGTGGAAAATGGTGTACGGCGGCACGCTGCGCTCGGTCGCCAGTCGTTTGCGGCAGGCGCGCAAGGCTTCCCAGAGCTCGCTTTCCTCGTCGGAAACGAAATCGGGGCGGTCGCGCGTTTTACGGCTGATTTTGACCGGTTTGGTTATTTGCCTGAGCCAGAGCGCTTCTTCGCCGCGCAAGAGCGGGCGGCAACGTTCGCAAAGTGCCAGCCCGCCAAACCCTTCCGTATCCACGCTTAAATACCCTTGAGCGATGAGCTGGCGAAATACACTGCGCCAGATGTCGATGGTGTGCGCGTGGCCGACGCCGAACACGCTGAGCTTATCGTGACCGAGTTGTGTGATGCGGTCGTCGGTCTTGCCGCGCAATACGTCGATCAGGTAATTCACGCCGAAGCGTTGACCGGTGCGATGTACGGTGGAAAGCGCCTGGCGGGCGGGCAGGGTTGCGTCCCACATTTGCGGCGGTGTCAGGCAGTTGTCGCAGTTACCGCAGGGTTTGGTGCCCTGCTCGCCGAAGTATCCGAGCAGGGTCTGGCGGCGACACGCGGTGGATTCGGATAACCCCAGCATGGCATCGAGCTTGTGTTGCTCGATCCGCTTGATGGCTTCGTCCGCATTGGATTCACTCATCATCTGGCGCAGGGTGATCACATCTTGCAGCCCGTAGCGCATCCAGGCTTCAGCGGGCAGGCCGTCCCGCCCGGCGCGACCCGTTTCCTGATAATAGGCCTCAATGCTTTTGGGGAGATTGAGGTGGGCAACAAAGCGGACATCGGGCTTGTCGATACCCATGCCGAAGGCGATGGTCGCGACCACAATGACACCGTCTTCATCGAGGAATCGTCGCAACGTCTGTTCGCGTCGGCTGGCGGGCAGACCGGCGTGGTATGGCAGTGCGGTCAGCCCCTGATCGGTCAACCAATCGGCGATTTCTTCCACCCGCTTGCGCGACAGACAGTAGACAATGCCCGCTTCGTTGGCATGGTTGTCGCGGATAAATCGCAACAGGGCGTCGCGGGCGCTGCCACCGTGATTTTGCGCAATGTGATAGCGGATATTTGGCCGGTCAAAGCTGCTGATAAATACCCGTGCCTCATTCAGACCCAGGCGATGGATGATCTCTTGTTGGGTGGTTTTGTCTGCGGTGGCTGTGAGTGCGATACGGGGTACGCCGGGAAAATATTCGCCCAATTCACCCAGACGGATGTATTCAGGGCGAAAATCGTGCCCCCATTGCGAGACGCAGTGCGCTTCGTCGATGGCGATCAGGTTGATGGGCACCTCGCGCAACAGCGATAAGGTGTCGGCATTGAGCAGGCGTTCCGGCGCGACGTAAAGTAAATCGAGCGTGCCTGAGCGTAATTGGTTGCGCACTGCTTGCGCTTCTTCGCCCGTTTGTGTGGAGTTGAGAAACGCAGCCGCAACGCCTGCCTGACGCAGTGCCGCCACCTGATCCTGCATCAGCGCAATCAGCGGCGATACGACGATGGCCGTGCCGGACAGCGCGAGCGCAGGTACCTGATAGCACACCGATTTGCCGCCACCTGTCGGCATTAACACGAGTGCGTCACGACCGCTCATCACGGTATCAATCACCTCGGCCTGCGGTCCCCGAAAAACGGGGTAGCCGAACACCGTATTCAGGATGTGCAGTGGCGACGTGGTGGTGCTGGAATTCATCGTGCCATTAGAACATACCTAACTCGGATATTTCACCAGAATGAGGTCGGCACAGCCTTGAAACCCGCATAAAATCAGCGTGTGCAGATGATTTCACTGGGGGTTGTACAAATTTCGAGTGAGGCGCGCTGGTGGGGCGCACCAGTGGCTATCGGATGCGGGTGAAAATGAATGACGCGACGGCGACTTCGGCGATGGAAGGCTTCAGCGCGGCACTCAATCGTATGCCATTGGTGGTACGCAAGAGCATGACCTTCGACCAAGGGCAGGAAATGTCGGTGATTCACTGGAAAGTCGCGATGGTGCAATTCGCGATCCAGTTCGACGATCACTTTACGAAACAGGTGATGTAAAATCAGGCAGCAAAGGTTGAAACTTCAAACGCCTCACACACAAAATTCAGGACATGCCCGATGACGCCCACTGCACCCCATATTGACCTGATTCGCATTGCCACGCGCGAAAGCCCGCTGGCCATGTGGCAGACCGAGTTTGTGGCGAGCGAATTGCGGCGACTGCATCCGGGGCTTCGGGTCGAACTGGTCAGCATGACCACCCAAGGTGATCAACTGCTGGACAGTCCTCTGTCCAAGATCGGTGGCAAGGGGCTGTTCGTCAAGGAGCTGGAAGTCGCTTTGCTCGAACGGCGCGCTGACATCGCTGTTCACTCCATGAAAGACGTGCCGATGCGTTTCCCCGAGGGGCTGGCGTTGATCGCTATTCTCGAAGGGCATGACCCACGCGATGCCTTTGTGTCGAACAACTATGAATCGCTGGCCGCCCTGCCCGCCGGGGCAGTGGTGGGCACTTCCAGCCTGCGTCGCGAAACCCAGATCCGCTCGCGCCATCCACAACTTCAAATCAAAATGCTGCGCGGCAATATTCAGTCGCGCATGGCCAAACTCGACCGTGGAGAATACGACGCGATCATTCTCGCTGCCGCCGGCTTAAAGCGCATGGGCTACGATGCACGCATCCGCGCCGAGCTGAGCCCGGAAGAATCATTGCCATCCGTCGGCCAGGGTGCTCTGGGCATTGAAGCCAGATCGGGCGATGCCGCCGTCCGCGCCCTGATTGCTCCGCTGATCCACACACCAACCGACATTCGCGTGCGCGCCGAACGCGCGTTCAATACGCGGCTCAATGGCGGTTGCCAGGTACCCATCGGCGGCTATGCCGTGTTGCGGGACGACGGCAGCCTGTGGCTGCGCGGCATGGTCGGCCGACCCGATGGCACACTCACCCTGCGTGATGAAATCACTGGTAACGTCACAGAAGGCGAAGCATTGGGCGTAGCACTGGCCGAGCGGATGCTGGTTGCGGGCGCGGATAAAATCCTGGCCGAAGTCGGTATTCATGCCGACCCGGCCTGATCGATCAGGTGCATGCATCCTCACGATAGGCCCGTGACACCATGAATCGCGCAAGCAAAAAACGATGAACAAAGGTGTAGCACTGACCATTGCCCTGACACGCCCCGAAGGCGCCAACGATCGACTGGCTGCGGCCTTGTCCGCCCTGCTGCCGGACGCGGTATTGATCGACTGGCCTCTTTTGAAGTTTGCCCCCCCATCCAGCTCACAGCAAGTGCGCGCAGCGATGGCTCAGATAACGGCGGGTGATTGGGGAGTTTTCGTCAGCCCGCGCGCGGTCCGTTTCGCTCACGAATTGCACGACCTGACCACCTTGCCGTCGATAGCATGGGCCGCCGTGGGCGACACCACCGCCGCGGCGATCGAGGCGCTGTTTCCTAACCCGCCAGCGATTTATCGCCCGGCCACCACCCAGGACTCCGAAGGCTTGCTGGCCGCCCTGCCGATCGAGGCTATGCGCGGACACACCGTCTGGCTGTTTCGCGGTGAAACCGGGCGGGAGAAGCTGGCAGACAGCCTGCGGCAGCAGGGCATCTGCGTCTTGCCCCTTCCCGTCTATCAACGACATTGCGCTCCATCTCCGGAGGGGTTGTCGCCGCCTTCAATATGGATCATCACCGCGCCTGAATCACTCCGGTGCCTGAGCGAACGGGCCGATCGGGCGGATACTGCCGAAGAACGGTCGGGACTGTTACACTGCAATCTCGTTGTCATTAATGCTCGCACAGAAACCTACGCACGCTCGCTCGGCTTTACAGGAGCCATCGTGCGTGCCGAGGCCCCGGATGATGCGGCATTGGCGCGCGCTTGCGCCGTTTTCAAACAGGATTAGCGCATGACCCAGAAAAAACATCAGCCCGAAATCCAGCCTATTACGGCAGAAGAAATTTCGCCGCCCATGGAAGAATCCACTTCTGAGGTCGGCGAAGAGAAGCCGCTGACACCCGAAGAAACAACAGTTCCACTTCGGCGCGCCTATGGCTACTGGATTCTGACCTTGTTCGTCGTTTTTACGGGCTCGCTGGTCAGTGTGTCTTGGTACGGTTGGAAACTGTTCGAGACCAACGCCGCCCGCCTGGACAGCCTCATGGCCACCCAACAGCGGGATCAGCGCGCACTGGCCGATAAACTCGAGCAAACAAATGGCCAGATGAGCCAATTGAGCGCGAATTGGGCCACACAGGAGAAAAAAACCGGCGAGCAGATCACCCAAACGCAGCAGACTACCGGAAAACTGTCAGAACGGCTGACGGCACTTGAACACAATCTGGCAGCCATCCAAAATCGGCTGGGGCAAGGCGAACGCGCCTGGAAAGCGGCAGAAATCGGATTCCTGCTCACCCGAGCCCAGGAGCGCCTGAGTATCGCCCAGGATCCGGCCGGAGCTGCTGTCGCACTCAAGCTGGCCGATCAACGCCTTGCCGCGCTCGCCCTGCCGCAAACCCTGCCTATCCGGGCGGCAATCAGCGACGCCTTGATCCAACTCGGCAAGGTCGATGATTTTGATGCGGTCGGCATGGCACTGCGATTACGCCGTGCGGCAGAAAATGTCTCGCAATGGCCATTGATCGGCGCTCAAACGGCATCCGCCACAACCGAACCCATCGCCACAGTTGTCACAGAAAGCACGGCCAGTACCACCACAACAGCTAACGAGCCTTGGTACGTTCGCTGGCCGCGTGCCGTCTGGCATCCCGTTGCCGTATGGTTCAGCCGGCAGTTCACGTTGACCCGCAGCGATCAAGCCGTCAAGGAGAGCGCCCGCGCGAGTGATGATCGTGAAACACGCCTCTGGCTGACGGCCGTGCGTGAAGGACTGCTCTCGCACGACATGCACCAGATGATGTCTTCCATCGTCGAAGCACAAGACTGGATCGCGCAGCATTATGCTCCCGATGCCCCCGATGTCAGCCAGACCTTGGCGGCCCTCAAAGCCACGCAGGATTTTTATATGGGTCGCCAATGGCCGAGCTTCGCCCCGATTTTCAAGGCCTGGGACACATCGGGCCTCAAGAGCCCGACCGCAACCTCGCCAATTGTGCAGGAGGCGCAGCCATGAAACGTTTTGCGCTGATTCTGATTATTCTGGTGCTGGCTGCTGGCGCAGGCTTCTATTTCGTCCGTGACCCGGGCACAGCCGATATCGCGCTGCTGGGCTGGGAACTGCAAACCTCGGCGCTGGGCCTGCTTGCATTGATCATCGTTGGGTTTATTGCACTGGCGATCATCTGGCGCGTCATTTCCGCCGTGCTGAAACTACCCTCACTCTGGCGTCGTCGTTCCGCGCGTCAGAAACAACAGGCTGCCGACGAACAACTGCTGCGCGCCTGGGCGGAACTCGAACGCGGGCGCTTCGCTGTGGCCGAAAAGCTGGCCCGTGCAGGACTGGATAAAGCCAGCCTGCCGCCGTTGAATTACGTCATCGCAGCCGATGCGCTCATGGCCCAGGGCCAAACCGCCGCGACGCTCAACCTGCTCGACGAGGTGCGGGCCACTTTTCCGCGTTTCGCCGATTTTCTGGCGCTGCACATGGCCAATCGCTTCCGCCAGCAGAAGAACCTCTCTCCCGCACTGGAACTGCTGCAATCGCTGGCGGCCGGCCACCCCAAGGACGAGGCCATTGTCTGTGCCTTCGCCGAAACGCTGTTCGAAGCTGCGGACTGGGAAAAATTGCGGACACTGATGCCCGCTCTGCGACGGCTGAAATGGTCCGGTCTCTCGGAGCAGGATGTTCAACGCTATGACCGGGCCGTATACGGCGGGCTGATTCAGGAAGCGGCGCGCCATAAGCAGACCGCCGAGTTGGCTGCGATATGGAACGATGTGCCGAAAAGTCTGCGCCAGGACGAGCTCATGCTCGCCTCGCTGGCCAACTCCTGGTTGACGCTGGGACAACCCGATGAGGCTGAACGCATCCTGCAGACCGCACTGGAGCACCAATGCTCGCCCACATTGCTGTATCAGTGGTTGGCGCTGCCACCCAAGGATCCGGCACGGGCTCTCTCACAGTACAACCGTTGGGCGAGCCAAGGCATGTGCGCGTCAGACACCAACCTGCACGCTTATGCCGAGGCGCGCCTGGCCTGGCTGAATGATGATACCGAAGCGGCCAAACAGGCCCTCGCCCCTGTGCTGAACGACAGCCCCGATGTAACCATCCTAAAACTGGCGGCACAAATTGCAGAACACGAACGCGACAGCACTCAAGCCGTGGTGTATTACACCAAAGCATTTGAAAGGATGGCCCTGGAAAAGTGAGCCGAACCCACTAGATGTCAATGTGGATAAAGCCGGGTCCATTGGCTTTGAATATCCCAACCGAGCTCTGGGGTTCCTTGGACTTGAGAGCATTGATGTTATTCATGGGAACCTCGAAAGGTTTTTTGAAGCACCCTCTCATCATAGCGAAACAGGCAACCACCCAGTCCTGAGCGGAAGATCTCCAAACAAAGGGATGCGTGTGTCGCGGCCTACAGGTCACCATGAGGCAGGAGCAATGCCCGTAACAGTACTCCGCTTTCTGCGCGCGAAGCTTGCCTGGTCCTTGGGTAACAAAAGAAGTTTGCAGCCGATACGCTGCATGGACACCATCTGAAGTGCTGTCTTCTCTAAACTGCCACTTTTTGCAGCGACCCCTCGCTGATTAATTGCCGAGCAGTCAGTAGGCAAGCCGGTTTGAAACCGGCGGCAATTTTGATCCAGATTTTGGACGTAGCGCGAGTTCTCCTATTCAAATACGCGTTCTTATTGGGTGCCTCTGTCAAGCTGCATACTCAGCGATGACAGACAGTCAAAAAGCACCCTTGGACAACAAATAACGGCCATCATTTTGGTCAATTCAGTTGCGTCCGGTACGCGACGTGAAGACTAAAGCCATTCGCTACCTTTCTGGACCTGTATTGCTCAATCCAATGGCGGCGTGCTGGCCGGTGGTTTACGTATTTTGCTCACCTGCTCAAAGGCGTATGCCAACTTGAGTAACGTCGGCTCGCTCCATGCCTTTCCCAGGATATCCATACCGATCGGCACGCCCAGCGGCGCGTTATCAGATGGGGTGGAGAAACCGGCGGGCACTGTGATGACCGGCATACCTGTTACAGAGGCAAGGATACCATTACGGTCAGCTTGGTTAAGCTCATCCACAGGCACCACAAGGCGTTTTTGCAGCGGATAAATTAGGGCGTCAAGGTGATGATCCTCCAGCACTTTCTCCACAACTTTTCGTGTAGCGATGTTGCGCTGCAAACGCAACAGATAGTCAGGATCGTGTAGTCCGTCCTGGATATCCGCAGCCGACTTCAGGAACTTCCCTGTAGAGGCTGCGTGGTATTTGCCTGAAGCGAGGATGTCCTGGACTGAATGCACTTGCGTGTTTGGCACCGAAGCAAGATAGTTCTTTATAAGCGCTGCGAATTCATATTTTTGGACGTCGTTATCCTTACCAATGAGGTTGGCATCTAACCTTGGGTCATTGATTTCGATAATGGTCGCCCCAGCCGTTTTCATTGTTTCTATGGACTTGGACATCACGGCATTCACTTCGTCATGTATCTTCTCGGTTCCGAACATGGTTTTAATCACGCCGATACGAGCTCCTTTGAGTCCGTTTGCATCCAGGGAAGATAAGTAGTCTTTGGGAGATTTGCCGGCGCTGGCCTCGGTGGCCGGGTCATTCGGGTCTACTCCTTTCATCACGGCCAGCATGAGCGCTGCATCGGCTACTGTGCGGGTAATGGGGCCGATCGCATCCTGAGTCTCCGAGACGGGGATAATCCCGTCCCTACTCAGCAGGCCTCGGGTTGGACGAAAGCCAACCAGGGCAGTTGCCGAAGCTGGGGAACGTATCGAGTTGACCGTATCCGAGCCGGTGCCGACCACACCGAAGCTCGCAGCGATAGCGGCAGCCGTTCCACCAGACGATCCACCCGGCGTGCGTGTTAGGTCATAGGGGTTCAAGGTCTGACCACCTAGCGAGCTTACCGTCGTGCCGGAAACAGCGAACTCATGCATGTTAGCTTTGGCTAGGATCAGTGCGCCAGCGGCGCGCAGATTGCTCACCACGAAGGCGTCCTTCGCCGGTTGGTTGTATGCCATTGAGGCAGAGCCGTCTGTCGTGGGCATGTCCGCGGTATTGTAGTTGTCCTTGAGGATCAAGGGGATGCAATGCAGCGGTCCCACTGGACCACTCTTGGCATAGGCGGCATCTAGTTGGTCCGCCTTGGCTAACGCATTGCTGTTGATCGTTAGCAGCGCGCGCAGACTCGGGCCCTGACGATCGTAAGCCTCAATGCGCGCGAGGTGGTTGGCTACGAGCTGGTGGCAGGTGAGGGTCTTCGCCTTAAATGCCGCCTCGATCTCTGCCACACTTGTTTCTTCCACAGCGAAGGGTTTGGCGGCGTACACGGGGGCAGTACTCAAGCTTGCCGAAATAGTGAGTAAGGCTCCGGCACGGATGAATGATGATTTCAGATGGTTAAGTGCTTTCAATGATTTTCTCCAATCATGTTTTGGTTAGACGATTTGCGTACGTTAAGGAAGCGCTGATTTATTCAGTGCTTCCCGCTTGGGGCAGGATGCCCCAACACGAACAAAGACGTAAGTCTTTGATTCGTGAGAGCCATCGCGGGCGTGTACCGCGATGAGCGAGCTGATTTATTCCATGGATGGAATAAATCAGCATTTACTTAAGGAAACTCTGCACAAAGCCAAGTATGGATTCGTGCAGACATAGGCTTGTGCCAACTGTAATTTCGGTTCTCTTCCCAGTGTTCCTCATGGTCGCTTCGAAAAGATCTTCATATATCAATACCATCCTCACTCAAGTAGCTTGAGCCCATAATCTGCATTGGATCTGGCAAGGAATATGTATGCACGCGAATTTATTCATCTCAATATTCCAGGCAGCCAGGTCGCAATCCACGGAAAGACCCACACTGCTACTAACATCATGAGCTGGATGAGGACAAAGGGCACCACACCACGGTAGATGTCTGAGGTTAAGACGCTCGGCGGGGCGACGCCTCGCAGAAAGAACAGGGAGAACCCAAAGGGTGGCGTGAGATAACTGGTCTGGAAGTTGATTGCGATGAGTACGGCAAGCCAGACAGGGTCAACGCCCAGTTTAAAAAGTACCGGTGCCGCGATGGGCACGACGATGAAGATGATCTCGAAGGGATCAAGGAAGAAGCCGAGAACGAACATGATGGCCATGACTGTGAACAAGGCCCCACTCACGCCTCCGGGCATTGATGAGAGCAGCTCAGTGACGAGATCCTCACCGCCCATGCGCGTGAATACCATAGAGAACATGCTTGCCCCAAGGAAGATCACAAAGACCATGGTAGTGATCACCAGACTCGACTGCGTAACTTCGTCAAGCACGCGAAGAAAGCGCCGACGGGCGTAGGACAACAGACCCACGCATATTGTCGCGGCAAGCAGAAGAACTACCGCGAGGCTTAGTACGGCAGCGGTGCCGAACATCAAACCCGAGAGGACTGCGAGCGTGACTATGGCAATCCAGAGCCACGCAAGCCGCCTCTCGGTTAGCGCGGGATTGGCAGCGCCAAAGCCCTCGACGATAAACTTGACCATAGTGATCAGGGTCGCGCCAATGGCGCCGACGGCGGCCGCTTCAGTAGGCGTCGCAACCCCTGCAATGATTGACCCGAGTACAGCGACGATGAGGATGAGTGGAGGCAGGAGGGCCGTGATCAGTCGCAAACCTAGGCTGCGCCAGATCAAGGACTCCCCCACACCTAACAAGGCGGGGGCGCTCGTCGGCTTGAGCACTGCCAGCACCGCTACCCACAGCGCATAAAGGCCAGCGAGCATGAGTCCCGGCAAGAAGGCGCCAGCGAACAGGTCGCTCACGGAAAAAGTCTCGGGAGTGAAGTTGCCCTGCGCTAATTGCGCCTCGCTATATGCGCTTTGCAGGATGACGGAAAGGAACACCAATAAGGTGGAAGGCGGGATGATCTGGCCGAGGGTGCCCGAGGCGCAGATCAGCCCCGTTGCTAGTCGTTTATCGTAGCCTGCTCGCAACATCGACGGCAGGCTGATCAGGCCCATCGTGGCTACGGTTGCGCCGACAATTCCGGTGGAAGCGGCGAGCAGCGTGGCCACCAGCACGGTAGATATCCCTAATCCCCCACGCATCTTTCCGAACAACAAACCCATACTGTCGAGCATCTGCTCGGCCACCAGCGAGCGTTCAAGCATCACGCCCATAAAAACGAATAGTGGGACGGCGATCAAGACCTCGTTGGTGAGGATGCCGTAGTAGCGCAGCGGCAAGGCGCTGAAATAGGAGAGATCGAAGACGCCAAAAATCCAGCCGATTAGGGCGAAGACGACCGCCACGCCGGGCAGGGTGAAGGCGATGGGATAACCAATGAGGAGTGCACCGATCGCACCGAGAAAGAGCGCAACGGCGAGCAGTTCACCCAGCAGCGAGGGATCCATATCTCAGGACCCTTGTGCGCTGGTGCGAAGCACCGAAAGGCTGCGCAACACGATTGCCAGTCCATGCATACCCAGCAGTCCGACGAAGGCCAGAAGCATTCCTTTTAGCAGCCACAGTCCAGGCAGGCCACCCTCGTACTGGGAGTTCTCCTGCATTGCGTAGGAGACGGCAACGAAGGGCCAGCCGTAATAAGCGAGCAGCGCTAGGAAGGACCCCAGGAACAGCAGCGTGCCCAGTAGGTCAACCCAGGCTCGGCTACGCTCACTCCAGTGACGGTAGAATAAATCCACCCGTACGAAACCATCGCGCAGCATTGCATAGCCCGCGCCGAGCATGATCATCGCGGTGTGTGTCCACACGTAGCTCTCCTGCAGCCAGATGTAACCGAGATCGAAAGCGTAGCGCAGGTAGACTGTGACGAAAGTGATTAACACCGTCGCCACGCCCAAATATGATACGACGCGCCCGATGACGCTGGTGATGGAATCCAGACGTTCTGCTAAAGCGAGTAGGGCGTCCGAGCCCCGCGCATCAGCGCTCTCAGGCTGGGTATTCAAAGCCTAGATCCCGTGCGTTGTACATGGCGCGATCCGCGCCCTCAGTGAGTTCGACCAAGCCGCTGCGCGCAGCGAAATAAGCGTCCCAAATTCTGCGGCCGAGCGGGTCAAGCTTCTCGCGCTCCTCATGCAATATCTCGCCGGCGACCGTGCCCAAGGCAGAGAGGATGCTGTCGGGCAGTCGCAGGAACTTAATTCCGTGCTTGTCTTTGAGAACCTTCGCAGCTTGGGCGTTGATCAAGTTATACTCGGCAAGCATATCTTGATGCGAAGCCTGTGCTGCGACCTGAATAATTTGTTGCAGATCTTTGGGCAAGGCGTCGTATTTGGATTTGCTTACGATAAGCTGTTGTACGGCTCCGGGCTTCTGTACGCCTGGCCAATAATAGAACTTGCACGCCTGGTGGAAACCGAGAGCCATGTCGTTAGCAGGGCCGGTAAAATCGGTTGCGTCCAGCGTACCAGCCTTGAGTGCGGGGAAGACGTCGCCTGGAGCCATGAGTGTAGGTACCGCGCCAAGGCGGCGGATCATTTCTGCCCCTATGCCTGGCATACGCATCTTAACGCCCTTGAGATCACCGACTTCGTGCAATTCTTTCTTGAACCAACCGAAGGGAGGAGTGCCGATGTTACCCACTGCAAAGCTTTTGATCCCAAATTGCGCGGAGAGCTCATCCCATAGAGCTTGGCCGCCACCATGATCTAGCCAGGCCACGTGCTCGGAATAAGACATGCCGAAGGGCGCACCGAAAAAATAGGCAAAGGCGCGGTGCTTGCCGAGGTGGAATCCTGGGGTATCGTGCCCCATCTCCGCTGCGCCGTTCTGCACGGCATCGAAGGTCTGCAACCCTGGCACCAACTCACCCGCCGAGAAGACCTTCACGGTGAGCCGTCCGCTGGACATCACCGTGATACGCCGCGCCAGCAGCTCCGCGCCAGTGCCCAAGCCGGGTAGCCCCTTGGGCCAGGCGGTAACCATGCGCCACTCAATTCGCCCAGAAGCGATGGCTGGTGCAGAAAAGGTCGTTGCGGCAGCGGTTGCGCCTAGAACTGCGCCCGCGCTCTTTAAAAAGTCCCTGCGTTCCATAATAATGACCCTCTGATATTGACTGTGATTACGCTATGGAGCGACAACCTGCACCACCCCATCTAGGGAAGGTCTGCACAAATGCAGACCTTCCCGTGCAGGGCATGGATGCCCTGCCGCTCAATGACGCAAGTCATTGAAATGCGGAGCACGAAACGGGCGTGAACCGGTCCGTGCGTGTCTGCACGAAGCCATGGATGGATTCGTGCAGAGATTCCCTAGGAAAAAACTACTGCTACCTCATGCCTCAACTCCCGACATCTGGCGTCTCGAATACGCGCACCTCATTGGCGAGGTTGTCGGTCAAGGCAAATGCAGTGAAGTACTCAATCTCCAGAGTCATACCGTAACGGGCAAGGATTCCCTCCCGCCAAGGACCTTCATAAAAGGCCTCGGCTTGGCCTCGGCTTTCCCAGTGATAGACACCGCCCGCGGTACCCTCAGCGCTCCATATAAAGTACTTGCTCAGCAAACCCGGGGCATGGTGGAATCCGGGGGCTATCTGGATGTAATGGGCGAGACAGGCGTCATGATCGATTCCTTCCGGGAGCTGATAACGAACGATGGCGATAATCATTAAGTAACTACTCCTTCATATAAATGGGTAAAAACGGTGCATACAAGTCAAAAAATATATTATATTGGTGCATCTTTGCTACGGCTTTTGGCTCCAAACTGCCGAAAAGCCAGTGTTTACTTGAAAATCTGGTATTGCACGCTATATAGCAATGCAAGACTCTTGCCAGAAAAATTTATTTTCATATATGAAATTACAAAATGACCAAAACTGAAGAAATCTGTAGGGCGTTGCGAGATGAAATCCTCCACGGTCGGCTGACTAGTGGAGAAGCGCTGCGCCAAGACGCTATTGCGGAGCGATTTGGCGTGAGCCATATCCCGGTACGCGAGGCACTTCGTCAACTGGCGGCCGAAGGCTTGGCCGAGATTCGCAGTCACCAAGGCGCACGTGTGAATTCACTGTCGGTTAGCGAAGCGCGCCAGTTGCTTGAGATCCGCTGCATTTTGGAAACGCAGGCGATACGATGGGCGCTGGAGAAAGGAGCATCAGCCGAGGATGTGCAGCGTGCCGCCGCCGTACTTGATGAAGCCGAAGACGTGGCCGACATCGACTGCTGGATGCGTCAGAACTGGCTTTTCCATTCGAGCCTGTACCGCGCAGCCGAAAGACCAAGACTATTTGCGATGATCGAAAGTGTGGACACGCAGATCGACCGCTTTATTCGTGTGTTAATCAGCACGCAGACGGATTACCGCCAACAGGCCGATCTTGAGCATCGGGCGATCCTCGCTGCCTACAGGGTAGGCAGCGAGGCGGCAGTGTGTGTGCTGCTGGAGCAGCACATGACGGAGACCAAGCGCCGACTTGAGATACTGTTGCCGCAGTAGCGCATGGCATTTGAATCGTCTCATGCTTGAACGGACCATCAGAGCATTAATTAATGTCCGAGAGATTTTCGCGGGAGGTTATTGACGGATATTGAGTTTCTACACAACCCCGTCTGGTTGCAGCCATTGATGAATATGTCTCATAACACGTCAGCAGGCCCAAACCATTTATCTGGGCCGCCAGTGTTTGCGACATCCTGCTGAAGGTGAATCATGCCAATAATCGCTCAAGTTTCATGCAGAATGGAGCGGTACACTAGGCGGAAAGTTGCGCCATTTGTGTACGATTGCGGCCATTGGCCTTGGCCCGGTAGAGTGCGTCATCGGCACGGGTTATCACGCTTTCAATGGTTTCACCCGCACCGAACTCGGCAACACCGCAGGATAAGGTGATTTTCAGCGGCGTGTCCTTGAACCGGAATGCAGTGCTGGCCAGTTTTTCGCGAATGCGCTCGAGCACGACGAACGCTTGTTGCAAATTGGCTTTCGGCAGAACCATCACAAATTCTTCCCCGCCATAGCGAGCGACCATGTCCACGTCGCGAATCAATTGATTCAATGTCTTGCCCACGACATGCAGGGCCTTATCCCCGGCCTGATGACCGAAGGTATCATTGACCTGCTTGAAGTGGTCGACATCCCAGATTGCAAGACACAAGGGCGTTTGCTCGCGCTGCATCCGGGCTATCTCAAGTGTCACGCGCTCATCAAATGCCAGACGATTCGGCAGTCCAGTCAAGGTATCCCGGAGCATCTTCTTCGTGCTGGCCACCAGCTGTTCCTGCAGGATCAGCCGGGAAGCCTCCAGTTTGCCGATGCGCTCGCGCATCTGGCGGTTTTCCAGCTCAATCACGGCCAGACGTTTATCTTCGGTCTTGCGGAACGTGTCGATCTGCTCGCTGATCCGCGCCACCCGCTGATGCACGACCCGCTTGAGTTCCTCCAGATCGGTCGTATCCGACACGGTGCGATCGATATGCGATACCTGCTCGGTCACGGCGTGGGCCCGGCGCTTCCTGTGCCTTGCGTTGCGTCTCGACATCACCCAGGTTGGCGAGCGTATGTTGATCGATTTCGGATAATGCTTCCGTGAGCTGGCGCAGGAAATCGGTCAGCTCGTTTTTTTCGTTTTCGAGCGCACGGCGCATGTCGTTGATCAGCGTGGCTGCACGGTCGATCAATATGGAGTTCAGGGTCTTGTCTTTAGGATCGTCCAGAATAGCCAGGAGTTTCTCGCGCCGTCCTTCCATGGACTCGGTGAAAGCCACCCGCTCAAGCAGAAGCGGCAGAAAATCTCGAACGTCCACACGCTCGGCCACCTCCTCCTTACTCAATGATTCTTCGCGCCCCGGAGTCAGATCACCCGCTTCAATAGCCCAAATGGACTCGGCCAGACGCTCGATTCCCGGTTGTATGCGCGTTATGGGCAATGGGACATCACCGACCTGCCGCACAAGCGTGCGCAGTGCCTGACTCTCCTTCGCCAGAGTGGGGTACGCTTTATCCACCGCAAACAGAACGCGGTTCATCAGGCTGCGCAACAGGGTCTGCTGAAGTTGTTCGTTGGCTTCTAGCGAAGTGAACTCATCCAGCAACTGTTCATATTTGGCGCGGTAATCCGTTTTTGCCGGTTCGTTCATCGCTGACCCTCAGACCGCTCAGGAGGCCTTCGACGATAAATAGGGTTCGGACTCGGTCGGCAGTTTGATCTGCATCGCCAGAGGCGCGTGATCCGACACTCCGTAGGTGAGTGCATCCACCGATTCAATCTCGATATCCTGCGAAACCAGAATGTGATCGATCGCGCGTTTGGGTCCCCAGCTGGGATAGGTCAAAGGCGGAGAAAATGGCAGTTTGAGCCCCGCCTCGGCGCACAGCCGTTGCAGATCGCTGTTTGAGGGCGTGCAGTTGAAATCGGCCATCACGAGATTGACACCCTCAAATTCCCGGCAGCGGGCAATCAGGCGATCCAGCTGTGCCCGGCGGGCTCGATCACTCAAGGACAGATGACTGACCTGTACGCGCAACTGCTGACCATACCAGCTGAAATCTGCCAGAACGACGCCACGGCCAGGTATCCGTCCGGGCAGGGCATAACGCTCGATATGATAAGGCTCGATGCGCGAAAGCATACCGAGCGCGTGCTGCCCCCAGTGCCCCAGATCACGATTGATGCGCGTTGCCCAGAACGGCATGTTCGAGCGCATGGCCAGATATTCGATCTGATTCAGAAAGTGGCTGCGCAATGAGCCGCCATCAGCTTCCTGCAATCCAATAAGGTCAAACTGACTGAGCAACTGGGCGATGTGATCGAGATTCTGCATCCGCTGCGGGAACGGCAGCACATGCTTCCAGCCATTGAGCAGATAATCCCGGAAGTTGCGGGTGCCGATTCCCGCCTGGATATTGTAGGACAAAAGCCGCAACGGACGCGGTTCACGCTCTGCAGTCGGCGCAGTACATTGCGAGGTGAAATGACCACCTGTGGGCATGGCCGTGCTGCGGGACTCAGGCATCGACACCCTCCCTGTGCGCCCACTGCATCACGATTTGGCCTTTCTCTGCGCTTCAATCTTTGCGATCAGCGCATCGACTATCGGCAGCATGGCCTCGTTGCTCCCTGCCATATCACCGGTGACCAGGTACTTGCCGTTCACCAGTATGGCCGGCACACCGGTCACCCCCGCGTCCTGAGCGACGACACCCGCTTGACGCACGGCATTATCCACCCCGAAGGAATCGTACATTTGCAGGAACTGATCGCGATTTACCCCCAGATCGGCATACATGTCGGCGATCTGCTCACGTGTGACCGGCCGAAGGTTCTTGACGTGGATATCGGTGAATACCGACACATGAGTCTTGGGCAGCACGCCCATGAACTTCGCTGTATAAAAGGCTTTGGTCAGTGGCACCCAGCCGGGGGTCAGCGGCACGGCATAGGGCTCGAAATCCACATAGGCGGGCAATGTCTTGCGCCATTCATCCAGCACAGGTTCAAGATGAAAGCAATGAGGACAGCCATACCAGAACATTTCCTGCACGAGAATCCTGCCATCGGAGGGCGGTGTCTCATCAGTAATCACAACGCGGTAGTTCACATTTTCCTTCAAGATGATTTCGGGAGAAGGAGCGATCTTGGGTGCTGCATACACCACGGGAGATGCCAGCAAGGCTGCCAACAAACCAAGCCCGACCCAACGCTGCCAATGCAGAGCACCCAATCGGAAGAAAAACGACATAGCTCACTCCTCTTTACACATAAGTTGAACACGCCCGATACCCATGTTCGCAGTCGTCGGTTCACAAAATTATTGTACGGCATAGACACGTATATTGAGCCTGCGTTCGTCCTTCTGCATAAATAAACCCCGCTGTCGCGGGGTTTATTCGTAATGGCAGGTATCTAGACCGATATTACCGGTTCACAGCTTACCGTAGGAATGCAGGCCGGAAAGGAACATATTCACACCAAGGAAAGCGAAGGTCGTGACCAACAACCCACCGACTGACCACCAAGCCATCGCGGTACCACGCCAGCCCTTACTCAAGCGCAGGTGCAACCAAGCCGCGTAATTCAGCCAGACGATCAGAGCCCAAGTCTCCTTCGGATCCCAGCTCCAGTAGCCGCCCCAAGCCTCCGCTGCCCACATGGCCCCCAGAATGGTCGCAATGGTGAAGAAGGCGAAGCCAAGCGCGATCGACTTGTACATGATGTCATCCATTACCTCAAGCGAAGGCAGGCGGTCATTGGCGCCGTCACCCCCCGTTTTCTCCTTGATCAGGTAGGCAACACCCACCATGGCAGAGATGGCAAAGCTGCCGTAGCCGATGAAGTTGGCAGGCACATGAATCTTCATCCACCAGCTCTTTAGCGCCGGGACCAAGGGCTCAATCGTATTGGCACCCTGTGCGAACTGGTACCACATCAGGAAGGCAAGCGCGGCGGTGACCACCATCATCACGAACCCGCCTAGTGCCCGTGTCATGTACCGACGTTCGTAGTACAGATAGAGCAGGGAGGTGAATACGCTGAAGACGATGAACACTTCGTAGAGGTTGCTGACCGGAATGTGGCCGTAATCGAAGTTGATCAGATACGATTCGCGCCAGCGGGCGAAAAAGCCAATGAAGCCCAGTGCGATCCCGCTCCAGACCAGGGCACTGCCCACTTTTTCAGCAAAGACGGAGCGACGCCACATGCCGAAGAAATAGGTCGGCATGGCCAGGGCGAACAGAGTCACCATCCACATGGTCGCAGCTGGACTGGACAGGAAGAATTTCAGGAAGAAATGCCCTTCCTGAATCTCGTGGAGTCTGAGGCGGCCTACTGCCTCGCCTCCCGGCGCGTAGAGTCCGTACTGATACATCGTAAACAGGGCGGCGGCGGCGACTACGCCCACGAGCCAGCGCGTAGCTGGCCAGAGCCAGCCGATAAAACCGACGGCGGCGGCAAAACCGAACAGCATGCCGATCTGGGGGCCCCAGAGGTAGGTACGGTATTGAAAATAAAAATAGGTCGCGGCGGCCAGCGCAATCAGGGTGTAGAGAATATCGATCACCCCGATGCGGCGGGCCGATCCACGCGAAGACGTCATCGACACATCAAGCATCGGCATCATCTGTTCTTTAGGCACAGACATTTCAGGTAACTCCTCAAATCGGCAATGGTTCGAGCCTCATGGCTACTGATTCAACCGGCGTGGTGGCATCGTGCTAGGCCGGATTTTCTCTCTCTGAAGACTTCGACTCCGTGGCGGCCATAAGTTCATTCCGGAACACCGCAAAATCCTTGTCGAAATCAATGTTTTTACGAATATCAGACCCTGCGAGCAGGATGCGTGTGCCCTCGCCTTCAGGTTTGAGCAAGATCCACTGCCTACGATAGTGGATGTAGAAATTCATGAAAATCCCAATCACGAGCATGACCGAGCCGATGGTAACCCAAATGGCACCCGGCGCACGCGAAACTTCAAGCCCGGTGGACTGAATCTGCTCAAAGCTCTTGGGTTGCACGAAAATCGGCGAACCATAGGCGGGCAAGGCCGAGATGGCATCCATCGCATCATCGAAGAACTTGGCATCCTGATCGGTAAATTCCCGCTTGCCATCCTGCGCAGCCAGGGTTTCTAAAAAGGCGCGCTCAAGTACAGATCGAACCACACTGATGGACGCCTGCTCGGCCTTTTTGCTGGCCTCCGGGCTCAGGTTTCGCTGTGCCAGGGCCGATTCGATCTTGGTCTTCATTGCGCCGAAGCCCTGCTGCACGAAGATATGCACCAATTCTGCGATCGAGGCACTGGCTGATTGTGTCAGGTTCTCGTTGGTCATGCCCCCCTTGCCCCCTGTGGATGAACTTACGTCACCAATCAGCTGGGCGGCAATCTGCTGCACCCTTGCCTGATCCGAAAGCATCGACAAAAAGGCCATGAACGTATCAATCGAGCCCTTCTGGTCTGCGGGAATGTAGAGAAACTGCTGCTGACCGCCGATGCTACGCGTCACGCCACTCAGGAAATACGGATGCCCGTTTAAATCAATGGGTAGTAAGTAATTCTGGTACTCGATGGCCTCGCCCGCTGCATTACGCAGTTTGAAGGTCACCGAAGGACCATAGTTTTTCTGCTGAACGACACCATTCTTATTAGTGACCGGATTGATGTTGTACAACCGAAAATCGGTAAATTCGAGCTGATAGCTCTGACCATTGAAATCGAAGCGTTTCTTGTCGAAAACGGCCGAATCGATGGGTTGCGCCACACCGGCCTTGCCTGACAGTTGCCAGGCTTCCATGTTCAATTTCGTACCGCCATCGCCAAAGCTCGATTGGAAAATGTTGTATCCCATATAGTGCAGAGGATGATTGACCTCAATCGTCTTGGTGATCTCCTGCCCCGTTTCCTTGTTGGTCAAGGTCACATTCGACATATACGATTTGGGCATGCCGGTGTCGTAATGCTCGATGACAAATTTGTTCACGAATATCTTAAAGGGCAGATTCTGAACAACGTACCCGTCCTTCAAACCGATAAAGACCACATCACCCCATTTATGTTCGGGGATGTTCACCGTGCCACGAAACGCCTGCAAACCACCGACCTGAATCTTGCTGGCAGCCGGGACTTCGCTGACGGGAATATTGGCGGTTTCCACCTTGACCATCCCCAGCACATCCATGAGCTTGAGCTGCATTTTGCTGTCGAGCAGGCCGCCGAGCAGAATCACGATGATACCCAAATGGGTCAACACATAGCCGATCCGGTTTAGCCCTCCTTTGCGCCCGGAAATCAGAATCTCGTGCGGCTGGGTTTTCACACGGCTCTTGAAGCCTGCCCGCTCAAGAAGCGCCTGGATGGGCGCAACCAGTGACTCGGGCTTGGCTGTCGATTTCATGTCCGCCTTATGCGCGAAGGCACGAAGCGACTTTTCCTGGGCATTGAGGCGAAAGCTGCGGATGTCACGCAGGAACGCCGGCGCGTTGCGTGCCACGCATGAGGATGTGGAGGCCACCAAAAACAGCAGGATGGCGACAAACCAGGTCGCTGAATAGACATCGTAAAGAGACAGGTTACGGAATACCGCAAACCAGAACGGTCCAAACACATCGAGATAACTGTTGAAGGATTCGTTCTGCTTGAGTACCGTGCCGATCACCGAAGCAATCGCCAGAATCACCAGAAGCGTGACCGCCAGGTTCATTGATGTAAGCCACAACAGGAGGCGTTTGGTTACACCATGCGAACGCGCTTGTACGGCACCCGGCTGGGTACTTGCCGATTTCGGCGTGTTCAGTTCGGCTGATTGGGAAATATCGGACATGCGCAGCCTTTACAAAATGTGGTAAGTAATCGTAGGTCTTGGTTGCCCCAATCGGGAGCAGGATATCTCAGGATATCTAATGGGATTTTTTCGAGTGGTTATTGGGGCACAAGTTCCCGAGCACTATCATCGGATATTCAAAAAAACATGCATCCGGGCTGCGGGGGCACTGGCAGGAGCGGCCCGGCATACAACCCAGCAAAAAAATTAGTGGAAAGTAGCGATATGTTGAGCCACATCTTTAATGTCATCGTCGCTCAGCTTGCTGGCAATACTGACCATGATGTCGGCATGTTCAGTCTTGCGCTCATCTTTGCGATACGCCATCAATGATTCTGTGATGTATTGCGGCGTCAACCCTCGCAACGCGGGAAATCCTGCAGGCTGATTGCCCTGCCCCTTCGGACCATGGCAAGCCGCACAAGCCGCCACGGTATTGGAATGACCGCCAAACTTCCACAAATGTGCGCCGGGAATGGAATCTTCTGTCGATGCCGCTTTCACCACCCGCTTCTGCGCGGCGAAATAGGCCCCCAGATCTTCGATTTGTTGATCCGTCAGGTCCTTGGCCTGCAGGCTCATCAAGGCATTGACACGCTTGCCGTCACGGAAGGCGCGCAATTGTTCGGCCAGGTACCCCGCCGGCTGCCCCGCGATGGAGGGGAATGTGGGCACCATGCTGTTACCATCGGCGCCATGGCAGGCGGCGCAAGTTTTGCTGGCCTGAAGACCGGCTGCCACATCGCCTCCGGCGAGGGCCGACGAGCTTCCCGTCACTGCAATGCCGACACCCAGAACAAAGGGCCATGCGGCACGGCGAAACAAAAGCGCCACGAGGGGCAAACGTGATGAACTTAAACCTGATCGACTCATGGGGCACCTGCTCTAAAATCAATTCGCAAAAATATCCGGCCTCAAGGCATCGGAACCCGAACACACACCGACCCTTTGGACGGCTAATTCGTCGCGGCGCACGCCTCGACCCAATCTGTGAAACAATGCCACCCAATAGTGACCTTGCCCACTGAAACCTTCGCAGTTTAGCAGCGATAAGCCCGTGGCGTGATTCGGATTGATCAATACCCCATAAGACGCGGTTTTTATACCGCAAAGCGCGCCGCACGACACTTTTGCAGCGGCGCTATCATGGTCTGGAGCCCGATGTGATGATGGATTTTAGAACCGCTTATTTTATCAAAAGCGCCCCGTCGCCTAAGGAACTGACCGCCGATTTTGGCGCCGAGGTGGCTTTTGCCGGACGTTCGAACGCCGGAAAATCAACCGTGCTGAACGCGCTGGTCGGGCAAAAAGCTCTGGCACGAACCTCCCGCACGCCTGGGCGAACCCAGCTGATCAACCTGTTCGGCTTGCGTGACGAAAGCCGCCGACTGGTGGACTTACCCGGCTACGGTTACGCGAAGGTCCCCGAAGCGATGCGGCGACGCTGGGGTGAGGCCCTGGCCGCCTATTTTGCTGAACGCCAGTCACTGGCCGGTGTCGTGATCATCATGGACATTCGTCACCCACTCAAGGAAACCGACCGCCAGATGATCGAATACGCCCAGGATCGTCAACTGCCGGTTCTGTGCCTGCTGAACAAGGCCGACAAGCTCAGTCAGAACGAAATAAGCAAAACCATCTTCGCCCTCAAGAAGGATGCTTCTCTTGCAACGGTTCATTGGCTGCCCTTTTCCGGCTTGCGTGGCAGCGGGGTTCCCCAAGCCCGCGCCATTCTGGACGAATGGTTTGGCTCAGGCGGCCTGCCATACCCCCCCGAACACACGGAAGAAAGCGACAACCCGACCGCCGACACGGCAGCACCTGATGCGCCCACCAGCAACAAGTTAGGAACATCTTGATTTTTTAATAGCCCCACAGAAAGTCTGATTCCACGCAAAAATCGTTTTCGTTTAGGCTGGCTTATTGCATTAGTATTTCATTGTGGCACTGGACAGCCACACTGTATCGGACGACCCGAATCGTACGACAAAGTCTAGGGAACCTCTGATTGAATCCTTCGTGGCCGAGACGGCCTTTTGAGGGATGAGTCGCAAGGCGCGGCGCGAAACGGGCTTGCGCCAGCTTCGCGTTAATGGTTATTCCATTCGTGAGCGGCGCAACACAGCGAATCACCCTCAAAAGCCCGTCCCATGCGGGTTGCCGCCCCTTATCCATCCAACATGGGCCGCAAGACTTCGTTATCGGCCTTGGCATCGTAGCGTGAACTACGACCTGCGGCCTCTGCCTCGTTTTGCGGCTTTTGGATCAGCAACTCGGCTCACGAGGGATTCAATCAGAGGTTCCTCAGCTCAAAGCTTTTTAGGAAATCGAAATCAATGGGACGATGGTTACGTTCAATTCGGCTGCTGATCGTGGGCGCAGCCTTGGCGGTTTCCGTTCTGGTCGCCGTCGCCATGTATTGGGCCACCACCGGTGTTTTCGAACGCACGGTGCGTCAATCTGCCGTTGATATGTCGGCTTCGCTGGCCGACGGCACCTTCAATGCGATGTATCAGATCATGCGACAGGGCTGGTCCCGCGCGCAACTCGACGAATTTCTCAAAACCATCCGCGCACAAGGCAACGATTCTAGTACCCGCATCGAACTATACCGCGGCAGCAAGGTGATCACGCTCTTTGGCCCGATTGAACAGCCCGATGCAGACGCCCTGGTGCTATCTGCCTTTGCCACAGGCAAAACCCAGACACAAATGCACGATGGGACGATTCGGTATGACCGCCCCCTGATCGCCGAAGCGCAGTGCATAAGGTGCCACACCAACGCCAAGGTGGGCAATGTGCTGGGTGTACTTTCGATCACGCAATCAGTCGCTCAAGTTACATCTAAGGCACATGACGAGCTCGTCAACAAGCTGCTGATTATCATGCCAATCCCCCTGCTGGCCGCCCTGATGATCGCTCTATTGCTCGGGCGACGCATGGGCCGCTCAATCGCCAGACTCAAGAACACCATCAGCCGTCTGGAGCGGGTAGAAGACTTGGCTCAAATGCGCTTCAGCGACGCAAAGACCGGCTTTTCCGAACTGGATGACGTGCTGATCGAAGTTGATGGCCTGACTGATAAGGTACGTCATCTGGCAGTAGATCGGGATTTGCTTGAGTTCGAAATCCGCCTGCTCGAGCGGTTTGTCATTACCTCGGATGTCGTGCGCGACTGGCGACGCTACGTGCGCGACCTGCTCAAGGAAATCAACACCGTACAAACCGTGCATGGCGTATTCACCGCCTTTGCGGTCGGCGATCGGCCCGCCAATGTGGAGTTGTTCTGGTTCGATGCCATTAATGAAACGGTCGCCGCAACCATGAGCCAGCGCGTCCAGCGAATCGTAGGGGAAACGCTGGGGCAGGTTGCCACCGATTTTGTTCCCCGGCAACACAGCCTCGACCCATCCGGCAGACCCCCCCTCGACAACGCCCGACAGCTAGATCTGCGCACCAAAGAAATCACCATGGACAACCCGTCCATCCACGGTCTGGTTGGTCTCATTCTGCCTAACACCCAAAACCAGTCACAGGTTGAACGCCTCTTGATCGAGTCAATCCTCTCCACCATGCTAAACGTGGTGGGTTCGGTACGCGCCATTGAAAAGCACACCGAGGATCTGGAGTTTTACGCCACGCGCGACCCGCTGACACAGATGTATAACCAGCGCATGTTCTGGTCGCTACTGGATTATGAAATGGATCGCGCGCAGCGGCATGGCTACTCGTTCGGCTTGTTTGTCATTGATATCGATGACTTCAAGGGCATCAACGACAGCTTCGGCCACACCTTTGGTGACACCTTTTTGTGTAAGGTATCCGAATGCCTGAACGAAGGCCTGCGTACGGGCGATACACTTGCCCGCTATGGCGGCGACGAGTTCACAGCCATTCTGCCCGAGGCAGAAGAGAAGGAATGCATCATGGTGGCCGACCGGCTGCTGGCCCGAATACGAAATTTGTCGATGAAAACACTGGATGGACATACGGTCGGGGTTTCATTGTCCATCGGTATCGCCATCGGCCCCACCGACTCGGCTCGCGGCCTGTTCTCCATCGCGGACGCACAGATGTATCGGGCCAAACTCGCGGGCAAGAATCAGTTCGCACTCCCCAATCCCGAAGAGCCATTGGCCGATCTGCACGATAAGCCCTTTGAGGATCAGGATATTCTCGAAGCGCTCACCGAAGAACAGCCGCCACGGATTTTGTTCCAACCCATTTTCGCCATTGGGGATGCCGTGGTCGAACCTCTGGAAAACCTGCTGCTCGAACGGGTTGGTATGGAAGTGCTGGCACAACTGAATATCGGCGATTGCTGGGTCATGGCTCGAGATTTTCTCGGTATGGTCAGGCGACGCGGGCAAGCCGAAACCTTCGACCGCCAACTGATGACAGAACTCATTTGCCCGCAAGTCGCCACACATTGCAACGGCCTGATCTTCGTAAATATTTCACCCCGGACCGTACACGCGAAATCTTTCCTTCCAGACATCGCAAGACTGATGGACGCCACCGGTATGGCGCGCGATCGGCTCGTGTTCGAGTTGAACGAGCGCGAATCGCTGGCCGACCTGAACCTGTTCGATCGGTTCATCGAGGAACTGCACGGTTTTGACTTCAAATTCGCGATTGACCAGACAACACCGGGCCACTGGGTTTTCCAGCACCTGCGTCGTCACACCGTTGATTATGTGAAGATCAATGCCGATTGGCTAACCAATCGCAGCCAGATCGCCAGGGATCGCGCGTTTATCGACAGCCTGCTGGGTCTCGCGCGAGCGTTGTCCGTCACCATCATTGCGCAGGAAATTGAAACAGCCGAACAACTCTCTGCCGTGCGGGCGGCTGGTATTTCCTGGGTTCAGGGGCCGTTATTCGCACAGGAGATGCCGCTGGCCGAACTCAGCCCCGCAGTCGATGAACCAACGACAGAGACGGACACCGCTTTGTGAGCCTCAACTAGGCTCGACGCGCGGGTGGATCAGGACGCGAGCCGAATATCTTTGAGCGTCTTCAGTGCCGCCGCACGCGCCGTTTCAATGAAGGCCACCACATAGGCCTGATCACACTCTTGCCGACGCAAAGCAAGATAAAGCGTCGCATGGATACCGTCCTCGCCCAATGGGCGCGCCACGATGCTGCCTTGCACGAGTTCATCGACGATGGCCCAGGCAGGCAATGCGGACACCCCCCGGTTACTGGCAACCCATTGGGCAATCATCACGGTCAGCTCCGAGCTTCGCGTTGCCGCCGGTTCAATGCCAGCAGGCGTTAAAAAGCGGGAAAAAATGTCCAGCCTGTTTCGATTCACGGGATAGGTAATCACCGTTTGAGAAGCCAGCATTTGCGGTGTAATGACTTTTTCTGCGACCAGAGGGTGCTGCGGTGAGAGTGCAAGCACGACTTCATAGTGAAACAGGGGAACAAAACTGATTTCCGGATCATCGACAGGATCAGAGCTGACTACGACATCCACGAGACCGCGTTTGAGCGCATCGAGTGCATCGAAGCTATGAGACAGCGATAAATCCGTATCGATATTCGGCCACTGTTCGCGGTAGGCATTCAGGGTCGGCAGAAGCCATGAAAAGCAGGAGTGGCATTCCAGCGCAATAAACAGCCGCCCCGTATCCCCACCCGCCAACTGACGCAGATCGCGATCGAGTTCGTCCATCAGTGGCAGTAATTGCGTCGCCGCCTGCAAGAAACGACGACCGGCCGGTGTAGGCTGCATGGGCCGCGAGCGGCGGGAAAACAGCGTCAATCCGTAATAATCCTCAATCGCGCGAATCTGATGCGACAACGCAGACTGCGTCAGATGCAGCTGCTCGGCCGCCAGCGCCAAAGAATCACTCTCAGCCACCGCGCGGATGGTGCGCAGGTGGCGGATTTCCAGAAACATCAGCAGCCCCAGCCGGTCGCGATCATGCGGAATCTCGCGGTGTTTTCATCGTCACCAGTTCCTCTGAAGAGGTGGGATGAATGGCGACTGTGGCATCGAATTGGGCTTTGGTCAGCCCGGCTTTCACAGCGACGGCAAAGCCTTGCAGCATTTCGTCGACACCATCACCGACCAGATGCAGGCCGACAACACGCTGTTCCTTACCCACACAAACCAGTTTCATCGCCGTTTTGAAGCCTTGCGCGGACAAGGCATAACGCATGGGCGTGAAGCGGGTCTCATAGATGGTCACCGCCTCATCGCCGAATTCTTTGCGCGCGGCCTCCTCGGTCAGGCCAACGGTACCAATCGGTGGATGAGCAAAAACGACCGTAGGGATGTTGTTGTAATCGAGCCTGGCCTGCGTTTTTCCGTTGAAGAGCCGCTCGGCCAGTTGCCGACCCGCCGCGATGGCAACCGGTGTCAGCGGTGCCCGCCCGGTGATGTCGCCAATGGCATAAATACCGGGCACATTGGTGTTCTGGTAGTCGTCGGTCGGGATGATGCCGTTTTGCTGCACGGTCACGCCGGCTGCTTCAAGCCCCAACGCACGTGTGTTCGGTGCACGGCCCACGGCCCAGATGATTTCATCGAAGGGCCCGAGTTTTTCACCATCTGACGACTCGATGAACTTGCCCACCCCGGTCTGCGTGAGCGCCTTAACCCGGAAAGGCAATTTCAAAACTACGCCCAGATGATGCAAATTCTCGGTAGCAACTTCGCGAACCATCTCATCGAACGGCGCGATCACCGATTCGAGCATATCCAGCAACGTCACCTCACTGCCGAACGAACGCAAAACGCCAGCCAACTCGACGCCGATATACCCGCCACCGATCACGGCCACGCGCGGTGGCAGCTCGGTCAGTTCAAAAAAACCGTCTGAAGTAATGCCCAGCTCCTTGCCCAGCACCGGCGGCACAAAGGGCACACCGCCCGTGGAAAGCACAATGTGCGACGCGGTGTAGATTTGCTCGTTCACGGCCACGGTGGTCGCCGAGGTCAGCACGCCCTTGCCCTGAATGACAGTGATACCCAATTCCTGTGCGTATCCGCCCCAGTAGCTGCGGATGTTGTTCACAAACTGATTGCGCCCGGCGACAAGCTTGCCGAAATCGATCTGATCGTGCACGGCAGGGAAACCCCAGCCTTCCGCTTCATGCCGCGCATGCGCCATGTTGGCGGCATACCACATGACTTTTTTCGGCACACAACCCAAATTCACGCAGGTGCCACCCAAATGCGCCGGTTCGATCACGGCGACACGCTGGCCGTATTGCACCGCGCGCTCGGCCACGGCCAAACCGCCGGAACCACCACCTAATACAATCAGATCGAATGCTGTGCTCATGAGGAATTCCTATCGTATCGGCCTGTTCGGCCTGCTTGTGGGTTTGAAAAGTATCGCCTTATCAATCACATCAGTGATTGATTTTCGGATATCGGGTCCGGGCGTGCACCGAACCCGTTATCGCTGAAAAACTCATGGATGGGGTTTTTCAGAATTCTGTTGGTGCATCACCGAAAACGAAGCGGACGGCCCAGGCCATACGCTTGAGTTTCAGTTCAGGCCCGGCGTTTCGAGCCTGAAAAGGGTGCCCACGTCTTATTGATTGGCAGCCAACCATTCGGCCAGCTTGTCGCTACCGCCGATCAATTTGCCGTCGATGAACACCTGCGGAACCGATTCCGAACCAGTCGCCGCACGTAAGCCGCGCAGATTGACGTGCTCGCCGACCAGAATTTCATCAAAGACCATGCCTGCATCACGCAACATGCCTTTGGCGCGCGCGCAGAACGGGCAGGTACGGCGGGAGAACAGCATGACAGAATGTGGTTTGACCGCATTCGGCGCCAGCCAGTCGAGCATGGTATCGGCATCGGAGACTTCATACGGGTCGCCTTCGACATTCGGCTCGATGAACATTTTTTCGATCACGCCGTCCTTGACCAGCATGGAATAACGCCAGGAACGCTTGCCGAACCCCAGGTTTTCCTTGTCGACCAGCATGCCCATGCCTTCGCTGAATTCGCCGTTGCCGTCGGGAATGAACCGGATGTTCTCGGCCTTTTGATCCGCCGCCCACTCGTTCATGACGAAGGTGTCATTGACCGACAAACAAAGAATTTCATCCACGCCGTGTTTGAAGAACACCGGCGCCAACTCATTGAAACGCGGCACGTGGCTCGAAGAGCAGGTCGGCGTGAACGCACCCGGCAGAGAAAACACTGCCACGGTTTTGCCCTTGAACAGATCGTCGGTGGTGACATCGACCCATTGATTGTTTTCGCGCATACGGAATGTGACTTGGGGTACGCGTTGGCCTTCACGGTTTTCGAGCATAACGATCTCCTTAACAATTGATTACTGAACAACAATGCAATGATCTGACTTGCAAATCATTGAACTTTGATGACAATAACCCAACAAGTCATACGGTCAAAATTGAATGTTTGGATAAATTTGATAGAAATAAACTATCAAAACCAATTCCTCGCCTCAATCTATGCAAAATGTGCCGGAATCGATTCAGCCGCCCACAGCGACTCAACCGGCTCACGGGCGCGAATCAAGCTCGCGCCGTGCTCATCGACCAATACTTCCGCCGCCCGGCCGCGTGTGTTGTAGTTCGAGGCCATGGAAAAACCATAGGCTCCCGCGCCCAGAACGGCAATCAAATCGCCTTGCGCGAGTGCCAGATGACGACCATGGCCCAGAAAATCACCGGTTTCACACACCGGCCCCACGATTTCCCAGTCGCGCGCTGGCGTCGTTGCATCGGGCTTGACCGCTGCAATCGCCATGATGCTGCCATAAAGCGCCGGTCGCATGAGATCGTTCATCGCGGCATCGACAATCGCAAACGATTTTCCATCGGACGGATGCGGCTTGAGATACTCGACGCGGCTGAGCAACACCCCAGAGGGGCCCACCAGAAATCGCCCAGGCTCCAGCATCAAGGGCAGGTGGCGCGCAATGGGGTGCCGATCGACGACCGATGTGATGGCATCCACCCAATCGGCAGCGGATGGAGGGCGTTCATCGGTATAACGAATACCCAAACCACCGCCTAAATCAAGGTGCGCCAACTCGATCCCCTCCAGCAGGAGCGTATCCAGCAGCGCGAGCACACGCCGGGCCGCATCGGCAAAGGGCAATACATCGGTGAGCTGCGAACCGATATGGCAATCGATCCCGACCGCTTTAAGATTCGGATCGCGCGCGATATGGCGATACAAAGCGGGCGCCTGCTCGATGGGCACGCCGAATTTGTTGTCCTTCAAACCGGTTGAAATGTACGGATGCGTTTTGGCATCCACATCGGGATTCACCCGCAACGAAACAGGGGCGACGACACCGAGCGCAGCCGCCACTTCACTGATTCGAACCAACTCCGCCTCGGACTCGACATTCAGGCAACCGATTCCTGCGCGCAAAGCCTGCTCGATTTCATCACGGGTTTTGCCGACGCCCGAAAATACGATTTTTTCCGGAGCGCCGCCTGCTGTGAGCACGCGTGCCAGCTCTCCGCCGGACACAATATCGAAACCCGAGCCCAATCGCGCCAGCAAGGCGAGAATGGCCAGGTTGCCGTTGGCCTTCACGGCATAACAAATCCGGTGCGGACGGTCGCCGAACGCGGTCGTCAGCTCGGTGTAGGCTCGCTCAATGGCCGGGCGGGAATAAACATAGGTCGGCGTACCAAAGTCGATTGCCACTTGGTCGAGCGCGTACCCTTCCAGACATAAAGTTTGGTCAGCACCTTGGGTCAGATGGTCGTAGGGTAACGCAGTCATATCATGGTTTACCTGCGGTTTGAGAGGCCGTCGACGCGGGCGCATCCGATGGCATGACCAAGGGGCCTTTTTGGCCGCAGGCGGTCAGAAAAAGACAGAAAAAGCTAATCACCAGTGGCCATGTATATGGGCTGGCTTTGGCGTAAAAGCGGTAGTGATTCATAAAAAAGGGCTACTCGATAATGACCAAATCGGGAGTTCAGTTGGAAGTGTGCCGATGCCCGTGTTTTTTGTCCATGCTGCCAGAACCCTCTGCATAAACGCAGAGAGCTCTTAGAGCCGGTAAATCCCCCCTCCCCCCCTTTTTCAAAGGGGGGTGAATCCGTTGTTTTTCGGGTAAGTGCAGACCCTTTTTGTAACAAGGGGTGAAGCGCACTTAATTTTGCAAGAGCGCCTCCCCCTTTGTAAAAGGGGGAACGAGGGGGATTTACGAGGACTCCGTGGGTGCGAATTCCCTGGCTCAAACCAGATCGAATCGATCCAGATTCATGACCTTGGTCCAGGCGGCCACGAAGTCATTCCTGAATTTTTCCTCGCCATCTGCACTGCCATAGACTTCCGCCAGCGCCCGCAGCTCTGAGTTTGAACCGAACACCAGATCCACCCGGCTGCCCGTCCATTTGAGCTGACCGGTTTGGCGATCCCGCCCTTCGAACAGATTCTCGTCATCGGATTTGGCCGCCCAGGCCGTACCCATGTCCAGCAGATTGACAAAGAAATCATTGCTGAGCGTTTCTGGGCGCCCGGTGAACACACCGTGATCAGTGTGATCGGCATTGGTGTTCAATACGCGCATGCCACCGACGAGCACAGTCATCTGCGCAGGCGTTAAAGTAAGCAACTGCGCCTTGTCGACCAGCAATTCTTCTGCGGAAACCGTGTATTTGCCTTTCTCGAAATTGCGGAACCCATCGGCAATCGGTTCAAGCACGGAAAACGCCTCGATGTCGGTTTGTTCCTGCGTGGCGTCCATCCGGCCGGGTGTGAACGGAACCGTCACCGGGTGTCCGGCCTTTTGCGCAGCTAACTCGATACCCACACCACCGGCCAACACGATCAAATCCGCCAATGAAACCCGCTTGTCCCCTGCCTGGCTCTGGTTGAACCGCTCCATGATGCCTTCGAGCACGCCAAGCACATAGGCCAACTGCGCGGGTTGATTGGCTTCCCAATCCTTCTGGGGCGCGAGCCGAATCCGCGAACCATTGGCGCCACCGCGCATGTCCGAGCCACGGAAGGTCGAAGCAGAAGCCCAGGCTGTCGTGACCAGTTCACCGATACCCAGCCCGCTGTTGGCGATGCGGTTCTTCAGGAAGTCGATATCACCGTCATCAATCAAGGCATGGTTCAGCTCGGGGACTGGGTCTTGCCAGATCAGTTCCTCTTGCGGCACGTCCGGGCCGAGATAACGGCTACGCGGCCCCATGTCCCGATGCGTGAGCTTGAACCAGGCACGCGCAAAAGCATCGGCAAACTCATCCGGGTTTTCATGAAAATGGCGGGAAATCGGCTCGTAAATCGGGTCCATGCGCAGCGACATGTCCGCTGTGGTCATGATGATCGGTCGCTTCTGGCTGGCATCTTCCGCCGCCGGGGCCTGATTGTGCTCGTTGGCTTCTTTGGGCGTCCATTGCCAGGCGCCGGCCGGACTTTTGGTCAGCACCCACTCGTTACCGAACAAGACGTCGAAATAACTCATGTCCCATGTTGTCGGCGTCGGCGTCCACGCACCTTCCAGCCCGCTGCCGATCTGATCGCCGCCCTTGCCGCTGCGGAAACTGCTTTTCCAGCCCAGGCCCTGCTCGGCAAGACCGGCGGCTTCCGGCTCCGGCCCGACATGGGCGGCATCACCGGCTCCATGACATTTGCCGAAGGTGTGCCCCCCGGCGGTCAGGGCCACGGTTTCGTAATCGTTCATCGCCATGCGCGCGAACGTCTCGCGCACGTCGCGGCCGGAGGCGATTGGATCAGGCTGGCCATCCGGCCCTTCGGGATTCACATAGATCAGGCCCATCTGCACGGCTGCCAGCGGGTTTTCCAGCTCACGGTCGCCACGGTAACGGCTCTGCGGGTTATCGCTGGTCGCCAGCCACTCGCTTTCCGCGCCCCAGTAAATATCTTTTTCCGGTTCCCAGATATCTTCCCGTCCACCGGCGAAACCGAAGGTTTTGAAGCCCATGGATTCGAGCGCGACATTGCCCGTCAAGATAATCAGATCGGCCCAGGAGATTTTCCGGCCGTATTTTTGTTTGATCGGCCAAAGCAGGCGGCGGGCTTTGTCGAGGTTGACGTTATCGGGCCAACTGTTGAGCGGCGCAAAGCGTTGATTGCCCGTACCCGCGCCACCACGCCCATCGCCTGTGCGGTACGTGCCGGCACTGTGCCAGGCCATACGGATAAAAAAGGGACCATAATGACCGTAATCCGCCGGCCACCAGTCTTGCGAATCGGTCATCAGCGCATGCAGGTCGGCTTTGACGGCAGCCAAATCCAGTGTTTTGAATTCTTCCGCGTAGTTGAAATCAGCGTCCAGGGGGCTGGATTTGCTGCCGTGTTGACGCAACACATCCAGATTCAGGCGATTGGGCCACCAGTCTCGAACGGTTTTACTGGCGCTGGGCGCATGATGAAAGGGGCATTGGCTTTGTGTCATGGTGTCTGTCCTCGGGTGGTTTTTATGTTCGCCTCTTGTTGTACCGCCACCAGTTCAATCAAGCCAATTAATTTTTTCGCTTGATTTGATAGTTTTTATCAATCATTTGCCTGCTGCAATACGCAAAAGAAAAAACCGTCCGAGCCCTGAATGTCCGGCCGAATCCGCGCCATTCCTTCCTCCACAGTTAGTGCATGCGTCATCCGCGTGGGGAGTTCGGCTACGCGCCAATCAGGATGGCGCACCAAAAAGGACACGATCTGCATTTCATTTTCTTCACGCCACAAGCTGCACGTGGCGTAAATCAGCAAGCCATCGGCTTTCGTCAACCGCACACCATCATCGAGTAGTTGCGCCTGCGTGGCGCACAAGGCATCCAGATCAGCCGGAATCTGACGCAGCTCGGGATGACGGCGCCACGTGCCCGAACCCGAGCACGGCGCGTCGATAAGTACCCGATCAAACGGCCCGCGTCGATGCAACTCAGGATCGGCACTGTCCGCAATGGGCTGACACTCGATGTTGAGCCAACCCGCCCGTTCACTGCGTTCCGGCAAGCGCGCCAATCGTTCGGCTTCGGTATCGCAAGCCAAGACACTGCCCCGTTCGCCCACGGTCTCGGCGAGGCCGAGCGACTTGCCGCCGGCACCGGCACACAGATCCAACACATGCTGCCCTGATTGCGCCTGACATGCTTCGACAATCCACTGACTGCCCGCATCCTGAATTTCAAACGCACCGGCGTGATACGCATCCAAGGACGTGAGCGGCTTGTTGTCATTCAGCCTCAGGCCATTGGGCAACTCAGGGATTGGCATACTCTCCAGACCCGATGCGAGCAGCGTTTCTGCCAGTGCGCGGGGTTCGGCTTTAGCCGAATTGACTCGAATATCCACCGGCGCCCTCGCCAGAAGTGCTTTCGCAACCGCCACCGCATCGTTGCCAAAGGCCGCTTCCAACCGTGCCATATCCTCATCACGCAAACCAAAGCGCACCGCCGGGCTGCTGCGGGCGATCTGCTCGACCATCTCTCCCTGCGGTCTGGCAACCACGCCCGTCAAATCGGCCAAAGTCGCATCCAGCAATCCGGCCAGATGAACCGCCATGCCCACGCGTGGCAGCGCCGAACCCACCACACCGGGCGGCATGCCCAGTAATTCATCCAATAGTCGCCAGTGCCGCAGGACAAAAAACACCAGGGTTTGCAGTTGCGCCCGGTCGCGTTTGCCCATTTGTCGCTCGGCACGAAAGCAATGCTGCAATGCGCGATCACTCGGTACGCCATCAGACAAAATCACATCGAGAACGGCGGCTGCACGCTGAATCTGCTGCGGGAATACGCGTGTCACCGGCAATTCCGGCTTGGGTAATTTGAAACTTTGATCTGGCATGGTGGCCTTCATTGAATGAGTAATGGTTGTGTGGATCAGGGCGCGCCTGCGCGTTCGGCAGGACCTGGACAAATGCTAATATGGCCATAGGGAACCTCTGATTGAATCCCTCGTGCTACGCGAAGCTGGCGAAGCCCGCCGAGTTGCTGATCCAAAAGCCGCAAAACGAGGCAGAGGCCGCAGGTCGTAGTTTACGCTACGATGCCAAGGCCGATAACGAAGTGTTACGGCCCATGTTGGATGGATAAGGGGCGGCAACCCGCATGGGACGGGCTTTTGAGGGCGATTCGCCGTGTTGCGCCTTGCGACTCATCCCTCAAAAGCCCGTCTCGGCCACGAAGGATTCAATCAGAGGTTCCCTAGCATCCAGTCGAACGACAGGCTGCCAGCACCATGACCCAGGAACAAGGAACGAATGAAGCACTCACCCGTCGCATTGAATTTTGAGGAATCCGGAGGCGGATTGCCCGTCATCATTATGCACGGTTTGTTCGGCTCTCTGGCGAATTGGCGCGGCGTGGCCCGCAATCTGGCGGATACCTACCGGGTCATCAATATTGATCTGCGAAATCATGGCCGCTCACCCTGGGCAGACGATCTGAGTTATAAAGCCATGGCCGCAGATGTGCTGGCCCTCATGGATCGACTGGGTCTTGAGCGCGCCAAACTGCTTGGTCACTCACTCGGCGGCAAACTGGCCATGGTACTGGCGGATCAAGCCCCGGAGCGTTTTACCCGGCTGGTAGTCGTTGACATCGCCCCCAAAGCCTATCCCGCCTGGCACGAAGATGTCTTCGCCGGGTTACGAGCGGTCGATCTGAATCACCTGACCTCACGAGAACAAGCGCGAAGCCAAATGGGCCAATTCATCTTCGACCCGGAAGTTCGCGCCTTCCTTGCAGCCAATCTCAGTCATAACACACAGACCGGGCAACGCGCATGGCGCTGGCGTTTCAACCTGGATATATTGCAGCAGTTCTACACCGAAACTTCACAAATGCCCGAGCTTCAGGGATTTTTCTGTGGCCCCGCTCTATTCGTCCGTGGCGCAGGCTCTGCCTATATCGAGCCGGATGATCGTTCGATCATCATCCGGGACTTTCCCGGCGGCTGCCTACACACCCTCAAGCAAGCCAGGCACTGGCCACATGTCGAAGACCCGCAGGGCTTCATGAGCGCCATACGACACTTTTTTATTCACGGCTGCGAAGGAATCGATAAAACTTCTTGAAATCAATTTGTTACCAAATAACGACATGAAGTTCACTTCACCATTTACTCCATGGCCGCCATGCACAATAAAGTGGATTTCACTCTCCACTTTTACACGCAGAGGCTTGAGAAATCTGACCTCAAATTCGAGCAAGCCTAGCCTAGCGCCATTCCTCAGTAGGAAAATTCCTACAAACTAAATCGCAAAATCTGACGGAACTCTGCTCAATTCCCACTATGACCCGTCACATTCCTTCGGCATGATGCAGAAGTGTTCAAAACACAGCGGGTAGGAAGCCCCATAGCCCTGATCAATGATTGATCAAGGTGCTTACCAGAAAGGATTCGATACTGCCCACGGAAGGGTCAACGAAGGTACTCAGGAAAACCGGGGGCACGGATGCGCCCCGGACGTCACATCAGGACGATAGGACCTCAGCCCAGGATGGGCTATCCCAAGGAAGAATCACAAGGATGGCAGGACTCGGAACCGAATGGAATCGGCACCCAGGGATGACCCAAGGATGATCACCAGGGATGTTAACCAGGGACAAATTCACAGGATGACTGACCAGGACAACCGGCAAGGAAAGTCCGGCATGGACGAATCAGATTCAGGACAGAACCGTCGCTCAGGACGAGCGCCATGAGATAGGAATGCTCTGCTTGATCGAAACTCGTGCATATGAGTTCATTCGCCCACGGAAGGGCTGTGCTTTTCCACCAAAAACCCATGACGGGGGAAATCAGGATCGAACCGCAGGATTGGTTCCGGGCCACAGGATGGCCTTTTCTCACGCAAGCCGAAAAACCAGCGCACTTTCACTAAAACGTATTTCTCATCAATCTTTTTGAACCGATTGCTGCCGGCTATCGCCCCCTGATAGACTGCGCGCGCCATGCAAACCAAGCTGTTCGATTACGCACTCCCATCAGAACTCATCGCACGACGCCCTATCGAGCCACGCGAAGATGCGCGCCTGCTCGTTCTCGAAAATGAACACACACCCAACGACCTCAGAGAATGCCGTATTGCCGATTTCCCCAGTTTGCTTGAACCGGGCGACCTGCTGATCCTCAACAATACACGCGTCATTCCTGCCCGCGTATTCGGTCACAAGGCCAGTGGCGGCAAGATTGAGGTACTGATCGAACGGCTTCAGGATGCGTTTAGCGCCTGGTGTCATATTCGGGCCAGCAAATCGCCACCGCCCGGTACGCAGCTTGATATGGATGGACAGGCCACACTCACGGTCAAGGATCGCGACAATGCTCTGTTTCTCGTCGAGCTCACACCAGACCCACTCAATTCGGACTTGCTGACCTGGCTCAATCGTGCCGGTCATATGCCACTGCCGCCCTACATCGAGCGAGCGGACGACGCGCAGGATCGCCACGACTACCAAACCGTCTTCGCCGCCCACGATGGCGCCGTTGCCGCGCCAACGGCCAGCCTTCATCTGACCGAAGCCTTGCTCGAACGGATCGCCGCCAAGGGCGTAAAGACGGCCTTCGTGACCCTGCATGTCGGTGCGGGCACCTTTCAGCCGGTTCGCGTCGACAACATTCAAGAGCACACCATGCACAGCGAATGGCTGAATGTACCGGAGGAAACGGTGGCTGCCATTGACGCCGCGCGCGAACGAGGTGGACGCGTTGTTTGCGTGGGCACCACGGCCCTGCGCGCCATCGAGACGGCAGCGAGGGCAAACCCCAAAGCCGCTGCCCAGCGCCGGATCGGCACCTATCAGGGCGATACCCGCCTCTTTCTCTATCCGGGACAGCCGGTATATGTGGTCGACGCCCTGCTCACCAACTTCCATCTCCCTCAATCCACCCTACTGATGCTGGTCAGCGCTTTGGCTGGTCGGGAACGCATTCTGGCGGCCTATGAGCACGCCATTCGCGCCGGTTTTCGTTTTTTCAGCTATGGTGACGCCATGTTCATTCCTGTCCATCATCCGATAGCGCCCGCGGGCGCGGAACAGTCACATGCAATTTGACCTCATCCACACCGATGGCGACGCACGGCGCGGCCAGATTCGCTTTGCGCGCGGGCACATCGAAACACCTGCCTTCATGCCCGTCGGCACCTATGGCACGGTCAAAGCCGTCGATCCGCTGGAAATCGAAGCACTGGGCGCTGAGATTATTCTTGGCAACACCTTTCATTTGATGCTCCGCCCAGGCACCGACGTCATTCGCGCCCATGGCGACCTGCATGATTTCATGGGCTGGAACAAACCGATCCTGACGGACTCCGGTGGTTTTCAGGTGTTTTCTTTGGCCGAAATGCGCAAGATCACCGAGGAAGGCGCGCGGTTCCAATCACCGGTTGATGGCTCGCCTGTCATGCTGACTCCCGAGCGCTCCATGCAGATTCAGCACGAACTGGGCTCGGATATCGTCATGATTTTCGACGAATGCACGCCCTACCCGGCCACGGAAATTCAGGCAGCGGAATCCATGCGTCTGTCGCTGCGTTGGGCTGCGCGTTCGCGCGCGGCGTTCGACACCTTAAAGCCCGACAACACCGATACCGCCTTGTTCGGCATCGTTCAGGGCGGCATGTATCCAGTGCTGCGGCGCGAATCGGCGATAGGTTTGCTGAACATCGGATTCGACGGCTATGCCATTGGCGGCCTTTCCGTCGGTGAACCGCTGGATGAACGCAATCACGTGCTGGAGGCCACAACCCACTTGCTGCCCAACGACAAACCCCGCTACCTGATGGGCGTGGGCAAGCCCGAAGATCTGGTCGAGTCCGTGGCCCGTGGCGTGGACATGTTCGACTGCGTGATGCCCACACGCAACGCGCGCAATGCCCACCTGTTCACCCGGTACGGCGACATCAAACTGCGCAATGCCCGTTACGTCAGCGACACCCGCCCGCTCGACGAAACCTGCACCTGCACCACCTGTCAGCGTTACTCGCGTGCCTATCTGAAACACCTCGACAAATGCAAGGAAGTGCTGGGCGCACGACTCAACACTATTCATAACCTGCATTACTACCAAACCCTCATGCGGGAAATCCGCGCGGCCATTGAAAGCAATACATTCGAATCATTCCGGGCGAAGTTCCACGCCGATCGAGCACGGGGAATTGACGAGTAAAATCAGCCCACTGCCCAAGGAAACTCTACACGAATCCATCCATGGCTTCGCGGGCTTGCGCCAGCTACGCGTTCACGCCCGGCCCGAGCTCCGCATTTCAATGACTTTCGTCATTGTGCGGCAGAGCATCCATGCCCTGCACGGGAAGGTCTGCATTTGTACAGACCTTCCCTAAAATGCAGGGAACTTGATCATGCTGTGGCATACTAATATGCGTTTTTTCGCGGAGCCGATACCCCGGCATCCATTGTTCGAACTCATTTTCAAAAGATGTAAGGAATTCTGAGCCATGTTTTTTATTTCCGACGCCCTGGCAGAAGCCGCACCGGCCGCCGCACAGCAACCCAATATGATTGCGACCTTCCTGCCCTTGATCCTGATCTTCGGGGTGATGTACTTCCTGCTCATCCGGCCTCAGGTCAAGCGCCAGAAAGAGCTGAAAAAGCTGGTTGAGTCCATCGAAAAAGGCGATGAAATCATCACCAACGGCGGCCTGCTGGGGCGGGTTGTCAAAGTGACCGACGCCTTTTTGATCGTTGAAGTGGCCGATGGCATGACGATTGTGGTTCAGCGCGGCGCGGTCAGTTCCGTCATGCCCAAAGGCACGCTCAAGGATACCCGCGAAGCCTGATGAGTGGTGGCGCTCAAACCGCGCTGCACGTACCAACATCCGTGAAAAGTCTTTACGGACTCGTTGTTGGGCATATTTCCCTGGATTTTCCAGGGCTTATTTTTCGGACTCATTCATGAAGGATGGGCCCTTGTTCGAGCCCCTTCGGGGCTGATTCAATACAGGCGTTCACGATGAATCGTTATCCGTGGTGGAAAAACCTGCTGATTATCCTGGTCGTTTTACTGGGCATTTTCTTCGCATTACCCAATATATACGGTGAGAGTCCGGCGCTGCAAATCTCCAAGCGCAATGCCGTGATGGATCAGGCAGCCGTTGATAAAGCGGTGGCCGCCCTCAAGGCGGCCAATATTCCCATCAAGAGTGCGCGTCTCGAAGACAAGGACGGGCTGATCCAGTTCTCCTCGACCGATGCGCAGCTCAAGGCAGTCAACATTGTGCGTGAAGCCTTGGGTGACGACTATCCCGTCGCGCTCAACCTCGCCCCATCAGCTCCACGCTGGATGCAGAACCTGGGCGCGAAGCCCATGTATCTGGGGCTCGATTTGCGTGGCGGCGTGCACTTTTTGATGCAGATCGACATGCAGGCCGCGATCAAGACCGCGCTGGAACGTCGTGTCGATGGTATGCGCGGAGATCTTCGACGGGCGAACATCCGTTATGTGGCCGCCGATGTCGAGAATGACGATGAAATTGCCCTGCGATTCCCGGACGCCACGGCGCGTGATGCCGCCCTCAAATCCGTGGCGGGCAATTACCCTGAACTCAAGTTCAGCACCGAAGAGCGCAACGGCGAACCCTACCTGACAGCCAAGTTTACCGACGTCGGAGCAACTGCCGAACGCAAGGCGGCCGTGGAGCAGAACATCACCACCTTGCGCAACCGCGTCAACGAACTCGGTGTAGCCGAACCGCTCATCCAGCAGCAGGGTGATGACCGGATCGTGGTCGAACTGCCCGGCATTCAGGATACGGTTCGTGCCAAAGAGATCATTGGTGCCACCGCGACGCTGGAATTCCGCCTCGTGTCCGGCACGCCCACCGACTGGGTCGATGCCGAGCAGAGCGGCCGCGTACCGCCAGATGCCCGGCTGTATCATGAAAAGGATGGCCGTCCGGTTCTGCTCAAGCGCCAGGTCATCGTGACCGGCGACCGCATCACCGGCGCCTCGTCCGGCTTTGACCAGCGCTCCGGCTCGCCGGCCGTGTTCGTGAATCTGGATGGCCAAGGCGCGCGACGCATGGCCGAGATCACCGGTCAGAACATCGGCAAACAGATGGGGGTTGTATTCATTGAACACCGTACCGAAACCAAAATGGTTGATGGCAAACCGGTCAAAGACAAGAAAATCATCGAACAGGTGATTAACGTCGCCACCATCCAGGACCAGCTCGCCAACCGCTTCCAGATCACCGGACTCGATTCCCCCAACGAGGCGCGCGACCTGGCCCTGCTACTTCGTGCCGGCGCTCTGCGTGCGCCAATGGACATCGTGGAAGAGCGCACCGTCGGCCCGAGCCTGGGTGCGCAGAACATCCAGTCTGGCGTCAATGCCTCAATCTTAGGCTTTGCGCTGGTCGCCGTATTCATGCTGATTTACTACCGCGTATTCGGCGTGACCGCGGTGGTTGCCCTCGGAGTCAACCTGATCCTGATTGTTGCCGTGCTCTCGCTGCTGCAGGCCACGCTGACCCTGCCGGGGATTGCGGGCATGGTGCTGACGCTCGGGATCGCGGTGGATGCCAATGTGCTGATCAACGAACGTATCCGGGAAGAACTGCGCAATGGCCTGACGCCACAAGCCGCCATCAAGGCGGGATACGAGCGCGCCTTCGCCACCATTATCGATTCCCACGTCACTACCCTGCTGGCCGCCATCGTGCTGTTTGCTCTGGGTGCGGGCGCGGTGAAAGGCTTTGCCGTCACCCTGACCATCGGGATTCTCGCCTCGCTCTTTACCGCGATCATGGTCACGCGGGCATTGGTGAACCTGATCTATGGCCGCCGGGCGCGCCTGACCAAAATCTCCATTTAATGGCTCCTAAAACCGAGAATAGTGATGTTTAACTTATTTCCCTACAACGCCCGGTTCGATTTTTTCGGCAAGCGCAAATATGCCTACGCCATCTCTGCCCTGCTGCTGGTTGCCGCCATCGTGTCGCTCGCCACGCGCGGCATCAATATGGGGCTCGATTTCACGGGTGGTATTGTCCTTGAAGTCGGTTATTCGAAAACGGCTGATCTGGATGCGATCCGTGCCGATTTGAAGAAAAACAATTTCAAGGAAGCCGTGGTGCAATATTTCGGCTCCAGTGAAACCGTGATGATCCGTCTGCCCCCCGCCAAGGGCCAGAATCAGAACCAGCTGGCCGATCAAGTGCTGTCCGCGCTCAAGCAGCAGGATGAAGGCGCGACCATGCGCCGGGTCGAATTCGTCGGTCCGGCGGTGGGCAAGGAGCTGTTCAATTCCGGCGGTCTGGCCATGATCGTGGTGTTAAGCGGCTTGCTGATCTTTGTCAGTCTGCGTTATCAGATCAAGATGGCAACAGGCGCCGTTCTCACGCTGAGCCATGACCTGATCATGGTCTTCGGCTTCATCAGCATCACCGGCATTGAGTTCAACCTCACCGTACTGGCGGCCTATCTCGCTCTTGCGGGCTACTCGATCAACGACATGATCGTGGTGTTCGACCGGATGCGGGAAAACTTCCGCAAAATCCGCAAAGGCAGCGAGATCGAAATCATGAATATTTCAGTCAACCAAACGATGTCGCGCACGGTGATGACCGCCGTCACGACCTTCCTCTCGGTGCTGGCGCTCTACATCTTCGGTGGCGAGGCCCTGCATGGCTTCTCTCTAACCTTGCTGGTCGGGATTGTGCTCGGCACCTTCTCCTCGATCTATGTCGCCTCCAGCCTATCGCTGGATTTGGGCCTCAAGCGCAAGGATCTGCTGAAACTGACCGACAAGGAAAAGCTGGTTGATACCGCACCCTGAGCTTTCACCGAATAGAACCCACAAAAAAGCCAGGCATTTGCCTGGTTTTTTTCATGCTGGCCACCACACACCGCGGCCGCCATCGGAAGCGATCAGAGCAGACTTTGAGAAATCGCCTTGAGCATGGCATGAGTGATCTTCGGGTTGGCCGCGATCAGATTGCCATTGGTCATGAATTCTTCTTTGCCGGAAAAATCCACCACGACACCACCGGCCTCACGCACCATCAATACGCCTGCGGCAATGTCCCAAGGTTTCAAACCAAACTCCCAGTAACCATCCATACGCCCCGCAGCAACGTAGGCCAAATCCAGCGCTGCCGAACCAGCGCGACGAATACCCGACAACGGGCCGTGCAGGGCGCGGAAGGTTTTGAGATAGGTGTCCAGATCCTGCTCGGGACGGAACGGAAAGCCTGTGCCCAGCAAAGCGCCTTCCAAATTGCGCAAACCGGCCACTCGAATACGTCGATTGTTCAAAAACGCACCGCCACCGCGCTCGGCTGTGTACAGCTCCTGGTTGCTGGGGTTATAAATCACCCCCAACTCGATACGCCCCTGATATTCCAGGGCGATCGAAACGGAGTAATGCGGCAGGCTATGCAGGAAATTGGTCGTACCATCCAGCGGATCAATGATCCAGCGATAGGCGCTGTCTGGCTGACCGGAATCACCTGATTCCTCACCGAGAAACTGGTGATCGGGATAAGCGCGTTTGAGGATGTCGATAATCGTATGTTCCGCCTGACGATCGACCTCACTCACAAAATCGTTGCGTTGCTTGCTCTCAATGGTGAGATCGGCAACATGATCGGTAGCACGGGAAATCACGGTTCCGGCGGCACGAGCGGCACGCACCGCCATAGTCAGCATAGGATGGGGCATAATGTTCAGTCAGTTCGGTCAAAGTGAGCAGCCCAAGCGGCAGCAGAAAATTCAGAACTGCGCATTATACCCGTGAAAAGGGACACACTTCGGAAAAATTATTGACCTATGACGTCATCGTCCGCTATCCACCACGCCTCATCACCAGACGCGCGCGCCGACCGCATTCAAATCGTCTTGTGCGGCACTTCACATACGGGCAACCTCGGCGCCGTCGCCCGCGCCATGAAGAACATGGGCTTGCACCGGCTGGTTCTGGTTTCCCCCAAAGCGACCATCGATGATCAGGCGATGGCCACGGCAAAACACGCCGCAGACATCCTGAACACGGCCAGACAAGTTGACAATCTGCCTGACGCACTCGCAGATTCGGTGGAAGTCTGGGCCACAACAGCCCGCCCGCGCGATTTGCACCTGCCCGTCTTATCGGCCCGCGCCGCCGCCGAAGTCATCGCCGCCACCCCATCGACCGGGATGATCAGTATCGTCTTCGGGGCGGAGCGCACGGGACTCACCAATCAGGAGCTCTCATGGGCGCAACGGATCATAGAAATACCCGCCAACCCGGACTACCCTGTATTGAACCTCGGACAAGCCGTTCAGATCGTCGCCTACGAGTGGCGCATGGCGCATGAAACAGCCAGAAGTTCGCCCCAGACCGAAATCGAGAATCTGGCCACCTCGGTGGAATGGGCCGCATTCGAGCAACGATTGGCCGAACAGCTCGACCGCACATCGTTCTTTCATCGCACCGGCAGCGCCGAAAAAGATATTGCCGCTAACCGGGAGCGGCTCATGGCCCGCCTGCGCGTGCTGTGCCGCCGGGCAAACCCGACCCGAAACGAACTGGCCGTGATGCAGGGCATGCTGCGCGCCCTGACGGAATCGACGACACCCCAATCAGGAGCGAACATATGACACTTTGGCAGCGTTTTCGCGAGGATATCGACAGCGTCTTCGAACGCGATCCGGCCGCGCGCAGCCGCTGGGAAATCGCGCTCTGCTACCCCGGTATCCACGCGATCTGTTGGCACCGATTGGCGCACCGGCTTTGGAATTGGCGACTTCGCCTGTTGGCGCGGATCGTCGCCAACATAGCGCGCTGGCTGACCGGCATTGAAATCCACCCCGCGGCCAAGATAGGCCGGCGGTTTTTCATCGATCACGGCATGGGTGTCGTTATCGGTGAAACGGCTGAAATCGGCGACGACTGCACCCTCTACCACGGCGTCACCTTGGGCGGCACGCAATGGGAAGCCGGCAAACGCCACCCGACGCTCGGCAACGGCGTGGTTGTCGGGGCGGGGGCCAAGGTGCTTGGGCCCATCACGCTGGGTGATGGCGTTCGCGTGGGCAGTAATGCCGTCGTGCTGAAGGATGCACCGACCGGTGCCACCCTGGTCGGTATCCCCGCCCGCATCGTCGGCCAAAGCCCAAAAATCAGTGAACAGCAGGCGCGCATCGCCGAACGCTTGGGTTTCGATGCCTATGGCGTGGCGCAGGACATGCCCGATCCCGTGGCTGAAGTCATCGATCGCCTGCTCAGTCATGTGCAAGCGGCGGACGAACGCGCGACTCTTCTTGCCGGTCGCATCCGCGCATTACAAATACATGTCGGCATGAAAGCTGATGACTCCGCCACAGCAGAAGAACCTCCCTTGCCCAGCTTGGCTGGCTGCCATCTGACCAACGGAACCAAAGCCGTTGGCTGCCCGCCCGATACGGATGGTGAACCGGCACCACAAAGAGAAAAACAGACACTCTGAAGGTTGACTGTGCCGCGCCGATAGAGATCGTCAATACCGGTAACGGCAATGGGCGTCATTTGGTGCTTGTGTTCACGGACGACTTAACCAAGAATTAACCTCGGGAATTGTAGGGCTAACCGATCCTAGACCCCCCCTGGTAAATGGATCACAAGACCTAAGCGCAAAACAGCAGGATTAACACATGAGACTCACCACCAAAGGCCGCTACGCAGTGACCGCAATGCTGGATCTGGCCCTGCACGATCACGGCGACCCCACGGCACTGGCCGACATCGCAGACCGCCAAGAGCTTTCTCTATCATACCTCGAGCAACTGTTCGCACAATTACGCCGGGCAGGACTGGTCAAAAGTGTGCGCGGTCCGGGCGGCGGCTATCAACTCACGCGTCCTTCAACCGAAATCAATGTGGCAGAAATCGTCATCGCAGTGGATGAAGATGTGGACGTCACCCGTTGCGGCGGCCGGGGCGACTGCCAGCACGGCCACAAATGCCTGGCGCACGATTTATGGATGGGTCTGTCCGAACAGATCCGCAACTTTTTGACCGGTATCCATCTCGCCGACCTTCTCAACAACCCTGACCTGATCGGCGTCGCCATGCAGCAGGATCGTGCACTGCATGAATCGCGCGAACGCGATGGGGCTGGGCACCTGCGCGGCGCAGGCCTGCGACACAAGGGTTAAACCCGCACCGTTGCCTTTTATTTTGACCGGGCACTGGCCCGGTCATGGATTGTTGCCGCGCTTGGCGGTAAACTCTTGCCTCCTTGATTTTCTGTCATTTTTTCCATTTAACTTGTAACTTTTCCCAGGAGAAACCTTGTGGCCGTAGAACGCACCCTGTCGATTATCAAACCCGATGCCGTCGCTAAAAATGTGATCGGCAAAATCATCAGCCGTTTTGAACACGCTGGCTTGGCTGTTGTGGCCGCGCGCATGATGCAACTTTCCCGCGAGCAGGCAGAAGGCTTCTACGCGGTTCACCGTGAGCGTCCCTTCTTCGGCGAACTGGTCAGCTTCATGATTTCCGGCCCGGTATTCGTGCAGGTTCTCGAAGGCGAGAACGCCATCGCCAAGAACCGCGACCTGATGGGCGCGACCGATCCGAAGAAAGCGGCCCCAGGTACGATTCGTGCGGATTTCGCCGATTCCATCGACGCCAATGCCGTTCATGGCTCAGACAGCGCCGAGAACGCCGCCATTGAAATCGACTACTTCTTCAAGCCAGAAGAAGTCACCTCGCGCGCTTGATCGCCAAACGAAAGGTCTCTACCCGTGCCGCTTAACGCAAACACGACCGTTTCGAATCCGACCTTGGCAACATCCGGGCACAATGCCAGCCAGATCGGGGCTCCGGGCCGCAAAATCAATCTCCTGGGGCTGACGCCTCAGCAGTTGAAGGACTGGTTCGTCGAACTGGGCGAAAAGCCCTTTCGCGCAACCCAACTCCTCAAATGGGTACACCAGCGACGGGTAGATAACTTTGACGATATGACGGATCTGGCCAAGAGCCTGCGCGACAAGCTCAAGGAACTGGCCTGCATCCGCGCACCGGCCATCCGACTGGATCAACAATCCAGCGATGGCACGCGCAAATTTCTGCTTGAATTGGATGGCGGCGGCTCGGTCGAGATGGTGTACATCCCGGAAGACGACCGCGCCACCTTATGTATTTCCTCACAGGTTGGCTGTTCGCTGGCCTGCACGTTCTGCTCCACGGGCCGACAAGGTTTCAACCGCAATCTCACCACGGCTGAAATCGTCGGTCAGCTCTGGCTCGCGGAACGAATGATCGACCGGGCGGTCAACCACAATCGCGCCATCAGCAATGTCGTGTTCATGGGCATGGGCGAGCCCCTGCTCAACTTCGAATCGGTGGTTGATGCGGCCACGATCATGCTCGACGATAACGCCTATGGTCTGTCGCGGAGACGAGTAACGATCTCCACTTCGGGCATTATCCCGGCGATTGATCGGCTGGCCGAACGCCTGCCGGTGGCACTGGCGATTTCGCTACATGCGCCGAACGACGGTCTGCGTGATGTACTGGTGCCAATCAACCAGAAGTACCCGCTCAAAGATCTGATGGCCGCATGCGATCGTTACGCCAAGGTCGTACCGCACGGCGCCATCATTTATGAATACGTGATGCTCGAAGGTGTAAACGACGAACCCGAGCATGCAGAAGAGATGATCCGTTGGCTCGCGCCACGCAAGGATGCCGTCAAGGTGAACCTGATTCCCTTCAACCCATTTCCAAGTTCGGGATACAAGCGTTCGTCACGCAACCGCATCGAACGGTTCCGCGCATTGCTGAAGGCGGCAGGCATCAACACCGTGCCCCGCAAGACGCGCGGCGACGACATTGATGCGGCCTGCGGCCAGCTGGTCGGAGAATTTGAAGATAAGGCGCGGCGCCAGGAACGGCTCGCGCACATGGGTCTGGAACAGATCAGGGTCACCTCGGAGAATCATTGATGAATCAGCGCACGCACGCCCTCAACTTTTGCTCGTCGCTTTACATGCTGCGCGCTGCGCTCGTGGCGACCACCCTGGCCCTGCTCGTCGGTTGCGCGAGCATGAACAGCACCCCGCCGGAAAACAATGGCATGCCAGCCATCCAGACCAACAATCAACGCGCCGCCCAGATCAATACCGAACTTGGCGTCGGTTACATGAACGAAGGACACATGGATGTGGCCGTCGAGAAAATCAAGAAAGCGATTTACTACGATAATGACTTCGCACCGGCGCATCATGCCTACGCGCTCATGCTTGATCGCCTGGGCGAGAAAGAAAAGGCCGCCAGAGAGTTCGAAAAAGCCTACTCGCTTGATTCAAACAATTCCGATCTCGACAACAATTACGCCACATTCCTGTGCGGACAGAAGGAATACAGCAAAGCTCAGTCCCTATTTGCCCGCGCCTACGGGGATCCCCTCTACAAAACCCCTGAATTCGCGCTGACCAACTCAGGCGTCTGTTATGAAACCGAGGGCAAGCCGGATCAGGCCATCAGTCAGTATGACGCCGCACTGGTCAAACAGCCCGGATATGGCCCCGCACTGATCGGCAAGGCGCGGGTATATTACGAACAGAAAAAATACGCCGCAGCCGCCAATGCAATAAAAGTGTTTGAGGCCAACAACCGCAATACGCCCGACACACTGCAACTGGCCATCCGGATTGACCGCGCCACTGGCGATCAGTCCGCCCTTGCAAACCACGTCCTGATTCTCAAAGGCCGTTTCCCGGGGTCGGCTGCAGCTAAATGGTATGACAGCGGAGCGAAATAATGAGTGAAGGTCCGATCAAAAATCACGAATCCAGCCTACCGACACTCGGGCTGAAACAGCAAGCCACCGAGGCGACCACGTCATTCGATGTGGCCGCAGGCAAAAGTCTCGGCGCGTTGATTCGGGAGGCCCGAACCGCCAAGGGTCTGAGTGCCGCCGATCTGGCCCAATCGCTGAATCTGGATCTCAAAATTGTCGAGCGACTGGAAGCCGACCAGTTCGAAGGCGCACCGGAGCCCATCTATGTACGCGCCTATCTCAAACACTGGGCGGGGCTCATCGGAGCGGATCCTCAGGTTTGGTTGCAGGCCTATCAACTGCAACATGGCGGCAGCGTTGCGCCAACCAAAATTGGTGTCACGGCACCCATAGAGGTCATGACGGCCCACAAAACCGGCCATTCCGTCCATTCTGCCAATCAAAGCAAAATGGGACGCAGCATTTTGCGCTTGCTGCTGACATTGGTTGCCTTGGCCGTATTGCTGACTGTGATCGCCATTGCCTTGCCTAGTGTGTGGCAGAAAGGGCTCAGCATGCTTTCAGGGAAACATGAACAGACACTCCTCACACACAATAGTGGAGCGTCCGATAGCACCGTCAGTTTACCCGTCCAGCCCCTGCCTGAGCTCAATTCACCCGCAGTACCCTCCAAGGCTGTGACGGAAACCACGACCACCAACGTAGCCCCTCCCCCGCCCCCCATGACAACCCCATCGGCAAACCCGATAACGCCTGATGCAGCAAGCACAGCGCCAGGCGGTACGCCGACACCGAGACCGGTGACGCCGAGTGGAACAGAACCCACGACACCGGATGCAACGCCCGCAGACGGGGCACCGCCAGCACCCGCCGGTGTGACGCCAACGGAACAAACTGCGCCCGCCGCCGCGCCAAACACGAATCTGGTCATCAAGGTCGATTCGGCCGATTGCTGGGTTGAAGTGCGCGACGCGGCAGGCAAACGACTGGTGTACGACGTCCTCAAGAAAGGGGAAGAAAAAACCGTTCCTGGCGCCGGGCCATTCACCATCACACTTGGCAACCCCAGCGCAGTCACGGTGCTTTGGAAGGGAGAGCCAGTCAAACTGGGCGGCCCCAACAGCGCCACGGGTGTGATCCGCACCACGGTTGGTGGCTCATGAGCCACGTCGCTTCGCCGACGATTCGCCGACTATCCCGCAAGATATTCGTCGGCAATGTGCCGATTGGTGGTGATGCGCCGGTGGCCGTGCAAAGCATGACCAATACCGAAACCTGTGATGTGGCGGCCACTGTCGCCCAGATTCAGGCCTTGCAGAAAGCCGGGGCCGATCTGGTGCGTGTATCCGTTCCCAGCATGGAGGCCGCCGAAGCCTTTGGCGCAATCCGCAAGCAGGTCAACCTTCCGCTCGTTACCGACATCCATTTCGATTACCGCATCGCCTTGCGCGTGGCCGAACTGGGCGCGGATTGCCTGCGGATCAACCCCGGCAACATCGGTCGGGAAGATCGCGTTCGCGCCGTGATCGATTGCGCGCGCGACAAAGGTATTCCGCTGCGTATCGGCGTCAATGCCGGTTCGCTGGAAAAAGACCTGCAACAGAAATACGGTGAGCCCACCCCGGAAGCGATGGTCGAATCGGCCATGCGCCACATCGATATTCTCGATCGACTCGATTACCCCGATTTCAAGGTTTCGCTCAAGGCATCCGATGTCTGGATGACCGTGCTCGCCTACCGTCAACTGGCCGGGCAAATCGAACAACCGCTGCATCTGGGCATTACCGAAGCCGGTGGGCTGCGTTCCGGAGCCGTCAAATCGGCGGTGGGGCTTGGCATGTTGCTGGCCGAGGGCATTGGCGACACGATCCGCATCTCGCTGGCTGCTGATCCGGTCGAAGAAATCAAGGTGGGTTGGGATATTCTCAAATCCCTGCGCCTGCGTAACCGCGGCATCAACCTCATCGCCTGCCCCTCCTGCTCCCGGCAGGAGTTCGATGTCATCAAGGCCGTCAATGCACTGGAAGGCCGGATTGAAGACATCGACACCGCGATGGATGTCGCCGTCATCGGCTGCGTGGTCAACGGGCCGGGCGAAGCGCGCGAAGCGGCCATTGGCCTGACCGGCGGGCAACCCAATCTGTTGTATATCAATGGCAAACCGGCGGGGAAACTGACCGAAGCGGAACTGGTCGATGGTGTGGAGCGCGCAATCCGTGAACGGATCGCCGCCAACAAGGTCGCGGAATCCAACCCTACCTAACTTTTCAAAGTACGATTATTAAAGCCCGATTACTCGATGAGCAAAACCATTAAAACCCTGCGCGGCATGCACGATGTATTGCCCGGACAGACGCCCGGCTGGTCCCGGCTGGAATCAACGCTGAGCCAGACCGCCCGCCAATACGGTTATCAGGAAATCCGGATGCCGATCGTGGAACAGACTGCGTTGTTTTCCCGCGGAATCGGCGAAGTCACCGACATCGTCGAAAAGGAAATGTATACCTTCGACGACCGCAATGGCGACTCGCTCACCTTGCGACCTGAAGGCACCGCCAGTTGCGTGCGGGCCTGTCTGGAACATGGCCTGATTCACAACCAGCAACGCAAGCTCTGGTACATCGGCCCGATGTTTCGCCATGAGCGCCCGCAGAAAGGCCGCTACCGCCAATTCCACCAGTTCGGCGTCGAAGCCTTTGGCGTGAACGGCGCGGAGCTGGATGTCGAGCTCATGCTGATGGCAGCGCGCATCTGGCAACAACTGGGCATCACCGACGTTCAACTGCAAATCAATACCCTGGGCAGCAGCAATGCACGCGCTGCCCACCGTGCGGTACTGATCGAGTACCTCAAAAGTCATGCCGACGACCTCGACGAGGAAGCCCGCGCCCGCCTGGAAACCAATCCCCTGCGGATTCTGGACAGCAAAAACCCCGACGTACAGGTGGTGGTTGCTCATGCCCCGGCGCTTGCGGACTATCTCGACGAGGCCGACCGCGAGAACTTTGCCGAAGTCCAGCAATTGCTGACCGCGGCAGGCGTGTCATTCGTCGTCAATCCCCGACTGGTGCGCGGGCTGGATTACTACAACCGGACCGTCTTCGAATGGGTGACCGAATCACTCGGTGCCCAGGGCACGATCTGTGCGGGTGGACGCTATGACGGTCTGGTCGCGCAGCTGGGCGGCAAGGCAACCCCTGCTGCCGGGTTCGCGATGGGTCTGGAACGCCTGATCGAGCTCATCGGACAGGCTGATGATGAAACCACCGCCGACATTTACGTGCTTTGGCCGGAGCCTTCCGCCAAGGGTGCAGCTCTTGCGGCAGCAGAAGGCTTGCGGCGAGCCCTGCCCGATCTGCGGGTTCAATGCGCGCTGGATGGCGGCGCGCTGAAAAATCAGCTCAAGCGGGCCGATCGCAGCGGCGCCCGATTCGCGGTTATTATCGAGGACACGGCGGCAGCCGACTCGTGGCGCGTGAAGTCGTTGCGTCAAAATGCACCGCTCGAACCCATCCCTGAAGCCCCGCTGGAACCGGCTGCGGCAACGGCCTTGCTTCGCGCCGAACTGGCTGCGGACAGACGGGCAACATAATCTGTATGATCTGATAATCCAACAACCTCGATCTTGGCGATTTTGAATCAGAATCGCACCCATGAACCACGAATAAGGTGATGAGCCGTGACTGCAACTGACGACGAACAACTCGATAAACTCCGCGAATTCTGGACGCAATATGGCAAGACCATCATCGCCGGCATCATCCTTGGCCTGGCTGCCTTGGTCGCCTGGACGGGCTGGCAAAGCTGGCAGGCGAAAAAGCAGACAGCAGCCGCCATCGCCTTTCATCAGATCGAGCAGTTGAGTGCCGCCAATCAGCCGAAACAGGCCATGGAGGCTGCACGCAAGCTCGCCGGATCCGATCAGGGTTCGGTATACGCCACACTGGCCCTGATGATCGGCGCGCATGAAGCCATGGCGCAAAACGACCCGGCCAAGGCAGCCATCTACCTGCAGGACGCCATGCAGCACGCCAAACAACCTGCACTTGCCGCACTAGCCCAGCTTCGCCTGGCACGAGTTCAGTGGGCGCAAAACAAGCCGGAACAGGCACTGGCTACCCTGAAAGCCAAAACCCCGCCCAAGGCCTATGAATCCATGTTCACCGAATTGACGGGCGATATCGAAGCCAGCCAGAAGAACTGGGCCGCGGCCCGCGCCGCCTACGAACAGGTACTCAAGTCCCCGGATTCGGCAAATACCATGGTACAAATCAAGCTGGACAACCTGCCGGCAGCTTCTGTCGCCACTTCCGCACCGACCGCATCCGGCAAGGAGAAATCGTGATCATGACTTCATCAAATGTGTTCAAGCACGCCGCGCGCCTGCTGATTCTCCCACTTGCCATCGCTGTGCTCGCCGGGTGTTCGTCCACGCGGGAACTGGTTAAGCCGACGCCCTTGACGCAAATCGACAACAAATACCCGCCCAAAATCCTGTGGGAAGCGAGCGCGGGCAGTGATCAAAAAGATGATCTGCTGCGAATTGCCCCGGTTGAATCCGGCGATCGCGTGATCGTTGCCGATGCCAAGGGCGATGTTTATGCCTACAACCTCAAATCCGGCAAACGGCTGTGGGAAGCCGAACTGAACATGCCGATCAGCGTTGGCGGCGGCGCCAACGATGCGATGGTGGTGTTCGGCTCGGATACCGGCAAAGTGGTCGCGCTGAGCACGGATAGCGGCAAGACGCTATGGCAGGCAACGGTATCGACCGCCGTCGAAGCGGCTCCCTCGGTGGGCGACACCAGTGTAGTCGTTCGCTCGAAAGACGGCAGCGTGACGCTGCTGGATGCCAAAGACGGCAGCACCGTCTGGTCTGTCAGCCATAACGAACCCGTGATGACGCTTCAGGGACAAAGCCGTGCCCTGCTGTTCCCGGACGCGATTGCCGTCGGTTACGACGATGGCGAATTTGCGATCCTGTCGCGGGCCGATGGTCGCCCATTGTGGAAAAACCAGGTGGCCCTGCCCATGGGTCGTACCGAGATCGACCGCATGGTGGATATCGATGCCACGCCATTGTTCGCGGATGCCGTTTTTTATGTCGCGACTTATCAGGGTCGGATTGCCGCCATCAATGCCAAGGGCGGACAAACCATCTGGAGTCGCAAGTTCTCCAGCTTCACCGATATGAGCATCGATCAGCACGCGTTGTACGCCACTGATGCCAACGGCATCGTCTGGGCGCTGGATCGCCGTACCGGCGAGCCGCTCTGGCGTCAGTCCGCTCTGGCTTATCGTGGTGTCACCGGGCCTGCACTCAGCAACGGCAAGCTCGTGGTTGGCGACAAGGAAGGCTATCTACATGTGCTCGACCCGCAAACCGGTGCCATCGTTGGCCGTCTGCGCGTCAGCGGCGGATTGATCGACCCGATGCGAACCGAGAACAATGTGGTGGCCGCTGTCACACGCGGTGGTGATCTGGTGGTATTCGATCTGCCGTAACCTTCCTCGCGAGCGCGAATAGTCACAAACAAAGGATCGTTCAGCGGTCCTTTTTGTTTGTACGGTATGCTTGCCGCATGAACGCCCTGCGCACGACATCCAAGCCCGAACGAACGCCTGCCGCACCGCGGCGAAGTAGGTTATGGCTTTGGCGCGGTCTGATATTGCTGGGGCTGCTGATTGCCCTGTGGTTGTATGTGCTGCCTTACCAGACCAGTGTGCGGCTGGATAAATCCCTGAGTAGCTGGGTATCCGATCACCCGAACTGGACGCTCGAACGTAAAGAACGCAGTTTGTTCCAGCGCCATTATCAGCTTCGCTGGCAGCCCGGCTGGGCGACCGAGCCCGTGGTTCTAAACGTACGGGTTTTCCCCCGGCCTTTCGGCTGGGGGAGTCCGGCGGGCAGGCAATGGGGCTGGGCGACCTTCACCATACAGATGGACCCAGGCAGCCCGGTGCAGATCAGAAACTTGCCGGATCGCGCCATCGAGATCACAGGCCAAGTGGAAGGCCTCGGCCTGGTCCGGTTCAACTGGGCTGGCAACGAAGCCGAAGGCAACCAACTCATCTACGACGGATCGGGCCACACCTGGCAGGGCACTCTGAACCTGCCCGGCTGGCAGGTGATCACCCCGACGCATCATTATCTGTTCGGCCGAACCTTGATTGACCTCCGCCTGCACCATCGCGTCGAAGCCAATTACACCTTCTGGCGTGGACTGGACGGTGAACTCGGTATCGATATCCGGCGAATCGGCTGGAGCAAGATCCCGCACGCGCAGGCATCATCGACCGAATCATCCATCTCCTCGTCCACGTTACTCGGTTCGTCAAAGAGTGGCCTGATCGATCATTTCCAGTGGCGTATCCGGTTGATGCCAGATTTTTCCGGCGGGCAGCGGGATGTAATCGGTTCCGGTGCGTTGGACGCACTTTCGCTCGATGGCCGACACCTCGGGGGCGGGCAACTGGCCTTTGCCGTTTATGCGGCCGATCCCGATTTTGCAGAACACTTTGCCGTTCTGGGTCGGCACCTTCTGTTCAATTCGGAGGCAATAGCCAGCGGACAGGTTCTGGCACCCGTACTGAGTTCCTTGCGCTCAGCCGAAATTCGCCTCGATGCCCTGCGGTGGCAAACGCCCACGGGCAACATGGAGATAACCGGCAAGGCATTCGGACCTCAGTTCGCCGGACTTGATCCGTTGACAAGTCGCCACGAGCAGGTACAGGCCCATTGGCAAGCCCAGGCACAACTTCAGTTCAGTGGTGCCATCCTGCAAACACCACTCATCTTCCCCTTGGTCGATTGGCTGAATTCATGGCTCCCCGAACCGATACCCAAGCTCGCCACCCTCAAGGGCGTACCGATTCATCTCTTTCTGACCTATTCACTCGACAGTTGGGAAGTGGATAAAGCCACGAGCAAATACTCATCTTCAAATCAATCAAAGGCACCTTAGCCAAACCCCATAATGCATCGAGCTACGGTGTGGCGTATGCCTCGAACGGGCATGTACGCGGGACTTGAAGACACATCCACTCAGCGATGTGGTGGTTTCACCGCACGCTGTTCAATGATAATTCAGCATTGTTAGCTCAAGGCTGCGATAATCGCGCGCAATACCAGAACCGTGCACGGCGCGGTTCATTTCGAATTTGATTGGTGAACCATGAAACCTGTGATTGCTTTAGTCGGACGACCCAATGTCGGCAAGTCCACCTTGTTCAACCAGTTGACGCGTTCGCGCGCGGCGCTGGTGGCCGATTATGCCGGTCTGACGCGGGATCGCCAGTACGGTTCGGCCGAACACGAAGGACGCGACTTCATCGTCATCGACACCGGTGGCCTGACCGGCGAGCGCGGCGGCATCGAGGCCTTGATGCAGGATCAGGCTTGGGCGGCGATCGAGGAAGCCGACTGCGTGGTGTTTCTGGTCGATGCGCGGGCGGGCCTGACGGTGGCCGATCAGGAAATCGCCGAGAAACTGCGCCGTTCGAGTAAGCCGATTCAGCTCGTGGTCAACAAGGTCGATGGCGTGGATGAATCGCTGGTGCAGGCCGAATTCGCGCGCCTCGGCCTGGGCGAACCGGTGTTCACCACGGCATCGCACGGTCGCGGGATCAGCGCCTTGTGGGATGCGGTTGTGGTGAAACTGGCCGATAAATTGGCCGTGATGGATGAAGAGCCGGAATACGACGAAAAAACCATTCGCGTGGCGCTGATCGGCCGGCCGAACGTCGGCAAATCCACGCTCACCAATCGCCTGCTCGGCGAAGATCGCGTGCTGGCATTCGACCAACCAGGCACCACGCGCGACAGCATTTACATTCCTTTCGAGCAGAACGGCAAGGCGTACACGCTCATCGACACCGCGGGTGTGCGCCGCCGGGCGCGCGTCAACGAGATGATCGAGAAATTCAGCATCGTCAAAACCCTGCAAGCGATTGAAGCGGCCAATGTCGTGATTCTGGTCTGCGACGCCCACGAAGGCATCAGCGAACAGGATCAGCATCTGCTCGGCTTTATCCACGATCGGGGCCGTGCATTGGTCATCGCAATCAACAAATGGGACAACCTGACCGACTACGCGCGCGCCGAGATCAAACGGCAAATCGACCTCAGACTCGACTTCATCAACTACGCCGAGATGCACTTCATCTCCGCCTTGCACGGCACCGGCGTGGGGCATTTGTTCGAAAGCGTGGACAAGGCTTATCTGGCCGCCATGCGCGACATCAGTACCAATGTGCTCACCCGCTCGCTGGAAGCCGCCGTGTTCGCGCATCAACCACCGTTGATTCATGGACGCCGCATCAAGCTGCGTTATGCACATCAAGGGGGCAGCAACCCGCCGATCATCGTCATCCACGGCAAGCAGACCGACCGCCTGCCCGGAAACTATTCGCGTTACCTCGAAGGCTGGTTCCGCAAGGAATTCCAACTCATGGGCACTCCGATTCGGCTGGAATTCCGCACGGACAGCAATCCTTTTGAGGGCAAATACGATATCCGCACGCCACTGCAACGCTTCAAGGCCAAGAAGGAAGAACGACAGATCGCGGGTATGAAGCGAAAATCTGCCGCCAGTGCCGAACGGCGTGCACGCGACGAGGCTGCATCAGGCAACACGCCGCCCGCGATATCGGTTAAAGCAGGAAAACCGGCGAGCAAAGGCGGTTCAGCCAAATCAACGATCAAATCAACGACCAAATCAACGACTAGGCCCGCGGCCAAGACAACCGCCAAAGCCGCTGCCCCCAAAACCGTAGCCAAAGCCAACAGCCGTAAAAGCGCCCTGTCGGCCCGACCGGCGGCCAAACCAGGTGCAGGGCGAAAACCAACCGGCGGAAGAGGCGGGCGGTGAAGAAATTAAATTAGTGCTTGATTGGGGTTGTGTTAGCTTGAGCAAGGGCATCTTGCCTTGATCGATGATCCTGAGGTGTCGAGAGTTCGGATTAGTATGTTTTCTAAATAGAAGGAGATTGAAATGGACGCTATCAGAATCGCAGCAATTGCATTGATTATTGCCGGAAGCCTCGGATTGGCCTATGGCAGTTTCAGCTTTACCAAGGATACCCACGAAGCCAAAGTTGGGCCTATTGAGTTGTCGATCAAGGACAAGCAAACCGTCAATGTCCCCGTTTGGGTGGGTATTGGAGCGATTGTCCTTGGCGGTGTGCTCTTGTTAGTGGGAAGTAAAAGGGCCTGAATTACCTCGGATCGAAAGGCAGGGTAGCGGGCGCCAGAAATCAAATTCGATGCACGCTACTACAAGCCTCATACCGCCAAACTCAAGGGCCGAATGATGGGTGGGTGTTGCGGGTCGTACCCTGAGGGCAGTTCGCCTTCGGCAATCTTGCGTGAACGGCTGACAAGAAAATCAACCATGTGATTTCGCACTGAGTAAAAATGTGGGTTGTGGTGCATTTCTGTGCGTAAACGCGGACGTTCCAATGGATTCTCCACGATCTCGGCAATTTTGGCATATGGCCCGTTGGACATCAGCAGGATTTTATCCGCCAGCAAAATCGCTTCATCGACATCATGGGTAATCATGAATACGGTCTGCCGGGTCGCTGCACAGATTTTCACAAGCTCATCCTGGATTACGCCGCGTGTCAACGCATCAAGTGCGCCGAAGGGTTCATCCATCAGCAGCATTTTGGGTTCGATAGCAAAAGCACGGGCAATACCCACACGTTGTTTCATGCCACCCGAAAGTTGATGCGGTTTTTTATTGAGTGCGTGTTTCAATCCGACCAGTTCCAGATACTTAACACATTGCGTCAGAACTGCTTCCTTGCCCCACTGTGGCCAGCGGGATTTCACAGCAAATGCTACGTTTTGTTCAACGGTCAGCCAAGGCATCAGGGCGTGGCTTTGGAAGACCACGCCTCGATCGAGGCTGGCGCCGGAAACTTCCCGTCCATCCATGAACACATTGCCTCCACTCGCGGAATCCAAACCCGCCAGCACATTGAGAATGGTCGATTTGCCGCAACCCGAGTGGCCGATAATGCAGATAAACTCACCTTGTTGCACCTCGAAGTGGATATTGTCGAACACCGTCACGTCGTCGCCGCCCGAAACTCCGGGGAATATTTTCTTGAGTCCTTCGACCTTAAGGAATGCCTTGCTCATGCTATTTATTACTCCTGATAGGATACAAAGCGGGTCAGTGCGCCAAAGATTGCATCCAGCAGCATACCGACGACACCTATCATGAAAATGGCAAAAATCACATTGGCCAGATTAAGATTATTCCATTCGTTCCAGACGAAATAGCCAATTCCGGTGCCGCCTACCAGCATTTCTGCCGCGACGATGACGAGCCATGCAATGCCCATGGAAATGCGCATCCCGGTGAGAATTGTGGGTGCTGCGGCAGGCAGGATCACCGTAATGGCTGTCCTGAGCGGGCTGACTTCAAGCGTTTTGGCCACGTTCAGCCAGTCTTTTTTGACCGAGGCCACGCCATGCGCGGTATTGATCATCATCGGCCAGATGGAACAAATGAATATCACAAAAATCGACGACGCATTGGCATCTTTGATGGTGTATAGCGCGAGCGGCATCCAGGCCAGTGGCGAAATCGGCTTGAGCAACTGAATGTACGGGTTGAGCGCCTTGAACATCAGCGGCGACATACCGATCACAAAACCGAGCGGAATGGCCACAATCACGGCGAGTAGAAAACCCGCCAGAACCCGACCGAGCGACCAGGACAGTTGGATGCCGATTCCCTTGTCGTTGGGGCCGTTGTCGTAGAACGGATTGGCGAGTTGATGCAGCAGGGTTTGACCTACGGCCTCGGGCGTGGGTAATCCGGCTGCCTTCGTCGCGGCCGACCCCATCATCGCGGCATATTCCGGATCAGCATAGGCTGGCGCACTTGACGCTTTGGGTTGAGTGGCCAGTTGCCACACGCCCACAAAGGCCAATAACAACATGATGGATACCAGCCCGGCACGCAGGTTCAGGGACGGGCTCATGTTCAGGTTCTCCGAATGCTGAATGAGTCGAGATAAACCTGGGGTTGTGCGGGGTTGAAGACCTTGCCCATTATGGTGTGATTTTCATAGTTCGAATCCGGTGCGCTCAGGCCCATTTCACGCAAGCGGGTTCTGGCATCGGTAGCCAGGAAAACCTGTTCGGCGATTTGTTTGTAGTCAATCTCCTGCTTGATATACCCCCAACGCTTGAGTTGGGTCAGCATCCAGACCCCCATCGACTGCCAAGGGAAGGGATCAAAATCCACCCGACCCGGCACATCTCGAATATTGCCCAGGCCATCGGCAAACTTGCCGGTCATGACCTGTTGCAGCACGGGAATGGGCTGATTCAGATAATTGGCCGGTGCGATCGCTTCGATGATGGCCGGTCGATTCTCTTGTTTGTGGGCATACACCGTGGCATTGGAAATGGCGCGGAACAGGGCAGAGAAAGTGTTCGGGTTTTCCTTGACAAATTTATCGGTAACCCCGAAGGCGCAGCAGGGATGGCCGTCCCAGATGTCCTTCGACAAAACTTGGATAAAGGCGAAGCCTTCATAAACCGCACGTTGGTTGAATGGCTCAGGCCCGAGAAACCCATCAATATTGCCTGCGCGCAAGTTCGCAACCATGTCGGGCGGGGAAATAATGGTGAGCTGAACATCCTTATCGGGATCAATGCCATGCTCGGCCAAGTAATAGCGCAGCAGCAAATTGTGAATCGAGTAGTCGAACGGAATGCCGAATTTCATGCCCTTCCAGTTTTTTGGATCGCGGTTATCTTTGTGCTTGATGTGCATCGTAATCGCCTGACCATTGATGTTCTGAATGGTGGCAACAAAGGTTTCATTCGGCTGAGAGCCCAGCCCCATCGTGGCGGCAATGGGCATGGGTGCCAGCATTTGCGATGCGTCGTATTCATGATTTAGCACCTTGTCGCGGATAAGCGCCCAGCCTGCGGTTTTGATGATGTCGACATTCAGGCCCTCCCGCTCATAAAACCCCATGGGCTTGGCCATAATGATCGGGGTGGCGCAGGTGATGGGTATAAAACCCACCTTCAAACTCTTTTTCTCGATGGCGCCCCCTTCGGCAGCTAAGGCTTGTGCCGCGCCAAGGGGAAACAGGCTCGACAAGGCCGCCATAGCCGTACCCACGCCAACTGCCTTCAGGAAATTTCGGCGGGTTTCATCGTGAGGAAAAATCGAGCGCATGAGGGTTGATTCGATCACGCGGTTGAGCGCGGCTTCTTCCTCTTTTGGCTCGGAGGCGGCTCGCGCGTCGTGCTCGGATTGACTGGCATGCTGGCCGCAAGAGCATCCCTTCTTGAGGTGAACGGAAGAATCGAATGGATTTTTGAAAGCGGACATGAGCGATCTCCCGATGAGTTATGAATCAGTCAATACTAACAACGCAATCCTCATGCCAAATAAATGTCCGTCATTCAACTCACTGAAAAGAATTAGTCAAATGCGCCTTAAACCCTGAATTAACAATATTAAAGAACCAATATGGTGCGCAAACAAAAGCATTTGACAATTATCGGTGCAGGTCGAATTGGACATTGACCAAATTCAAACCACCACACATTGTCGAACAATGTCTTACAAAGCGATCACCTATTTGGCCTGTATCTTGCGTGATGTTCAGTGTCGTTTTGCGGAGCACAACCGACCATGACCATCCCAATCAAACCAACCACGACAACAAATGCAGATGAAGATGTCGAACTTCTGATCATCTCCGAAGCTTCGCGGTTGATGACGCACAACGGCACCACCGATGAGCCCATTAACGGCATCCTGCGGCTGATGTCACAGATGATCGGCCTGAATCGCGGGCGCGTCGCGCTGAAAGACGACGACATGGACACTATAAGCATTCGCTATTCCTATGGGCTAACCCCACCAGAGCGAGCCCGGGGGCACTATGTCATCGGCGAAGGCGTTACAGGGCGTGTCATGCAGACCAAACAAGTCGCCGTTGTCCAGAATATCGACGACGAACCGATCTATCTGACACGCGCCGTGGAACGCGGCACCCTGCCACAGGAAACCGTAGCCTTCCTGGCCGTTCCCATTCTCTATAACAACACCCCGCTCGGTGTACTCGCAGCCCACCGGCTACGAGGGCGCAAACGCCCCTTCAGTAGAGACATCACCCTGTTGCAGGTATTGGCGACACTGATTGCACAAATTCTGAGCCTGAGTCGACTCATTGAAGAAAAGACCGCCCTGCTGGCCGACGAGAACCGCGCCCTTAAACAGGCGTTGGATCAGAAGACCGAAGGCACCCACGGCATCCTGGGCGAAAGCCCGGCTCTACGCCACGCACTGCGTCAGGCGCTGCATGTTTCCCCGACTCAGGCGACAGTGCTTCTTGCCGGCGAATCGGGCACCGGCAAAGAACGCTTCGCTCGCTTAGTGCATATCACCAGTCAGCTGCGCGACGGACCGTTCATGGCCATCAACTGCGCGGCCATACCAGAGGCTTTGCTCGAATCTGAATTGTTCGGCCATGAAAAAGGCGCGTTCACCGGTGCGGTGGTCAAGAAACAAGGGATTATCGAACTGGCGAACAATGGCACATTATTTCTCGATGAAATTGGCGATCTGGCGTTGGATTTACAGTCTAAGCTGCTACATGTACTAGAAAAACAGGCGATTAAGCGTGTGGGCGGCACTCAGGACATTCCAATCAATGTCCGCATCATCGCGGCCACACATAAAAACCTACAGAAGGCCGTCAACGAAGGGCGATTCCGTATCGATCTGTTTTATCGCCTGAACGTATTCCCCATTCATTTGCCACCGTTACGGGAACGGGGAGGTGACGTGAGTCATCTGGCGCGGCACTTCCTGCAACGGGCCAACCATGAATTCGACCGCAATACGGTATTTGGCCCCGGCGTATTGGAACGGCTGGAGGGCTATAACTGGCCTGGCAACATACGCCAGCTTGAAAACATTGTTAAACGCGCCGTTCTGATTGCGCAGAACCGCGAAATTACCATCGACGATGTGATTTTGATCCTGCAGCACGAAGCGCATATCGGAGAACATCTGGAAGCGGGCACGACGCAACGCATCACACCGATCGAGCCCCCATCGTTACCTTCAATACCGCATCAACCCGCTCAGCGTGGTTACGGCTGGGTGCGCGCCGATGAAGCACAAAGCCTGCTCGATGCCTTACGTCAAACCGGTGGGAACAAGACCCGAGCCGCGATGAGCCTGGGCATGACACCGCGCCAATTCCGCTATCGGCTGGAACGACTGGGGCTACTGAATCAATAGAGCGAACGTAATGTCTAGGAGACTATCAGAAAATCGGGCGGGCCACACCGATTACGGTAATCAGAATTCCGAGTCCCAAATTGATAGCCATGATCCGGCGGATGGGCTGCATGGCCGCAGCGGCATCCGGCCAGCGCTGCTCACTGACGGCCCGATGCAACTTTCCAACCAGTACAAACGACAGCCAGGCAAACAGCAAGATCATGATCCAGCCAATCACCTGCATCGCCAAAAGATATCCCTGCGTCATCGATCCACCAAAACGAGTGAACAGATCAACATAACCGGTGATTACCAATATCACGATGAAGAACCAGACCCACGGAAAAAACCGTGCGAAAACAGTGCTCCAAAGTCGCAACCGCTGGGGCGGTTCGAACATCGTGCTCACTGGTCGCAGCACCATGAAAGCGAAGAAAATGCCGCCGATCCAGAGAACGGCAGCCAGGCTGTGCATAGCCATTATGAGCATGTTCATCACTGATTCCTCTTGCGATAGAACACCCTGAATCATAAGCCAAGGTTGGTTCGCTTTGGGCCGTATCGCGCAACCCTTCCAACCACTTATCGCTCAACGGTGCGCGACCTGGCTTCAGCACGGATGACCCCAGTCGAGGAATCCCCGTTCAGGCGACGGCGTATGGCAAGCCTTCCTCGATCGGCAGGGACGGATCGCGAGACCACTCGTTCCAAGATCCGAAGTACAGTTTCACGTTCTCGATACCGGCTGACTTCAAGGCGACCAGTGTATTGGATGCGCGCGCCCCTTTAAAGCAGTAGAGATACACCGGCGTATCCTTAGAGATACCGACAGTCGCACATTCTGCCAGCACTTCTTCCGGCGCCTTGAACATCGGTATGGCGCCCGGTTTCATCAGGCGATACCACTCAATCCAGACTGCGCCGGGCAGTCGCCCTTTGCGCGGGCAAAAATCTTTGCCATAGGGTGAAGAACTGGTGCCGATCCACTCATCGATATCCCGCACGTCGAGTAAAACTGGGCTCTCGCTGCCCAGAGCAGCCAGAATCTCGTCCTTCCCGATCATAAGATCAGTACCCGTATCGATCAGCGGGAAAGTGGCGGGTATGGGCGTCGGCACCTCGGTTGAGACCGGCAGCGATTCGGCCAGCCAGGCTTGATAGCCGCCATGCAGAATCCTCACCTTCGGATAACCGAAGTAACTCAACAGGAAATAACCGCGGCACGACATGCCAAAACCGGTATTCATTGCATCTTCGTAGATGATCGCCGTTTCTTTGCCAGACAATCCAGCCTTGCCGAACGTTTCGGCGAATTTCGCTTTCAATTCTTCCAGTCCCTCGGGCGAAGACGTCGCCAGAAAGGTAAAAATGTCATGGATATTGACCGCACCGGGAATGTGGCCGGCGGCATACGCGTCTGGGTTTCGGGCATCAATGACCACTGTTGGTTCGGTGTCCATCAGGGTCTTCATTTGGGGGGCGGTTAGCAGGACAGAACTCATGGCAAATCTCCTATAAATCAATGAACAAGAACGATAATAAGGCGTTGTTTTGAATTTAATTCATGCTGCGGTGGTAGCCGCAAACAAGGACTCGATCACGATACGATGCAGGTGCTCGCTTTGCGGCGTGCACCTTCCGGTCAAGGCATATCCCACCAATTGGTTACGGACCAGAAAATCCATACGACAAGTTCCTTTGTCATCGTCACTCACCTCAGCCGGAGTATGAGCATGCCAGTCACCAAAATCGGCCACACTCTGATCTGGAGGGCAAACGTTGATTGGCAGGCTGGGGGTTTTGATCCTTACGGCCATTGGAAGATGCGCAAATGGTCTGTGCTTTCCAACAAGCGCAGCCGCAACGGTTGCAGCCTGTCGGCGAATTGGCTCGATGTAAAAGTAGCTCCGCCCATCGACCTCAACACAATCACCAATGGCGTAGATGTGCGGGTCGCTGGTGCGCATATTGTCCGCGTTCGCGACGATGCCGCGATTCACATTCAACCCCGCCCTTTTGGCCAAATCGGTGTTTGGCACCAGCCCCACCGCAGAGATCACCAAATCAGTGGTCAGTGACTCGCCATCGCTCAAGGTCCCGCGCAAGCGATTACCGTCTGTGTCCAGCGCCGCCAAGCTGACGCCGGGCAGAAATTCGGTACCGTGCTGACGCAGCGAAGCCAACAAGCGACGGGCGATGGGCAGTGGCGCCAACCGACCGAGCAACTGCTGCCCCAGATCGAGTAAAGTGACCCGGTGCCCCCCCGCATGAAGATCTTCGGCGAACTCGACCCCAATCAATCCCGCTCCGATCAAGGTGACGTGCTGGGGGCCTCTGGACAGTTTTTCTCGCATCTTGCGGTAGCTGGTCAAATCATTAACCCGCAGGATCTGGTCGGCTGCATCGCCTTCAAAGGTAAGGCGACGTTGTGAGGCACCCAGCGCCAGTACCAAATCGCCATAGGTTACTTTGCCCTTGGTCGTCATCAGCCGCTTGTCTTTGGGCTTGATGCCCAAAACGCGCGTGTTGGCCTGCAAGGTCACACCAAGCGCTTCTGCCTTGTCCGGCCCGGATTGTTCGATCAAGTCATCCGCAGTTCGGCCTTGCCCCATCGCCATGGATAGGGACGGTTTGGGATACACACAACCGTCGTCGGCGGTAATCAGTGTGATCGGTCGATCCGCATCCTGTGCACGAAGCTGCTCGGCGGCCGTCCAACCGGCAATGCCACTGCCGATGATGACTACGGCATCCTCGCCACCGACCTGACCCCGCGCACGACGTGGACGAGTCATCGAACCACTGGACGCTCGCTGCGCCGCGTATTCTTCCATCGTGACGAAATCTGCCTTGGTTACCCCGCACAACGGGCAGGACCAGTCCTCGGGGATGTCTTCGAAACGGGTGCCGGGGGCGATGCCACTGTCCGGATCGCCCTTGGTCTCATCGTATATCCACCCACATATCAGGCAGATCCAACGCGGTGTGTCGTCATTTATTGCCATGCACCCAACCTCTTATCCTGCTCGATTCGCTCAGAGAGCCGCCATGGCATCGATTTCTTTGCGGAGATGTTTGGTCGCTGGGGTCACGATAGCGACGAAATAGGCTTCGCGCAGCTTGCGCTGTGCGGGGGCGTCGTGCAGATAACCACTGGCTCCCGTGTGCAACATGGCGGAATTTGCCGCGCGCAAGGAGAGCTCGGACCCGAGCAGCCGCACCTCCAATACCGTACGCATAAACTCTGCATCCTTGTTAAAAATATCCTCACCCAAACTGGAGATAAGATCGCGTGCATCTTCCAGCTCCTCGCGCAGTTCGTCCGGGCGATCATCCAGATAGCAGTTCACATGGCCGAGCTTGGGCTCGACGTCTTCGCACAGTTTGATGCACCCTTCGACCAAACCGGTGGCCATGCCGGTTTGCAACAGCACGAAGCCAGCCTTTATCTTTTTGATGTAAGGGATCAGCGGATCGCCCAGAACATGGTTCCTGGGCACGAACACATCCTTAAAAGACAGCGCGTAAGTACCTGTGCCTTCCATGCCACAAAATTTGGCCAGTTGTTTCAACGTCACCCCGGCCCAGGAGGTGTTGACCATGGCCATCACATCGCGTGACTTATTGCCTCCAACCTTGAAGATGGAGCCGAACCAATGATCCGGGCCGAGATTCGACACCCACGGCAAGGTGCCATTGAGAATAAAACCATCTTCTGTTTCGACTGCAGAAAGCAGCAAGGGCTCAATACCGGCCAGATACTTCATGGGGTTGGAGAGTGCCGTGCCACCTAAAGCCTCACCGCGGGCAAGCTTAGGCAGGAGGGTTCGCTTGAGATAGTCGTTGTCGGACATTTCGACATACCATGCTGCGACATTCTGAGCCCAAACCATAAAGCCGGTAGACATGCACTCTTGGGAAACGATATCCATCGCCTTCAGGGCTGCATTGATATCAAATTCACCACGGCCATTCTGCGAGGCCAGATGCTGGCGAAAAACGCCGGCTTCACCCAAGGCGCGAAGAACTTCGGCCGGGTAATAGCCCTCATCAATCTTGACGGTCAACGGGGCAAGCTTATCGCGCACAATATCTCTGAGCTGATTAAAGAGAAGTTCGCCCTCGGGGAAGCTCGATGGCGGATTTTTCAAATTCGCAGCTACGGCAGTCATGGCATTCTCCTGGAATATATAAGCCGCATACCTGTGCATGCGGCGCAAGTCAGCGTTAGAGCACAGCGCAGTCGAGAGCGACCGGGCGCATCATGGTGTTGGCAACCGGTGACCATTTCTTGGCATGTTGCAACAGGGCGTCTTTTTCGGCCCCGCTCATCGGGTCGAGTGTTTCGATGTCGAACTTCACGCGTATGGCGGTAAAGCCCAGAGGCTTGTCGTCGTCCAGGTCGCCGGTACCCCAAACAGCCGTGACGTTGATGTCGCCTTCGATGTGAAGTTCGAGCTTGGTCAGCTTGATGCCGCGCGCCGTGGCATTGGCATGCACGCCAACCGCCAAACAAGCGCCCAATGCTGCCAACAGTGCCTCGGATGGATTCGGTGCGGTATCTTCACCTAACAGGTGAGGTGGTTCGTCCACAATGACCGGATCAAGGCCACGGATATAGGTCAGATTGCGGAATTGACCTTCGCAAACCGTTTTCGCTTTTAGCGTGACCACCGCGTTCGGGTTTGCTTTGCCTTTCTCGCCCAGTGCTGCCAAACCTTGCTTGTCGATTTCACGCAATGCCTGACGGACACAAGATGGCGCTACGGGTTCTAGAATAGGGGTGCTCATTGAAATTCTCCTGATCGTGGGTTTGTGGGGTCAAGTACGAAACACTTGTAATGTCCAACACAGCACACCCTATGCCAACCAAATTAAATGCTTTAAAAACATATTGTTGAGTTATTTTATTAAGTCTTCGAGGGTGATAAGCCATGATTGTCAGCTCCCAGTGTCCGACAATGTCATGAATAGATCGGACAATGTTGCCATTTGATGGGGCACTTGCCGAAAACGGGGCCGGGTAAGCAGACTCCGTGGAAAATGGTTGAATTGTGAAACAGGTTGCACGCAAGAAAATACCAAGCACAACGCTTTGTATTGGAAGCAAATTCCATAAACGTAAACACATAGCCAAGCAATTAACCGCGTGAACCAAGATTGCGTTCATCAACTTGGCAGGATTCTTGATGAGTATTCGTTCGAGTGCACCTGACGCGCTTTGATAACCACAGCAAACGGAGTGATCATTATGATGACCAAAGAAGCCCTGACCGCCTTGATTCTGGAAAAGAAAGCAGCCCTGTCCCTGAGCTGGGAAGCCATTGCAGCCGGCATTGGTCTGTCGCCCGTGTTTGCCGTGTCGGCTTGTCTCGGCATGAACAGCCTGAAGGAAGAACCCGCCCAGAAACTGTTGACACTGTTGGATCTGCCTGCCGAAACCAAAGCTGTGCTCATGGCATGCCCAACCAAGGTTTGGGACAAAGCCATCCCGACCGATCCGCTGATCTATCGCTTTTATGAAGTGATCGGCGTGTACGGCCCGACCATCAAATCGCTGATCCACGAAAAATTCGGTGACGGCATCATGAGCGCCATCGATTTTTCCATGCACATCGATAAGGAAGAAAACCCGGCGGGCGACCGCGTCGTCGTCACCATGAACGGCAAATTCCTGCCCTACAAATCCTGGTGAGCAAAACCGTTCTCACGCGTACAGGCCGGTACACTCATCGGCCTTTTAGTTTTTGCGTGAGCGAGCTGAGCTCGACAGTCCCAAGTAGCCTGTCTCCCTGACATGCATGATATGCCGCATATGTTCCTGAACTTGCGCCTTTCATTCGTTTGAATGGCATTGAGTCCGACCCCCTTGATTGCGCAGATCAAGTTAAGACTTTCACGGGAGCTTCAGCCTGGTGCAACTTTTCCAATATTTCTTTAGCTTTGGTTACCTTGGCTAAGATGGAATCAGGCGTTGCGGTCCAGTGACAGGGTTTTGGGTGTGCATTTCGATGTTCAAGATAGGCCAAAAAGGAAACGCGGGTGCCTGCCAGCTCTGTTCGTGGTCGCACGCACAAACGCTAACAGCCGGCGCGGTATGAACTTGCTTCCCCATCCGTACTAATGAAGTCGTATCAATCGATTCTGACTCCATTGATCCGCTCGTAAAATTGTTCAGTCGGTTCTGTTGACCATTGCCACGGCGACCGCTCCCGTTGCATCATTTGATGTGGCAGCGACAGCGGGCGCACCCCGACTGCGAGCACTCGAACATAAAAATCCAACGTAGGCCGTGAGTCCACATGATCGACAGCGAAACCGCCGCATTCATCCAGACCGGGGTCAGCATCAGCGTGGCGGCCTGTGGCCCGGATCACCTGCCGAGCATGAGCCGGGGTCTGGGTTGCCGGGCTTCGGATAATGGCAACGAGGTGCGTGTCTTCGTGAAGCGCTCGCAAGCAGCTGAGTTGATCGAGAACATCCGCTACAGCGCGCGGGTGGCCAGCGTGTTCAGTCTGCCCAGCACCAACCGCACTGTCCAATTGAAGGGGAGCGACGTCAGGGTGGAGGCTTTCGAGGCGGCCGACACCGCCGTCGTCGAGGAACACATCGTGCTCTTCCTCGAACAGGTGGTGCCGTTGGGCATTCCGGAGGGAATTGTCCGTGTGATTCTTGCTTACACGCTCGACGATCTGGTGACCGTAGTCTTCACACCTAGCGCGGCCTTTTCGCAGACGCCCGGACCCAAAGCCGGCAAGCCACTGGATTGACGCAACATGAGCGTGCGCATCGAAACCATCCGCGAATGTCTGGAAGGCGTGATTCCTGGCCAGATCGCCACCTGCGACTCGGAAGGTATGCCAAACCTGGCCTACCTGTCGCAGGTGCAATTCATCGACAACAAACACGTCGCGCTTTCCTACCAGTTTTTCAACTGCACCCGGCAAAACGTATTGGCCGGTTCGCCGGTTCGCCTGCTACTCACCGACCACCTGACCGGCGCGCAATACCGCCTTCGGCTAGAGTATTTGCGCACCGAAACCGCCGGCCCGCTATTCGAACAGATGAAAGCCAAGCTGGCCGGCATTGCTTCGCACGAAGGTATGAGCGATGTATTTCGCCTGTTGGGCTCGGATATTTATCGCATCCGCGACATCGAACACGTGCCCGGGCCGACCTTGGCGCCGCCAACGCCACCCGTGAACTACCTCACGGCGCTGCGACGCGCCACGCAACGCCTGTCTAGCTGTAGCAACTTGGAATCGCTGCTGGAAGCGGCGATGAATTCATTGGGCGAAGACTTTGGCATCGACCATGTCATGCTACTGATGCACGATCAGGCGTACAGTCGGCTGTATACACTGGCCAGCCGCGGCTACCCGGAATCCGGCATCGGCTCGGAAATTCCGATCGGCGCCGGTGTAATCGGCATTTGCGCCCGCGAAATCTCGCCGATCCGCATTGGCTTCATGACCAGCGAATACAGCTACGGTCGCACTGTACGTGACAGTATCGAAGCCGAGGGCAGGGGCGACGGTCTGGAAAGCGCCATCCCCTTGCCCGGCCTGCCAGAAGCCCGCAGCCAGATGGCGGTGCCAGTCGCCGTTTTTGGCCAGTTGCTCGGCGTGCTTTACGTGGAGAGCGTCGATGACCTGCATTTTGGCTACGACGACGAGGATGCGCTGGTCGCCTTCGCCGCCCAACTGGCGTTGTCCATTCATCACCATCAGCACGTGGCGGAGCAGACCGATGAGCTGTCATCCGAGACCGTCGAGGCGACACCGGCTGCCGGCCCGGCGCTGTCAGTGCGCCACTTCGCCACCAACGACAGCATTTTCATTGACGATGACTATCTGATCAAGGGCGTCGCCGGTGCGATCCTGTGGGCGCTGCTGACCGACTTCGTCGAACGGCGACGCACCGAGTTCACAAACAAGAGTTTGCGGGTGGACTCGCGCATCCGCCTGCCCGGTGTAAGCGATAACCTCGAAGCGCGCCTGGTGCTGCTGCAACGGCGCCTGGACGAACGTGCCGCAGGCATCCGCCTAGCCCGAACCGGTCGCGGACGCTTTTCGCTGACGGTCAATCGCCCCCTGCAGCTGGTTTCGGGCTAAGTTCCCGGCACGTTCTTGGGGCAATTCGGCCTCATTTCTTAAATCTTCATTCATCAATTCTTAAGAATTTCATAAGTAGATCTGCCGCATCTTGTCTGGATTTTCGGCTGACCTAGACTTGCCTCTCTCATCCAACAACAGGAGAAATTACCATGCCCACCCCCAAGCAAACCGCCCTGATCCTCACCATCATTGCTGGCAGCTTTGCTAGTTGGTCCGCGCAGGCCGACGGCACGCAAGCTGATGACACCACCGCCGCGCTCGTGAAGCGCGGCGCCTATCTCGTTAACTTCAGCGGCTGCGCCGATTGCCACACACCAACCAGGATGGGCCAGAATGGTCCGGAGAAGGACATGGCGCTCGGTCTCTCGGGTCATCCGCAAGCGCTGCATATGCCTTCGCCGCCGCCGTTGAACGGTGACTGGAACTGGGTCGGTTCGGCCAGCTTGACCGCCTTCAGCGGCCCTTGGGGCCAGACCTACGCCAGCAACCTAACACCCGACCGTGAGACCGGTATAGGCAACTGGAGCGCACAGAATTTCATCGCAGCGATGAAGAACGGCAAGCATATGGGCGTAGGTCGGCCAATCCTGCCGCCGATGCCCTGGCAAGGACTATCCCACTTGTCGGAAAAGGACTTGCATGCGATCTATGAATACCTGATGGCGCAGCCGCCAGTCAGGAACCGCGTGCCTGAATACGTGCCACCCGCCAGAACCACGGAAAAGTCCATGTGAATCTTAATGCGGCAACAGTGGCTTAGCGCTTATTTTCAACTTCAATGGGATGAAAAAGACGCATGCCCTTGCCGCTGGTGGTTTTTTCACGCAATCATTGGAGGCGGACTCAATACCAAATGCAACCTGTTGGCGCAGGTTGATATCCTGGTCGATATGATCACTGATGACCGCACGCAGGTGCTCGATTTCCTCATCCAGTGCCTTGAGTATGTTTGTTACCGATGCCAAGGCATCGCCAGTCAGTTGTTACGCGAAGACCCAAGAGATTCCTTGGAGAAATTTGCTTGATCTTGACGCTCATTGCCCGAATCATCCCCTGTGAATAAAGGCCTGTGTTTGTGCAGATCTGCCTAAATTTGGATGCGAAAAATATGAACAAGCAGCGAGTCCGTGTTTCAGGAGCCAAGTCCGAGGGACGCGGGCTTGATATCCCCTCATTTTGTGCCTGGGACGGGAACGACCTGGTTCTGAATATTCTTGGGTCGCCGGAATCAACGCGCGATGCCATCGGGAAGTCCAAGGGGAAACAGTTGAAGATCAGTGTTACAGCGGCCGCTGTGGCAGGCAAAGCAACTGACCACATGGTTAGATTCTTGGCTGGTGAGTTTGGTGTGCCAGTCACGCACATCACGGTGGTTTTTGGTCGCTATAACGTGAATAAGCAGCTGCGCATCAAAGATCCGGCAAGGTTGCCTTCAATAGTGGCGAAAGCGCTTGCAGTGGAATAAAGCGCTATGAGCGCCAGCCTGAAGGCAAATATGGCGCGATCCGCATGCTATCTGATTGGGCTTATGCGGTGTGCAATGCACCGTTCAAGGGCACTGGTTTCGCCTTATAACCGCCCAGTAGTGTGAAAAGGCGGGTGGTGTGGATTTTGCTTGAAAACCTTCGCAGGGCGCGATTGCTATCGACCTCGGGACGACCCGACCCACTGCTTGTCTGGACGACCAGGTAACTCACTTATTTAAGGGAGATTTACATGGCGCATACCCATTTCAGATCCATTCCTCTAATCGATATATCCGGGCTGTATGACGATAGCCTGGTCGAACGCCAGCGCGTTGCCGATGAGCTGGGCCGAGCCGCACGCGATGTCGGCTTCCTGCAGATTACCGGGCACGGCATTTCCCGCACGTTACGCGACGGATTGATCCGACAGGCGCGCAGATTTTTCGAGCGTCCGCTGCACGAGAAGATGCGCTTCTACATCGGCCAGTCGAGTAACCACAGTGGTTATGTGCCGGAAGGCGAGGAACAGTTCGCGGGCGGCGGCAAGGATCTCAAGGAAGCCTATGATGTCAATTATGACTACACCGAGGCAGCCCAGGTCTATCCGCTGCTGGGCCCGACTCAATGGCCTGATTCGGCGGATTTCAAATTCGAGGTGGGCGCCTATTACCGCGCGGCGCTGGCGCTGGGCGACACGCTGTTTCGTGGTTTTGCCCTGGCCCTGGGGTTGGCGGAGGAGACCTTCGCCGAGATCACCCGTCACCCCACCAGCCAGTTGCGCCTGATCCACTACCCGCTCGACCCTGATCCGGTGGCGGACCGTCCCGGTATTGGCGCGCACACCGACTATGAGTGCTTCACCATTCTGTTGCCCACAGCTGAAGGGCTTCAGGTACTCAATGGGGATGGTCAATGGATCGATGTGCCACTGGTGGAAGATGCCTTCGTGATCAACATCGGCGACATGCTCGAAGTGCTCAGCAACGGCCACTTCGTTGCTACTTCGCACCGCGTGCGCAAGGTCAGCGAGGAGCGCTTCGCCTTCCCACTATTCTGCGCCTGTGACTACCCGACGCGCATTGCTCCGATAGCCGGACTGCCCCTGCGCGGTGAGCGCAGATACGAGCCGATCAACTGTGGCGACCACCTGTTCGCGCAGACCGCGCAGACCTTCCGTTATCTGCGCGAGCGGTTGGAGAATGGTTCGCTGCAACTGCCCGATGGCGCAGCAGGCTTGTCCAGTTTCGGTCATGGGCACCGTACGGTGAAGGCATGAACCTGCTGGAATTGGTCGCAGATTATCCGACACGCGCGCAGACAGGCGTGCCGGACTGGATGCTCGGGCATTTTCGTCGACGTACCATCAGCTTTGCCGATGGCCGAAGTGATCAGCGCACCCAGGTACATTGGCTGCAAAGCCGCAACTTCACCATCGACCTGCGCCTGCCGGACACGCCTGTACTGCAAGTGCGTGCCTGGCAAGACTACACGGCCGCCGAGCTGCGCCAACTCGCCAACCATGAAGGCTGGTTGGCCGATAGCGTCTGGGAGGAAGGCATGCTCAGCTGGCGTGATGGCGTATCCCTGCAATTGCACAACCGCTGGCCGGAGCCGGCGCGCCTGCAGCGTATCGGCAACTGCATGATCGAGTTCGGCACGACCGGGGCGTATGTCGAGGACTGGCGTTTGCAGGCCAGCGGCGGGCCTCTGGTCGGCCTGCGACTGGTGGATGAATGTGATGTGGCAACCGGTGAGGTACTCCAGCGTGGGGGTGGCCTGATCGTCTGTGGTGATCGGCTGGGCTGGGTTCATGGTCGGGGAACAGACATAGGCGTTTCGGCACTGCAACTGCGCGAGCGGGCCGAGCTGGCACAGGGTGATGCCGGGACCCTGGCCGAATTGTTCGATTTTGAGACCTCGCTGGCTTATGCCGATGAGCGGGGCCGCTATCGGGTGGCGCTGTCCACGGCACCAGCACGGGTGGGGCAGGTGTTCTCGCTCGATGGCTTCGAGCTCTTGGGGACCGGCTGTTTGCGCCAGCACCTGCAACGCCCGGATAATCGCAGAGTGGTGCGAACATTTATCATCGACACGCTGGAGCCGGATTGGCGGGCGGATCTTGCCACGCCGAGCAGCCCACAGGCGCAGAACTGGTTTGTCGCAGAGAACGAAACGCTGTCGCGTTATCTGGAGGTGTTGAGCTAACAGCCTATCGGACTTCAGGAAGCGTCTGCATTTGTGCGGACATACCCAAGGCAATTTGCCATCGATCTGTCACGCATCCACAAAGTTCGTGCCGGCCACGCAAAAATGGATCGCGTTCGTGGGCGCATGATGCCGAAATCATCGAGGGGCGCACAGTCAAGTAAAGCAGGCTGCGTTTCAAGCGACGCTGAACTGTTTGCTCCGGATACGCGATCCATTCAAAGCATGCGTTTTAAGGTGTCATCTCGCAGTAGGTAATGGTGAATCAAAGCGGCTGCCGCGTGTAGGCCAACGAGAATGATCAGAACCCAGCCAACCGTATCATGAAGCTCTTCGAGCGTATGTGCCAATGTCTTGTTGCCATTGCCCGGAATCTCAACTGTAAACAGTCTGAAAAACGTGAAAGATTCAGCTTGCGCCCACCTGAGTGCAAAACCAGAACCTATTTGCAGCGTCAGTAAAAAATAAAAGGCAAGGTGCATAGATTTGGCGGCCCATTTACCGATTCCCGTGGC
>JAJYPA010000486.1 GCA_021795795.1 Pseudomonadota bacterium | reverse complement strand
GCAGGCGGATACTGAAGGTCTCGCCCAAACGATTGGAATCCGGGTCAAAGGCGACCGCGCCAATACTCAAGACCACCGCGCCCAGTTTGCGCGAGAGCGTTTCGATGTCGATCATGATGTGATTCACCGAGTCGTGCCCTCCCCTGCGTTAAGATGTGTCTGATATTTAGCACAAATTTTGGAATCTATCGATATCTTTCGCTGGATCCCAGACTGGATCGAAATCCCTGTTTTCTGGTGATGGTTCCGGGATACCTGGGACGAATGCCTTTCAAAAATGGATCCTCCCGTAAATCCCTCTGAATTTCGGCGATATCGGCGGGTGCGAGTCCCAGACACTGGCCCACCACCTGATCAAGGGCATTCAGGGCGCTCAACATCTCCTGTTCCAGGACATCTTCCTGATAATGGATGACGACCGCGTTCCATTGCTCCAACTCGATATCAGTGAGCGGGATGGGCAGATTGAACAGATCGCTCTTGTTCAAGGACCGCCCTTTCTTCTGCCGTAACGCGGTCGCCAATCCCCACGTTATGTCCTGCTGGTTGCAGAACACCCAATCCAAAAGGCCGTTCGCGAGGTTCACGAGGTAACCATCCTCTTGATCCAGCACTACGGGAGCACCGATCTCCACCTCATAATCTTTTTCCGAAAACCCATCCGACCAGGAGAGCTTTGCAGAGGCGTTCGCCTGGACGCGCTGCTTTAACGTGGGCAGGTTCAGCCCCGACAAGGCCGTGCGCAATGACTGTTCTGCGTCTATCCGGTTGCGGCAAGCCTGTACCACACGTTCCCGCATGTTTTCCAGTTCATCCGCGGCGTCAACAAAAGCTTCGTTCCAGGGGAGCATGGCGAAGTTGCTGGGATAGATGTGACTCCGTTGCGTGTCGAGAATGCCCATGCGGGCAACGAGCGCATAGTACCAAACATAGACATTGGAAAGCATGAGTAAATCGAATGGAACGTGTATCAAATCATCTCGCGGAAAGAATAATGTGACGGTATTAGTGAAAGCTATCATTCTCGGGTCAAACTTAACTGCATTGGCGCAATGCGCCACACCCGCTAACGCATATCCAACATTAGGTAAAATATCCGCATATTTCCAAGGACCTGGATCGTCAACATTGGCAACATCAGCATGATCGAGTGCCGCCTCCCCTTGTAGTTCCGTGGCAATGATATTTTCACCTTTGTAGACATTAATGCCTTGTGCATGTTGATTTTTGCTGCCACGAAAAGCCAGTCCGCCGCTACAAAATGAGCGCAATTCCCATCGTAAAGCATCATTGGGTAGATGGTCCCTCCATTCAACGATACGGCTACCATCCTTTCTGACCCAATATGGTTTTGCGGCTTCGCCCAGTGTCGCATTTTCCAGAAGTTTGTGAACTATTCTTAACCTCTTAGGCGTCAACCGGGTCAGAATACGTCCATCGGCAGAGAAAATGTCCGGATAAGGAACCATCGATTCCGGCAAGTCCTCAATGGCAAATTCGTCCACGGCGTCCATGCTGCTGGCGGCACGTACACACGAATAGTCCGCAAATCGGATACTGACCACATCATTCGTGGTGGCCGGACGGTTCTCCGCGATGAAAATAGCCGGGAGCGCCTTGGCATCGAACACCTTTTTCCAGATGAGTTCCATATCCACGATCTCCCGAATGGTCCAGCGCCCGCCAACCTGAAACAGATCGCGCAATTCGCGCATATCGTGACTGTCAAACAGGGAGATCGGCAACACGAACGCTACCTTGCCGGCGCCCATGCCGTCCGCCGACGCCGGTTTGCACCATCGATCCAGCGCCCGGTACAAAAACAGGCCATACACGTTCATTTTGCTGGATATGCCATGGAAACCGGCGCGTCCGCCTTCAAAGTCGCGGCGAGAGGCCGGGTCGAGATCCTGATCGCTCCGCTCGGCGCGAACATACGGTGGATTACCTATTACCGCATCGTACTCCGGCACGTCGATCTCCCCGAATCGCTCCATGGCGCGCAAGCAATCCTTGGATACCAGAGAATTGGCTTTCGCCGACACCAGAATATCCGGGAACCCGTCACGCTCCATGTCCTCCTTGAAGGAGAGGATTTGCCATAGCAACTGAATCTGGGTCAACACCGATGAAAACGTGTTCAGGTCGTTGCCGGCGATGTGCGCCATGGCCGCGAGCACATCCTGGTACTCGGCCGCGCCGCGTTCCACATCATAACCCACCATGCGGCGGTAACCTTCCAGGAGAAAAGTCCCGGACCCGCAGGCCGGGTCGAGCACCCGACAATGGCGGTCGACGCCCAGACGGTTCACCATGTATCGCGCAATGGACGGCGGGGTAAAAAACTCTCCCATCCGCTTACGCTGATCCCGATCCATAAACCGGTCATAGATCCCAGTCAGAATGTCCCCTTTGATGGTGGCGAAATCAAAACGGGCAAAGCGGAACATGGTCCATTCGATCGCACTGGACAAAGGCGCATCGCTCGGCCCAAAAATCCAGTCGAGTTCCGTTTGGTCAAACGCGGAGGCATACAGCCGGCTGCCTTCCGCATAAGCTTTTTCCAGTAAACTGGCGTAGCTTGCCTGGAAGTAGTTCTTCATGTTCTGAAAGGCCGCTATGCCACCGTTGCAGACGTAGCGAATCTTGCCGAAAAAGCCATGATCCTCAAAGAACCGAAGCAACAGAATGCGAGCCAGGATCAGATTTGCGGTTTCTATGGCGAACAAGGTCTGCACCTTGTCGTCATCCGCCCCGGTACGCCTCTGGAATTCCGGAAGTCCCTGGATGGCCAGCCGCGCTATGGTCGGGGACTTGGCGAACTTCCGTCGCAGCCTGGCTGCATCACGGTCATGGTGCCGGCTCGCATCCGGCCCCATGGGGCGACCCTGCAGCGTCAGTGTGCGCGCATCAAAGCCGTTTTCCGCCGGCCTTTCAAATTGGTGCCAGAAATCTGCGGCATCCTTCTGGAACGCCATAATATCTGGTTGTATGCGGGCCAGCGCACCCGTGACCGCATCCTGCAGGTGGCGGGTCGCGTCCCTGACCTGGTCGAAGAACCGCTTGCGGGTCAAGCGCAGACGATTCCTTTGTGCAGGGGGAAGACTGTCGAGGTGGACTCCTGGTACGGACAACTTCTCCACACCGATCAGTGTTACATCACCGTCCCGGAACCGGGCCAGTTCCCGCGACACCCCGGCCAATGCGCAGGACAATGGCCAGGCTCTTTCTCGCAGCTCGTGTTCAGAACAGCCGCTCAGTGAGATGACGATATCGGCGTCAGCGGCGAGAAGCCCTCCCGCAACGGAACGGATAACCCAGACTTCCGGTTCCACCATGACAAAAAAGGCGGTGTGAACGCCGATGTACTTCGCTTTTTCCGCAAAAATCTTTTCCCGGGTGATAACATTCGTGAAACAGCCACGCTCATCCTTGGCTTCCACGACTATCCACCCGATCTTTGCTTCCCGTCCCATCGCGTCCACAAAGCCGGAAGGTGCCTCGACAGTCAAGTCTGGCCGCCCCATTTCACCGGCGGTGTCGATATTGATATCCGTGGCGGGATAACCAAGAACGTGGACAAACAAGTCACGAAGGGGACCATACATGGAAGCTTCTCGCCCTGCAGGGGTTTGCCGGAGCTTTTCTATCGTGGCGTCATAGGAGAAAGTCATTGTTTTTTGCCTGGGTTGCCTTGGTCAATCTGCCACATGGTACACAATTCCGAGTATCCGTACCGCTTTCTGGCGGGGTTGGACGGCTCATTCGCCAGTCGTTATACCCTGATATTTGTCGCACACCCTGGGCGCCTTCGGGAAACACGCCGCATACCCGTTATTCGGGTTGGTATCCGGAGGCAACCCCTGGCGATCCGGTACCGTTTTGCCGGATTCCTCCACGCGAACCTGGCGATTTTTGGTCAGTGCGCAGAAGCCCAGGCCACCCGGCGTTGCCCCTGGTTCAAAGTGCCGGCAATCCTCGCAGGCCACCTTGCCCGCCTGGTGGAGTTCTTCTTTGGTGCAAAACAGTTTCATCTGAGTAACCCCCGATTGGCCAGCCGGTCCGCCATTTCATTTTCCGGGTGGCCATTGTGCCCGCGCACCCATTCCAGAGCGACCTTGCGCGCCAGGTATTCCTTGTGGAGCGCCTGCCAAAGGACCCTGTTCGCCACCTGTGATCCGGACGCCGTGCGCCAGCCATTTCTGATCCAGCCCGGTAGCCATTCACCCAAACCTTTCAGCGTGTATTGGCTGTCGGAACAGAGTACCACCGCGGCCCCTTCGGGCGTCTTGCGCAGGGATTCGATGGCCGCCGTCAGTTCGGCGATATTGTTGGTGCCCATCGCCTGGATGAAGCCGAAGTGTTCCGTCCGTCCGCCGTCCGGTGACTGGATCACGGAACCCCAGGCACACGGGCCGGGGTTGGTCGGCGCGCAGGCCCCGTCACACCAGATTTTCCAAAGGCTCAAAATGTCGTTCCTTCTGCGATCTCGGAGGGGTCAAGCTCTTCTTGTTCGGCATACCAATTATTTGGGTTCGTATCCGATCGATTTCTAAGTGGAAGTCGAAGGCGTAGGCGATGCGCATGGATCATGGAACCAATACATCCAATATTTTTACAAAGCCATGATTTACGTTGATTTTAAGCATTAAATCACTCCTTCCTTCTTCCTCCGTCCAAAGAGGTATATCCATGTCATATACGTCTTTCTGGCCGTTGATATGGCCCGGCTGGCTGCGACAGTAAATATCAACCAAAGCCCAACCTTCAGGCGGGATGGCTATCAGATGTTTATCATATTGGCGGATCACTTCCAACGTACCATCCACTTCATCCAGGTTCAGCAATTTTTGTCGCACAAGAGATTGCATGTCACCGACAGAGAGGGCGTTGACGATGAAGCGTATGGTTTCTTTGATTTGATCGTTCATTTTGCGAACCCAAACCGCTCCTGAATGAAAGCGCAAAACGAGTTCCACACAGGATCAACCACATCGGTGAACGTGTTATGCGCGACAACCGGCGCATCATCGTCTCCCTGTTGGCAGTGCGTCAAATTCAGTAGAAATACCCATCCTTCTTCGTACTCTTCGAGAAGCAAAAACTTGCCTTCCTTTAATTTGTTGCTATTCTTTATCAGCTTTGCCGTATCTTCAATGATGTGATACCTGGATTCCGGCACGCCCACGCCGTTGATGTCGGCACCATCAATGCCGCCAGCGCCATATTTTTTCAGGAACCAGATATACGATTCTGGCAGCGCGCACTGAATGGCTTGCTCGATATGTCTGGTGTCAGTGTCTGTCGCCACATAAGCCGCGTCAATGAAGCTAAACTCTCCGCGATTTTGTTCGATGAACTGGATAAACTTTTCGTTGTCGCAAATCATTTTACCCCCTTAGACGCGGCCTGGTAGGTTTTGAATCTATTTTTCCAGTAACGCGACCTGAATGACTCAAAACCTTTCTTTAGCGATGGGTCGTTTCTGAAGCTTTTTCCATCTTCTATTATACCATGAAGAACCTTGTGCCCAGAAGCATGTAAAGATTGCCTAATCTCAGCGATCGGACCAGGTTCTTCCTGTATGAGATGGTGTAACGCAACAGGCTTACCGTCTTTCCCAACTGGAGCCAATCCTTCCCTCATTCTTTGCAAATTTGTCCGGCCTTTTACGTCTTTTATTTCAGGGTTTATCTCATTTTTCAAATGGTATGTGCTTCTTCCTTCAAAGTGTCGTTTAATATATGATCTTCCAGCATTTTCCGCAGCCTTCCTCTCCGCCTCATGCTCGACAACCTTCTCGCCTTCGTGGACAGCGGCGTCAACCACCACCCCCTTGCCGACATCTTCCATGTCATGGAACAGCCCGGCGTCAGCGGTACCGATCCCAAGATTGACGGCCAAAACTGCCGCCAGGATAATTTTCCAAATGCTCAAGACGTGGCCTCTTCTTTGATCACACACTCCGGCGCCGGATCGTCGGTGTAACGGATCGAAAGACCATCATAATCCACCCCGCGAAACGTCGGGGTCGGATTATTGTGCATGGCCAGCGCCTTCTTGACGACCTTCTCCAGTTCGTAAGCCCTGTGCGCCTTGTCCGATACCGCGCGATTGCCCACGCCGTAACTTTCTCCTGGCAGAAATCCCAATTCCCGTCTGATTTCGTTACACAGCGCGGTGACGTTGTGGATTACATCCATTTCCGGTATTTGCAAAGAACCCGCTTTTATCGGGATGGATCCGTCCGCCACCATTTCTGCAACCATATGAACCTGCCCTAGCCCCAGGCGCATGT
>JAJYPA010000485.1 GCA_021795795.1 Pseudomonadota bacterium | reverse complement strand
TGGCAAAACGCGTGCGAATCGCACAAGTGGCGTTCACGGAGCGTCCGATGGCCCGCGCCGTCTGCTCCAGGCTCAATCCCAAATCCAGGGGCAACAGCACCGCCTGTGCCCGCCTCAGTTCTTCAGCGGTCTTCGCGCTGCGCAACAACTCTCGTGCCGCCACCACATGCTCTACTCCACCTGCCGGACGTGCCATGCCATGACCCCCCTGAAAAGCATGGCATATTATCACTGTTCATAACGCTAATTGGAATCAGACCGCCCTCAGGGAGATGCTACCGATAGTCGTTTTGCCGAAAAATTGGCGCCGGTCGATCGACGAAAAGGCCTGTTAATCGGCACCATAATTCGTACACTTACGGCATCAACATTCAGCGGTATAGTCAGCCATTAACGCACTAGAGCAGAATGGTCTCGATATTTGTCCGGATCATGGTATTTCCGGACTCAAACGCTATGTGGGCATTAGCGGTGCTGGCCCGAAACATTCATCGCTTGGGAGCTGTTTTGATGACTCAGGAAATTGCGCAGCGATGTATATACCGAAAATCGGCTTAACCCATATATTTCGTGAACCATTACAGAACTTCCAAGAGGAACAGCTGTAAAAAATCTACTGTATTTGTCAAAAAGAGCGTCACATCTTCTGCCTTTGCGAAAAAGCGGCATTAGAATTCCATCAAATGACTATCCCGCCAGATTTGCTGGCGACGGAATTTGCAACCCCCCTTTTCCTGTCAGGCACTAAGTAGCCAAGGACTTCGGGTGAATCGAATGGTTAAATCGGATCAAGCGTTCTTTTGGTGGAAAGAGACACGCTGGTGGTCAACTTTCTGGGCAAACCCAAGGGCGCATAACTCAAGGTCAATGTGACGGCTGAACCACGCCGCGACCGCGCTACCAGTCATATGATGCGGTTTCTGGCGGGGGAATTGGGCGTTGCCCCTTCGGCTATCGATGTGGTATTCGACGGTTGAACATCAACAAACAGCTACAGATCAAGGCTCCCGTACACCTGCCATCGGTGTTTCAGGTACAGGCGACCCTGCTGGACTGCCGGTCGGCGAACAGTGCGGGTAACAAAACGGACATTCCCCGGCGGCGCTATCATTTCCCCAAGAATCGACTATATTGATTCGCATATCAGCAAAAAGAGGGATTCTGTATGCTGCACTGGATCACCGACAGCCGCGCCGGATTTGTTGCGTTACTGGTCATCGCGTTCGTGGTAGCGACGGGTGTGTATGTATTGCCCGCACTGATGGCGTGGAGCATGGGCAGTCCCTACCGGATGCCGATCACATTGCTGAACCTTTTATTGGGCTGGACGGTATTGGGATGGCTTGCCGCCCTGATTTGGGCAGTCATGACAGGCAACGGTGGAAGTTTTGATGAGGGTCGACCATCCCGGCAGAAACCGTGGATTGAATGATCAAGCGCTAGGTGCGATATTACTAACGATCTGTTTCAGTTGGAAAACTGTCGATAACAGAGGCTGTTTGCTAACAGACGGGCCAGCATACGCTGGGTATTTTACCGACAGGTACGGGCAAATCCTTGTGTTATCAAATCCTCGCTCTTTCACGCTTTGATAAAACCGGAGCGCTCACTGTCGTGATCTCACCCCTGGTGGCTCTAATGGCCGATCATGTTGCGGGATCGGGAAGATCGTCAAATTTGAATATGAAAACCGCCGGACCTATGATCGTGCCTATCGTAGAAGGCCTCAAGCCCGAACTCGATATAGCCCTGCTGCGGATAGGCCAGATGCGGATCCTGATCCGGTGATCGCATAGATCTCCGATCCCAACAGAGAACCGGCAAGCCAGTCTTTCACCAAAGGGCCGGAACGCAAAATTGCTTATGACATAGAGGATTTGCTTAGGAAATGACTGTACCCGACAAGGAAAGACTCCGAAAGTCCGGAAAGGTGTTTTGCGAGGATTGCCGACACTTCGAGTTCGGGCCGACGCCTGGCGGACTGGGCCTCTGTGCCCTCACCAAAATCCGCCAGATTCGAGTCGAAGAAACCGGCAAAACTGTCCCGGATCGCCAAGGGCTTCCGCCAGACACCAACCCGAATAACGGCTTTGCGGCGTGCTTCCCAAAGGCGCCGAGAATCTGTGCGAAGTGCCAAGAATGTTGATCCATGCCCTTACTGAAATGCAATTCTATCCATCAACCCGTTGGCAGGCTCCACCAACATTTCATGCGGCTATGAAATCGGCGCCGGCGCCCTTTCAGCAGGGTGCGATTCTGCAATTTGAGGACGCTGATAATTTGCCGCTGGGCAAAGTGTCGCAAGCGGCACTGAAACAAGCCGTTGCCGTTGCTCTAAAAGGCGGTTTTCGCAATCCGTGGCCGTACACATGGGTGCGGGTGTCCAAGGGACACCCGGAAACCGTCACGGTGTGGGCTTTGTCCGGCACCAAACTGGTAGCAGTCCTGCATACGCCCGCAAATACTGGCGTGCTCCACACCACTCCGGACGGCTCCTGGCCGGTGTACGAACGCTTGCCGGTAACCACGATGCAAGGCACATTTCCCACCCCGCTGACGCCCTACCAGCAGCGGCTATATCGTGCGGCTAAAAGCGCGGGTTTTGCGCTGAGGGGTATAGATATCGATGATTGGCATGGTGCGCTGGTCCAGTGGCAGCCCTATGACGATCCTGGCATCAAATGGGTAAGCTACTTCGACCGGGGCCGCGCCCTACATTATTTTCCGCGCGCAGGTTACGGCTGGCCGCAAAGTGCGGGCTGCGTGGAAATACCAGATAAAGCGGCCCATCAGGTTTTTAGTGTCATCCACTATGGCACTGTCGTTACGGTGGGGCATCCGGTTGCGGTGGCCTGAGCGTTTTCCAGATTTCACCAAGGGAAAATAGTGCACAAAAAGTGGTTGACCAGAGCTCATGAGAGGGCAATGGGAGAAATGCCTGTCGCGTGCAAAAACTGAATTGATACGAGAAGCCCTGTCGATATGCCGTTTTGTGCAAAAAAACGGTTGAAGAACAGTATGACAACGAGAATTCAGATTTTCTGAGCAACTTCTTTCTGCTTCGAGGAATGCGAACCTTCAGCCGTAAGCAATGGGATGGACGTCCAGAGATTAATGGTCAGTACCCATCACGTTTGGGTAACGTTTGCTGGACATGGAAAGATAGACGGCTTTAATAGACAGATTCAGGACCTGATTTGGCCACGAAAGTGTCCAGTCGAGAAACTAGGTGTCTATAACGCTTTCATTTCACACATAAATAATCGGCATATTTTGCTGCAAAAAAAATTATGCTCGCCCAATGGTTTGCAGACGTACCAATAACGCCGGGCTGATGCCGAGGTTATCCATCAATGCGTCATTGTACTTCCGGTCAATCAGATATTGACAAAGATCCAGCAGCCGTAACAGTGCCGCTACAGCTTTTCCCATATCATGCTGATCTGGCACATTTTCCGCTATTACGGGAGGTAGTGCCGCACGGAGAAAACTCATACTGGCAGCCACGAAAAGCGGCGGCACCCGGACTTTGACATGCACTTCTCCAATTTTCTCCTGGCGGCGGATAAACTCTTCACCATAGTCCCCGCTAAACAAGTCTTGCATCCAGGCAATATGAGTTTTCTTGAGGACGTCAAGACGTCCGTCAATGTAGGGAGCGGTTTGTTGGTCTTCCTGAAGAATCTCGTAAAAACGATCGGTCAACAAGGACACGTGGGGAACGATGGTCTGGCCAACGCGGGCCATGATGCCCTGATCCTCTTTACTGAGTCCACCGATATGGCAGAATGACTTCAGATTAGCATCCTTTGTGGTGATTTCCATGCAAGATTATCCTATATACGATTGTTGTTATTACTGCTCATCGCTGGGGTAGAGCATCGTATGAACCCTCTGGCGGCCAAATCCGTGTGCTTCGGTTAACGTCGGACCGGCAACCTCCAAGACTGCAACGCCTTGCACACAGCTTCAGCTCTGGACGACTGAATCATGGCGGAAACCAAGTGCATTACAACGGGCTCCCGGCGATTATTGGGTGTCCATCCCGGCTTTGAGTCATGCCCAGCAGAACTTCACCAAGCTCACATCCACCCGCAATTCTCATGCTAGCAGTTCAAAAGGCCATTGCGATTTTTTTACTGCAAGCAACGCCAAAGTAGTGCGAAGCTGGCGTGAAGACGATGTCATGATAGCAACCATAACTGCCCCCTTCTAGAAATAAGGTTTATTCCATGCTTATCCGTGAGGGGAAAGCCCGGCACAGATACACTAACCTTCCCTCCGCGAGCGCCCAGAATCGGCGCGATTTGCGCCCTCATGGCCGGTTACTGCGATCAGAAGGAACCGTTGACATTTAAGTATAAGCCGTTCTGATTGGCGTTATTTGATCCTCCTGGGCCTGGGATGTTGACAACGTTCCCTAGGGAGACAATCGCTGCCACAACGGAAAGATGTGGGTTTGGCATATAGGCTATAAAACCATCATACCAGTCGCTTTGCCCCAGATTAATGTTTTATGCTCATGTTAATACCCCTCCAGAGTTGTGAACGACGTTTATGGTGGAGCCATCAGTCAATACCAGTATGTAATGTTGGGAAAACCCTTCCTGCTGGTCTGCCGACACATAGAGGGCGATGACTGAAATCCAGTGTGAGGGGGCCACATGATTAGTAAAAGTTAATTATAGTTATCATCATGTTTTACTAAGATTTAATAAATTGGGGTATCAGTCACGCGGCTTTGCACCACCTCAGAAATCTTCACCTCCGTGGCCTAACACCTGACTTCGTCAGGGTCCGGCTCGGCATAGCACCTAACATGAACGCTGACGAGTGGTCAGCTTGTACAGGGAATGCTTGACTGATGCCCACGACGCATCGGCAGAGCGCTGGGTTTCTGCACAGACAGATCTTGGTGCGCTTATTGTCCATTGGATTATTGAAAATGTTTGATCTCCAAAGCTGCCCACGGCAGCACTTTAGAATCTACGGCCCTGCGAAAGGGATACAATAGGCATCCGCCTCCGTGAGGTTGGACAAATAGGCTGTGAAGGCGATGCATCCAAACGTGTCCGTTCCCCAGTATCAATGGCTGGCCGTCTGGTGGCGGCGGCATATCCAATTCCCTCTGATCTTTCTGGTTGGCATCTTGGGCTTCAGTGTGGTGGCTTATCGGCGCATCCTCTTCCAGGATCGCCGATGGGATGTGCAACGCCAGACCTTTGAGCAAACCCTGACCGCGCAGGCTACCCACGACGTCCTGACCGGTCTGCCCAACCGCGATGGTCTGCGGCTAGTGTTTGATCAGGCGTTGGCCCGTGGCGAACGGCAGGAACGGTTGCTGGCCGTGGGTTTCCTCGACCTCGACGACTTCAAGCCGGTCAATGATACCTACGGGCACTCTGCCGGTGACGACCTGCTGAAAGAAATGGCCCGCCGGCTGCAAGACGCGGTGCGCCGGACGGATACCGTGGCGCGTCTGGGTGGCGATGAGTTTGTGCTACTGCTGGAAGGCCTGCGCAGCATGGATGAACTGGATCAGGTCCTGGCCCGTCTTCAGGCTGCGATTGCGCAGCCCTTCAATATCAAGGGGGAAACGACGATCCGCATCCAGGCGAGCCTGGGGCTCAGCATTCATCCCTTCGACGATGGGGACGCGGACCTGCTCCTGCGTCACGCCGATCAAGCCATGTATGCGGCCAAAGCGCGCCCCGGTCGGAGCAGCGAAGATTGGGTTCAGCTCTATCACCCGGATCTCGGCACCATTACCATGGGCGATGAAGTGTTGCGTCAGGATTTCCTGCGGGCCTTGTCCACGGGAGCCGTGACACTACGTTACCAGCCGCTGGTGGCCCTCGCTACAGACCGGGTGGCGGGCCTTGAGGCCTTGACCCGCTGGCACAGGGAAGGCCGGGAGCTCTCCCCGGATCAGTTTCTCCCTGCTCTGGGTATACGCGAGCGTCAGGCCTTGGGACGCTTCGTGATGCAAACGAGTCTGCAGCAATTCGCGCAGTGGCGGGAAATGAGCCCGGATCTTTTCCTTAGGATTCATTAATAAATTACGTGCACTTTCTTTTCGGTGAGATGACGTAATTCCACTCTCCATGGAAATCATCGCGATCAAGCTGAATGGCAGCGAATTCAGCGTCAGTGACCTTGATTCCCTTCGGGTAGGCTGTGGGGTCAATGGCGGCACGTACTTTCAACCCTTTGCTCGTGGTGGTGGCAGCGATCAAATTGACAATGACCTCGTGACTCACCAAAGGCCGCCCCCGCCAATTCATGCTGATATAGGAAAACAAG
>JAJYPA010000484.1 GCA_021795795.1 Pseudomonadota bacterium | reverse complement strand
CAATCCCGGTCAAACTGCACTTTCAGCTTTGCCACAGCGGAGCCGTTGAGCAACAGCCCCATTTCCCGATTGTCGTCCAAGCTGGTCTGGGTGAAGTTCTCGGAGCCGATGAAAGCCAGGGATCGGTCAACAATCATCTTGGCGTGTTCGTAGATGGGCTTGACGGGCATGAGGCGCACCTGGCAACCGTGCTGCCGGAGAAACGCTACGTTGCGCTGATCTTCACTGTTGATGTTGGCAGGCAGGATCAGGCGCAAATCCTTCCCCTTGGCGGACAGCGCATCCAGAATCGGGGCATACGGCCCCAGTTCCTCGCTCTCCACGTCTATAGGACCGGGCTGGCCGATCACTTCCAGGAGTTGTGCGGCAGAAGTCCCCGGAGAAATGACCAGAACACGGTGCGCAAATGCGGGGGCTTTTCGGTTGTTCCAGTCGGCATTGAAAACAGCGTTTACCGCCTGCACCACGGAAGAATTTTTGGTGACATAGAGATACTCCCTGTTTTTATGAAAGGCGGACCAGTCGAAATTCGCCGTACCAATCTCGCACTCGTGACCAGTGCAAATATATTTGCTGTGTTGGAAGGCATAATGATCGCCGTGCGACTCGAAGCGATAGGGCGCCAGATGCAAAGTCGCACCCGTTGCTTCAATCGCCTTTTCTTCCTTGCGCACTTGCCACGGTTTCATGCCGTAGGGCTTGCCTTCAATGATGACGCGAACATTCACGCCTCTGGCATGGGCGGCGTGTAATGCGTTGAGAATAGGCCGATCCGTCAGATAATAGATGCTCGCGCTGACCTCGTGACGGGCGGACTGAATGACCTGAATAATCGGCTCTGGGCTAGCGTGAGGTTCGATGTAGAGCATATAGAAATTCCTTTTATTTCTGCTGATCTTTGTTGCGTTTCATACTTTGGATGGCTTCATTCCAGGAAAAGCCAACATCCCTTTCCCTGGGCGTTATTCTTGCTGCCGCCTGGAGTGCGGAAGCCATGAGTACCACGGCCTGCTCCAAACTGGGCGCAATCTCCAGACACACCCCATGCAACATCACATTATGCGTCAACCCAAATTGCTCTAACCATGAGCCATCTTGTGCCAATACCCGGCCATCATCATCGGCATCATCTGGCACAGGTAAAGCAGGTCCGTTGAAATACCCGATAACGGGTTTTCCCCAGACATAGGCCATGGCACATTCGGTTACGGTCCCACTATCCGGTTCTGAGCCGCGAAACGGCGTGAGATTGGCAATCACGCCGTCTGCTTTTCTGACGGCCCCCCGGCAGGATTGAAATACCCTGCTCGCCGCTTCTGCATCGGACGACTCCGTAACGCCTGGGCCGGTCAACACCTGGTCAGGCACCGGCAGTACGGCAATCAGCCCATAATCGGCGCAAAGTGTCTTGGCGCGGGATGCTCGCTGCGGCCAGTCCGAGTAAAACAGATCGGGTCCGGCGATGTAGATTTTCATGCGGTTACCCAAGGCGATCCGGCTCCAAAAGTGACCTGATCCCCTTCCACACGAACCTTGATGCGCTCCAGATACATTCGTACCGCGCCCTTGTGCGGGAAACCCTCGTAATCCTGTAAACGCTTGGCAATCGCCAACTTCTCCGGCATGGACAGCTTCAACCATCCTCTGGTCTGATCCTGCCACGAGACAAATAACAAGAGCGGTTCATGCGCCGGAAACCCTAACTGAGCGCCTAATTCCATCATGCGCACCAAAGCGGCGTATGCCTGATCCTCAAGATCGTCCCGATCCGGGAATTGTGCCGCCAGATGATCGAGGATTTCCCGGTACAAAGCCGCAAAAGCCCGTCCCGCGTCTTTGGCATTGACCTGATTTGGTTTGGGCGTCTGTTCGGGATAAATACCCTGCAATTTACGAAGTTTAGCTTGTCCCATGATTACGCACTCAAAAGAACCGGACGACCATTACGCAAAACCGGCTGTATTCGTCCTGACTTTGCATAATAATCCCAACGCCCGGACTGTGGTGGAGCCAACAACCAATGAAAGATTCCAATGTTCTTATGCGTAGTGGGATCACCAATAGAATAGACAGTACAAAAATGATCCAGACGGATTGCTTTGCAGGCGGCAGTCTTATCCACCAAAGAAAAAACAAGATGGTACATATCGGTAACATAACCTCCTGCACAATATACCCGTACATAGATATTCAACGTGCCGTCCTGATAACCCTTTTTCGTTCGGGTTGCCATTATCTCAAAGCGAACATGGCGGTTTTTGTGGCTAAGATGTTCAACGGCCAAAATAAAAATCCTGTTGGCGCGTGGTTTCGATTTGTCCGGCATTTTTACAATCTGCATGACCGCCTCCTTTAGAGCAAAAAATCCACCAGTTCTCGACCCGACAAAATAATGACGTTGCCCTGCCGATGTTTCGTCCCTGCCGGGGTGCGGCCTGTATGCACGAAGTAGCCCTCAATCAAACCGAACCGTTGGAGATCTGCTGCAAAGCGATCCACATGCGCTGACTGAATAGCGCCCTTGTAGCGTTTGCACTGAATCCCGATCCAGTGATTGTCCCGGTATACCTTGCCGTCCAGTCCACCGTCGCCGGTATAGTGGCTATTCCGCTCCACGATCCAGCCTTTTTTCTGGAAGGCGTCGAGCACCATTTCCTCGAACACCAGAGGATCGACCTTGCGCAGATACGCCATGCGCCGGGCAAAGGTTTCGCCCCCTGCGGGGCGCAAGCCCTCATCCGCCCCCACGATCTCGGCCAGTCGCAAGCCGCGCCGCCCCGCCGCATCCTGGCGGGACCGGTGGCCGCGCTTGGCCCGCGACTGAATGCGCGACACCCAGGCCCGGCCACGCGCCCAAATGCCGTTCAACACCGTCCCACCCATTCCTCGCGCCAACGCCCCGATCCGTGCGATTTCTGGAGAATCTCTCGCAAAGCATCCCGCAAGGCCGCCCGCAATTCCTCCATCGTGCCCGGATACAGACGTGGATCAACAGGCTCCTGTCGCATCAGAGAGCGCACCCGCACCGACAGCGGTTCCATCACTCGCTCTCCTGGGCTGCGTGAGGCTTGGGCCGATAGGTCGCCAAGACCTGCCGGGCATAATCCCGGTTCGCTACGGCCTGCTCCGGCACCTGCCCCTGGCAAATCTGGATCAGCGACAGCGTATCCGCCCAACTAAACCCGAAGCCGTCATTGGCTTCCATCGCCTTGAGGAAAGCTTTGCGATCTTCCGCTCCACCCAGGGTATCGCCGTGCAACAATCGCTGCTTCTTGCGTTCCAATGCCTTCTGCTGATCCTCGATCTTCTTCAAGCGTTCTTCCTTGCTCAGTGCCGCCATGTCTTTGCTCCTTTTCGCCAATAAGCCCCCAGACGAAACATCCCTCTGGGGCAGGGCACCTCAAAATCCTGGCTGTTGTACGGGTGATGCCGAAAAACGAGCCGTCATCCCCGTTCGTTGCAACATTTCCTCCACCAGCACCGGGAAATCCATAGGATCGTCAATCACCGTCACCCCACATTCCGGGGCTTCCAAGCCTTTGTAGCCGCGATCCAGCAGCACAGACAGCAGAATCGAGCTTACAGCCCTGCCGGGTGCAACCCTGCTGGCGGCAGCCGCGTTAGCGTTGGCTGGGTGGTCGTCGAGGAACGCCACGGCCTCCAGGTGGCGCAGGACATCCGCCTTGTCGCGGGCCGTCGCGGCATGACCAGTGCCGGGAGCAAACCCCGTGCCGGGTGCAAACCCAACACACAGGACCCGCTTCGCCGGAATCAGCCCATGCAGCGACCGCGCCCGGTCGGCGTGATGCCGCACATCAATGCTGGTCACCGCCCATACCTGACAGCCCAAATCCTCCAGCGCGTAGATCAGGTCCGCCGCGTGTACATACAGGGGCAAGCGGGACCACTCGCCATCCTGATAGGCCCGCCATACCGCGTCACATTCCTGCCGGTTCAGCCCGTATCGCGTCCGTAGCTGGTGATCCTCATGGACTTGCGGGACAACGCGGCCCAACACCTGCTCCGCGCATTGCCGCCAGTGCGCGTCGAAATCGGCCAGAACACCATCCACATCCAAAGCGACAATCCGGTTCATGATTCCTCCAGTCCATGCCGCCACAGCGCCATCTGTGAGCATCCAGGGCGGGACCTTTGCCGCAACCGTCTTTGTGCGTCCAAAATGGTTTCCAGACGATCCGCCAACCGCTCCAATTGCCGCGCTTCCTGTTTCGTTGCGCACGTTCTGGCGTAACCCCTGGCGCGTAAAATCAGGGTTGCACCCTGCAAAGGGGTTGCACCCCGGCAGGGGGTTGCACTGGGTAATACACTGGTCATTGGCACGCTCCTTCTTGGTGCGACAGCAACCGCACCATCTCCGCCATGGACATGGCATCCAGACTGGATGCATGCGCCCAATCCTGGGTGTATCCGCAATCCGGGCATACCCACCCGTCTTTGGTAGCCAACAGACAGCCGGTGTCATGTCCGTTATCATGATGTGGCACTTCCCCGCGATGCGGGCAGGTATAGGGATGACCGTACAGTTCCCCGCGTTGCAGGCGGTTTAGCGTTTGAATCTGTTCCGCCGTCCAGGGTGACCTGATGAGTGTTGTCATGTCAGGCCACCCCGCAGGGGATGCACCCTGCAAGAGAGAGGTCATCCCAATGCGCGGCATCCACCTCGAAGTACGAGGGCGCGCATTCCGCCAGTCGGTCTTTCCAGACTTGACGCAGGCGCATCGCGCCGTTCAGGTCTTGGCGCAATTCCTGAATGACCACATCCAGCTTGTCGATTTCCTTTTGCATATCCGATCCATTCATGGCGAAATCTCCTTGTACTGAAGCTTGCAACCATCAACGTAATATTTCCCTCTCAGTCAGCCATACAACTTATCGCAAGCGGCAATCGCCAGATCAATAATCCCGTCTTTTTCGATAATGTCGGCTTCAACGATGTTTACTTCTTCACCTTCGATTTCCGCATCACAGCCGCCAGACGTGTCATGATCGAGTACAATAACGCGATCATTAGCGTCGAGACCGTATACACAAGAAACCGAGCCATCCCGGATACTAATAACGATATTGCGTGCCATGTTTATTCTCCTTTCGAGATAAGTCATACCGGCAATTCTCAATCCACTTCCCTATGACCCACGGGGCAGCCGTGCGCATGGCGTGTCCCGCATACCCACCCTTTATCTCTGGTGCTTCGGTATCCGCGCCCCTGCGTAAAAGAGCCAGGGTTCGGACGCGGCCAGTAACAGGACTTTTTGAGGCAGTCCCGGTCACACACATCGACCGTTTCCTTGACATTTTTGTCTCTGATTTTCATGTTACGCCGCCCTTCCGTTCATGTTCGCCAAAACATGCGGATAACGCCGCGCAATCACCCGATTGCACTGATCCAGCAATGGCATAACCCTTTCATGAAAAGTCAGGTGTCCAGTCCCTTTTTTGTACACCTTGATGCGGAAATAATCGGTGTTCACATCGGCATTGATACGCATAGGGCCATCCGTGATGGCGGAATACAGGCCGTTACGATGTTCGGGAATGGGCTTGCCGTCATAGACCGAAAGGATGCGTACCAGATCGTCCAGCATATCCGTGGTGCGCATGTTCACCGAACCCCAGGAATCCAGAATATGATCTACGATGATCTTGCGTCCTATCTTCACCGGGTTATTGGTTCGATAGTCCCAGGAAAGACGCCTGAACAGGTCCACAACGCCATCCTCCATCATATCCGCCCGCTTTTCGTACAGTTCGGCAAAAGTGGCTTTAATGGTATCCATTTCAAACGGCGGGGTTTCCGCCTTGCCGATCATTTCATTAAAATCCGCTTGACGTTTGGCGCTCATGAAAGCACGGATACCCGACTGATCCATGACCGCAGACCAAAATTGCGCGTCAACGTGTTTCATAACCGCATCCACGGTGTCCGTAGGACGCGAAAGCATAAAATAATGGCCGTGGCCGCTGGTCAGGAAACTTTCCAGCATGGAATACCTTTGCAGCGTCACCCGTTTTTCCATTTCGGTAGCGCTATGCAAAAGCTGCATCGCCTGAGAGGCGTTCTCACGAATATGGTCACGCGCTTCCAACATGCTTTTGATGCTGGTCGTCAAAATCAATTCTGAACCGATCATGGAATGACCCTCACGCTTTGCGCAGTTCCTTATAAGACATGTATGAACCTCTCCGTCTATGCAAGATGTCGTAGATATTTGGTGGGGTCGACTGCAAACATGTATCCGGCCTGTTAGTGGGCGACTGCCCTGGCCCCGATGGGTAATCCGCACATCCA
>JAJYPA010000483.1 GCA_021795795.1 Pseudomonadota bacterium | reverse complement strand
CGCACCATCAGCAGATGGTCAATCTGTGCTACATCATTTCCATCGACCAGGCGCAGGTCATGGAGCAGTACCCAGTTTTCATATTCCCTAAACCGAAAATTGAGATCATAGGCAACCTGAGCTTCAGCACTTTCTCCGGCTTGCAGGTTCCACTTCTCTTGCTCCACTACGCGGCGGTGCTCGGGCGTGAGATGACAGGACAGCAGGAGATCTAGTTCCATGGCTTTTTTGCGCCAACTGATATCCCGTTCTTTGAGGATCATGCGGTGAAGTGCCTTCTGGTAGGTGTTAAAAAACCACTCTGTAATCTGTCATATTAGATGATCGAGGCGGTTATGCCACACACACGCTGATGACGGACGACAGGCGAAGCCGCTTTGGCGGGCGAACGGTCGATTCGAGGATGTCGCGGATTTTGGCCTCAGTGTTGCGGCCGCGTGTTGCTGCGCGCACACGCAGCGCACGATGCACCTCGGCCGGCAGATTTCTCACGGTAACTGTCGCCATATTGGGGCCCCGCGCTTTATGCTGTCCATGATTGCATGGCAAGCGGAATGCTATCCCCAGAATCGCCACCAAGGACGTGGCGATGGTGCCCTCTGATCGGTCAGCACCGCCTGCGCCCGCTCAAGCTGCTGACGTAGCCACACCTCCCTCTCCTTGGCCTCACTCAACTGCTCCTTGAGCGTCTCTATGATCTCCTCTCTTGTCTCAAGATAGGTCTGTAACTCACTGTCCAAGAGCCGTTTATCTATAGTCGCCTCTTGCACATTCTGCGTCGCTTCTGGCGTCGCCTGTAGAACACCAAAAACTCGGATGATCTCCGCCGTATCTATCATTGGTCGGCCTTGGTGATCTCTCTCAACACTTATTTTTCCGGTTGATATATACCCTCTATAGAGCTGCTGGCGACCCACTCCGGCCAGCTTTGCCGCCTCTGTAACACTGACCTTTGCCATAGTCTCCTGCTGTAACCTTTTATGTCGCGCGATGTCCGCACCTATATGGTAGGATGTTCCTGCCAGAAAATGTAGTATGTGGCTAGGACATGGAGGGAGTCTGCTTGCCCACGATAAGCACATTTTACGGAATGCTCATCAAAATGTTTTTCGATGACCATAGTCCCGCCCACTTCCATGTTCAGTACGCGGAGTTCAAGGCGGTCATTGCCATAGAGTCCTTGTCCGTCATCAGAGGGCACCTGCCCCGTCGCGCTCAGGAGCTTGTTCTCGACTGGACCGAACTGCATCAGCAGGAACTTCTGGAAGATTGGGCATTGTGTCAGGCGAAGCAGCAACCAAAGCCGATAGAGCCTTTGCTATAGGAGATACACGCCATGATGGAATGGGATGTCGTCGACGTCCAGACGGAGCAGCCGCTAGCACTGAGAGTGCGCTTTGCCGACGGAACACAAGGACAAGTACGTTTTGAACCAAGTCATCTAACGGGTGTTTTCGCCCCGTTGAAAGACCCCGTGATGTTCAGCCAGGTACATATCGACCATGGCGCCTTAACGTGGCCCGGTGACGTGGACCTCGCGCCGGATGCCATGTACGACGCTATCAAGACGCATGGGGAGTGGGTACTCCGGTAAAAATGAGCAGCCTCATCGTAATGTCCCATAACAGCCGCTCACCGGCAGGCAAAGAACCCCGCAAAACCGGGCCATCCGCCGCTCAGGGGTCAGCGCCCACGAGACAGAAGGATGCATTCTGTCTCATAATCCACAGGAAGATCATCCCTATGTTATACGACGTACCCGTTTGTTACACTGCATCGACAATGCCATCGAATTTACGTTGGCGGCAGGGAAACTGTACGAGATCGCATGAAATATTTAAACAACTACAATTCAAGTTGTTAGACATAAGCTAGATATACACTGTAACCAAAACAAGAGCAAGGAGACAAGATATGAACGATCTTAAAAAGGCGTTGCTAAAAGTAGTCACGTCCCAAGGTGCATTCGATTCAGAATACGCAGTGCAAATTCACTCCTTTGATGGCCACGAAGTTAGCCTATTCACAGACAAGAATAACGTCCAATCCTCAGAAGGTAACTCATATATGAAAGTATATGTACTAACTTCTAGTACATCCAGTGATAAAAAACGTTTACTTTTACCAAGCGAAACGTTCGAAACGTCATCGAGATGGTTAGACGTACGTCAAAGTGACGTAGAGGAAGCTTTTGTGTCATGATACTTTCAAACTCGGAGATTGCTAACTGTCTTAAACAAAAGAAATTTTCTATTAATGGTCTAGATAACACCGATCCCACTCAAAGGCCATTTAACACAAGCGCTGTCGATCTTCGACTGGCAAACGAAATTGTTATTCCTGACGGGAATACGCCAACTCAATTAGACCTGAGTCAAGGCAATATAGCAGAGTTCCTATCAAAGCACTCAAAATCACGTACTATTAGTGAGGATCAGCCGTATTCGTTAGTTCATGGTAAATTTGTTTTGGCAAGAACAAGGGAGCAGGTAGATTTTCCGATATCTGGCAATGAATTCTATAGCGCGAGAGTGGAAGGCAAAAGTTCGCTTGCTAGGTGTGGAATATTGGTACATTTTACTGCTCCGACGATTCATGCTGGTTTCGCTGGCACGATCACACTTGAGATCATCAATTTAGGCCCGCAAACATTCTTACTTAAACCTGACATGTTTGTCTGCCAATTGATTATTGAAGAAGTGAAAGGAATGCCTGCAAGCGCGCAGAGTCAATTTCATGGCCAATCTTCCGCAGTCGGTGTAGCGTAGCTGCACACCGAGGAATATACCATGTTATCCGGCATACCACATTGTTACACGGCACCGACAGTGCCTTCGAATTTACTGCCATTACATCTGCCAGTTCGGAGCCAACCATGAATGATTACGCTTTCTACCAATGCAAACAGTTTCTCGAACAGCGCATTAGCGAGTTGCCTGACAATGCTGAACTGATTAAGGCCTATGTTTCCCTAATTGAACAAAAAACAAAATTTGATATTGCTCTTTGTTCGCAAAATGCAGAAGTTCAAAAAAACTGGAACGATAACCAAATGGAAATGAATAAGAATTGGCAATCTGGACAAACAGAAATTGTAAAAAAACAGATTGAGTCTGGGCAACAACGGTTTTAAAAAATGAAGTGAAAGCCTAACAACACCATCAACTCGGACGGATTTTTTGATTACGCGACCCGTCGCGTTACAGTAACTGTTTACGATTGAGACCACCGGATTGGTAATCCGCTGGTCTCAATCCATGAAACCAAGTAAATACGGACCTTGTAGCAGAGTCAAACTCGGCAATCTGGGCATTTCGCCCAAAATACGCCCAAGCACCACCCGAAAAAACCATCCGCCGACCCGGTCACACCGGAGCTTACGGGGCGCAGTCGTTCTATATCATATCGCGATATGATACATACTATGCGATACATACGTTACACGGTAACGCTATCAGTAACCCGGCCCACTACCCGGGCCACGACCCCTGGGCCGAGTGGGAGTGTAAACCCAATGGCCTGGCGCCTGGTTCTGCGTGAATCCGTCCGAAACGGTGCGGTTTCGGATAAAGGCTAATCTGATGTACGAAAGTAATAGAAACAGCATTGTGGACATTCGCCGAAATTCGCACACCGGTTTCGGTCATGCGGGAAACTGCAACGTGTGGATCACGGCCCCTGTAACCGATCCTGCTTGGTGAGGGGGCATACCAAAGCCAGCAAATGCAGGCTTTGCAGTAGCACTAACGTAAAATTCCGTTCTCTGAGGAGATCCCATGTAGTCAATCGCAAAACAACTGTTTTACGGCCTATCAGGTGGTTCTGACCTCGTTGAGCAGATCGGGGTGACGATCCAGTAGCTTGAACAGCTTAACCAAAGCCAGCGGCGGCTTAGTCTTTCCGTTCTCGTAGCGAGAGAAGGCATTGACGCCTCCGCCGAAGATTTCAGCGGCCTCGCGTTGGTCCAGTTCAAGCTTCTTGCGCACATTCATGATGAAGCCCGGATCAACGATGGCCGCGTTCACCTGCTTGGAGAATGTGTGCATCTCGCGCATGACGCGGTTCGATTCCGCCGCGTCCAGGATCGACTCGGCGCAAGCCGGGCAGAAGTCGCCCGTCACCGCCGCAATGACGGAGGTTTCGCCCTTGTAGGTGTAGGGCAGGTCGCGGGTGTCATGGATTAGTTCGGCCGCGCCGCAAACAGGACATTTCATGTTCATAACTCCTTAAAGGACACGATCAGCACGTCATCCATGACCGTCAGCTTCAGGTACACGTCGCCAGCCTGAGTGCCAGGACGGTACACGTCCTGCCATACCGTGTGATCGGCATGGGTGGTCATGCTCTTGTAAAAATCCGCTGGCGTCAGTGCCATCACCACGTCCAGCATGTCGGAGAAGGCAAACCCCAACTCATTTGCGCCGGTACGCGCCGCGTTCGTGGTACGCACCTTGCCAGTCTCTACCAAGGCTTTGACGACTGGCAGCTTGCAATGAGGGACGCGTTTCTCCATAAATGCATTCTAACCAAGTTGGTTTATTTTTGGCAAGTTGGTTAGCACGGAATTTCGGCGGTTCTGGCTTACAACCCCAGAAAGAGCCAAGAAGCCAGACGGGCAAAAAAACGCTGGTCAGCCTATGCCCGAACCTATCCCCAAAATCTGGGGAGCATCCTGTGGGCAACGCCGACAAGACCATGACCGGGATATGGAAAGCGCCCAGGCCCAAAAAATGGACATCCGCACCCTCTCCCCAGACTCCACACCCCGCCCGTGCAGGACACACCTTCCGCGCTCCAGTAGCAGACACTTCGTGGTCGCCTGCGCTCCCTTGGTTGCGGTAGCGTCGAACGATCCGCAAGCGAATCGCCCGCCACTCCTCGCTGTTCTCCCACGCTTCTTTCCGCTAAAGCTCTTCTTTCTTTCCACCCAAGGCAAGTCATGCTGAGCCTCCCACATGACGGCCAGCCGCCGGGCTATTAGGGGACCCCTATACAGCGGGAGGCAGGTTTTCGTGATCTTGTCTGGCCCCGTACATTGGGTACTGGAAGGTTCATGCTTCGAACCCTGAGCAGCAAGCATTGTTGACATGCCCATAATATTTATGTATAGTAGTTATTAATTATTTACTGATGGAGAACGATTATGGAAATGAAAATGGAACAGGAATTTGAAATGATTGCTCTGGTTTACAAACTGGAAGAAGCCGGTTACAGCTTTGCCGACGCTTCTGATGAAGAGTTGCGCCAGGCATTTATGAACAATCAGGATCTACGCGATCTGGCGCTTCCCCATGCTGCCTGATTATTTTTCTTCGTCCTGAAACCGGCCATTTCTGGCCGGTTTTTTTGCCTGAACGATGGGTCTGTCTGCATATAAGGTACTCAAAGGTCCCACATCCTGATCCGGCACCGTTGCATCGAGGCCGCGACCGGGCCACAGAGGGCTGCCAACCCCACCAGGACACCGAAAGGGAAGGCGGGCGAGTGATGCGCCTTGCAGAGCATATCGGCGCTGGACTTGCCGAATGTACCGCGCAGGAAATCAGCATTCGCTACCAACAAGCCGTTACCCGTACCCAGAGAGGTGAATCCATCAGCATTTTCTGGTACCTTGCAGGGGCAGCAGGAATCCTTCTGGATATCGAGCGCAAATGAATCCGGTTGTATCCTCTCCTCAAGTGGTCGGGATTCCTGCTGCCCCAAAATAACAAAAAGGGTGCCGCAAAAACACACGATCCAGCACCCACATCCGCCAGAAACGCCCCCCACGAACACTTCACATCCCGCCCCAACACGGAACACCCGTCAAAAGCCCGCGCACATATTGATATAAAAATATGCCGTGATATTATTATGCCAGAAGAGGTGTCCTCCTGGTCCTTTGATGCGCCCGCGACGAGGTCCTGACGGCACCACTTTTCCGGTATACCTCCTACGTATCGTTTAGGCTCCTGTCCGCAGGGGCTTTTTTTCGTAAAACCTGAATTCCATACGTTCGGTCTACGCCAGAGGGACGTATCGATTCGCTTTCCTTGAAAAAGGCCATGCACGAAAAATCCACAGATTCGCAGAAAACCATTGAATCACTCGTCCCGGACGGGGTTGCCGCCCTGGATATTCCCTCCGCGACCATCAGCCATACGCGGTCACGGTCGGCGCCTTCCTCCCGCAGTAGCCGCAACACTGATTTCTGGAGCTACTGGTGGCGCAACACCCCCCAGCACGCGGCCCCCACTCGATGACTGACCTCATCGTCACCCGGGACATGGCCCGCGTCCTTGATTGCCTGCGCGACGGCCCTAGCACCTGCAGGGAAATCGCGGGAGCCCTTCGCCTGACG
>JAJYPA010000482.1 GCA_021795795.1 Pseudomonadota bacterium | reverse complement strand
CCAAGGATGATTGACTTTATTAGTAGAAACAGGCAGAAGATCGCTGAGTTTGGCCGGTTTTCATCATCACACAGGAAGGCAGGGCAGGTTATTTTCAGTTCTGCCATTGACTATCTTGAGAAAAATGGGTTCACCTATCTTTTTGCGTGGGCAAACCCTTCAATATATTCCCACGTGGCTTCACGAATTGGGGTTCCATTCTGGGTAGTAGATGTGCCTATAAACAAGGAGGCTGTCTACAATGACAATGACTGGATAAATCCGCCAGTTGGTTTTTTTAACCGTGAAAAACCGCCGACACTTCTTATAAGCATCCTTCCATTCTGGGATTTTGTGAAAGTTGGTTTGCAGAATAAAACCAGATATATCGTTAGCAATGATGAGTTTCCAGTGTCTGTAGTCTGATGGATTATGCATGGTTGATCCACCGGATCCACCATCCTGAGAATCATGAAGTTGCGTAATTTTTCCTATCAATTTACGGGAGATATTATTATGTCTACAGTCCTAGAGGTCGAGCACACGGAACCTCATTTGCGGCGAACACAGAAACAACTGGTCGATCAGATCAGCCATCATCCTTTCATGTGCGCTTGCCGCGCTGGAAACGCATCCATGGATCTACTGAAACGGTTTTTGGTTCAGCAGGGGATCTACAGCGGCTATTTCACCCGCTATCTCTGTGCCCTTATGGCAAACCTGCGCTCCAATGTCCATGTCCGCGACCTTGCCCAGAATCTGTTTGAAGAACTAGGCTTAGCCGAAGACTCGCAGATACCGCACTTCCTCCTCTACGGGCAGATGCTGGAAGAATTCGGTCTAAATCCTCAGGAAGAGAAACCTACCCGAGGGACGCTTCTGCTGATTGACAACATGTTCTCACACTGCCGCCAGGTCGATCCTGCAATTGGTTTGGGCGCATTATGCCTAGGGGCCGAAGGCCTTGTACCCCCAATGTATCAGGATCTGGTTGCTGGATTTAGGGCACAGGGCGTTCCCGACGAAACCCTCCAGTTTTTTCATCTCCACATTTCCTGCGACGATGACCATGCACTGACCCTGAGCCGTCTAATGCTGGAACTTATTGATGAGGAACCGGAATGTCTCTCGCGCATTGTGGCTGCGGGCAGGACGCTTGTGTCAGCAAGAATGACATTTTTTGACGATATTATCGGGGATGGGGAGAGTCGAAAACAGAGTGAGGTTAACCATCTTCGGACAGGAGGTAATCATGGAAATGCATACAGCACACGCCGAGCGTGACAGTCTTTTGGACAGGGGGCGCGCGCAGATGAGGCGTCATCTCCCCACCAGTTTGGATTGGGATCTACCAACCATGGTTGCTCTGACCTGCAGGATTCTGTATGCCCAGGGTCATGACTCTGGATTAGCAGGCCAAATAACCGCGCGTAACGGCGATACCGACAGTTATTGGACCCAGGCAATGGGATTAGGGTTTGATGAAATAACTTCGTCTAACTTGATTCGCGTTAACGCAGACCTAGAAGTGCTTGAAGGAAATGGGATGGCTAACCCAGCGAACCGGTTCCATTCCTGGATTTACCGGACCCGGCCAGACGTGCAGTGCATTATTCACACCCATGCGCCAAATATCTCGGCGTTGTCGCTTCTGGAGCAGCCGCTTTGCATCGCGCACATGGATAGCTGCATGCTGTATGAAGATGTTGGATTTCTGGCCCATTGGCCGGGTGTCCCAGCAGGAAACGAGGAAGGAGCGCTGATCTCAGAGGCTCTGGGCTCCAGGCGAGCGGTGCTTCTAGCTCATCATGGCTTGGTGGTGGCCGGGCGCACGGTTCAGGAGGCCTGTGTTATAGCGGTCCAGATGGAGCGAACGGCCCGCCTGCAGATCATGGCACTTTCTGCAGGAACCATCCATGAAATTGATCCAGTCCGCGCGCGGGAGGCGCACGACTGGATCCTCCAATCTGCTCGAAGCGATGCCGGGTTCTCATATTTGGCCCGACAGATGCTGAAACAGATCAGGCCACAGGATTCATTTTTCGGGGACCCATAAAGAAGGAGATAAGGCAGAGGCACTGCTGGAGGACTGGGCGCTATTGTTTCCCGCAGGATCTCTCCGATGAGCCCTGAGCCAGCCAGTTCGTCACGGCATTGTCCAGCCTGATTGAAAGCCGTTATGGGCGACAAATAAGCCACTACCGGCACTACCCCCTTAAGCGCAGAAAGAGCCCTTCTGACGGTAACCACTCCGCGGGATAGCCATCGCTGTCCCGCGCTTCTCCGGCTGCGTGTTCTTGCCGAAAAACCGTGGGATGACACCGTCGTTTCGACCTCAAATAGCTCGGGACATAGCACCTAATTTATTGCGGGACGTAACAATCCTGCATGAATTGATACTGCCGGGCAATATAGAGGACAGCCGCCTTGATGCGTTAGAGTGGGGGGTGGAACGTGCGGTAAAAACGCAATTGTCCATTCCAGAGATGGGCAATCTTTCCATCAGTTGCAGACGGTATACAACCACTTTACAGCAAGTAGCCTAAGCCCATGCCGGTTAATGCGGAAGATTTTCTGTTCTTCGCTGAGCAACTGAATCCCGAAAGCGAACAGGCTCGAAGAACCGCAGTATCCCGCGCCTACTATGCCCTATATCACGCAGCGGTAAACCTAAAGGATACACTGGCCTTGCAGCCCCCACCCAATATGGACCGGTTGGGCATGCATAAACGTCTGACACAAACTTTCCGGACCTCAGACGAACAGGGGCTGCGGGATATGGGAGACGACCTGGAAAAAGCCAGGAAAAAGCGCGCACGAGCGGATTACGATTTAGATGACACCATCGGGTTGCCGGAATGCCAGAAAGATTTGCGCTGTGGAGGCCCAGGCACAGGCCCTCCGCGAGGTGGATGGGTTGCTGGATGACGCCGAAGCCCTGTTTCAGGCGTTGGGGGATACTCCGGACGACAACTGGAACACCCTGTGGCCGCGCATCGAGGGGATTCTGGAAGCCCGGGGCAGCCGCTATACCCCGGCAAACCGCAAGGCGGTCCGGGATGCGTTCACGGAATCCTGCCCGGATGCGGTACCCGTGGAAAGCGGCAAGCGTAACGGCCCGAAGTATGAGCCGGATTCCGGGCTGCGGGACACGGAGAACGTGCCTCTGGGCGAGGACGTGTACGCGTATTTCAAACGGGAAGTCCTGCCCCATGTCCCGGATGCGTGGATTGACGAATCCAAACGGGACGCCAAGGACGCCAAGGTGGGCATCGTGGGGTATGAGATATTTTTCAACCGGCATTTCTACGTGTTCGAGCCGCCCCGGAGTCTGGTGGAGATTGATGCGGACCTGAAGGCGTGTACCGGGCGGATACTCCAGATGCTGAGGGAGATGTCGGCATAAACGATGAGGGCAACTTGCCGCAACCCAGCAAAATGGTAAGCTGGTTTCATGGCTGGCGTTGGCTAGTACCCCACGAGCAAGGAGGCATCATGAAAACCACCCTGGACTTACCGGACGAACTCATTCGCGAGGCGAAATTGCGGGCCGTCCTGCAAGGGCGCACGCTGCGTGATTTGGTGGCCGAGTACCTGCGACAGGGGATGGGAATGGCGGCGCCGAAACTGCCTGCGTCCCCACCACGGGGTTCCGTGGTGGAACTGGATGAGAGCGGTTTACCGTTCATCCGCGGACATGCCGACGCACCGGCGCTCCATATGAGCCTTGCTGAGTTGATTGCACTGGAACAAGCCGCTCAAGCTGAGGAGGACGCGCGTCGTGCCGGGTTCCCTGTTTGATACCAGCGTGTGGCTGGCGGTGGTATTCACCCGGCATCCCTTCCACGAAAGCGCCCGGAAAGCGCTGCAGGAGGCGACGGCATCCCACCCTGCCGTATTTTGTCGCGCAACCCAGCAAAGTTTTCTGCGGCTGGCTTCTACGCCGACGCTGTTCAAAGCCTATGGAGTAGACAGCATGAGCAACCGGGATGCTTTAGTCGCGTTGGATGCCCTGCAGTCTTCTCCGCGTGTTTGCGTACGCGAAGAGGCCCCTGACGTTTTCTCCCTCTGGCGTACACTGGCCACCCGCAACACCGCCTCACCCAAGGTGTGGATGGACGCCTATCTGGCCGCATTCGCACTGGCCGGAGGGTTGCGCCTCGCTACTCTGGACGGTGATTTCAAGAACTTCACCGCACACGGCCTGGATTGGGTTTTGGTGAACGCGTGAGGCTACGGTTACGGGCCCTCGACAGATGGAAAGACGTAACCAAGGGCAGCAAGGTGGGCGTCGTGGGGTATGAGATACCGGGTATCCGACCTTTCTACGTGTGCGAGCTGTCCGGTAGTCTGGCGGAGGTGGCGATATGACATATCCACGTTATCCAAAACACAGGGACTCGAGTGTCGAGTGGTTGGGGGATGTGCCTGAGGGGTGGGGAGTAAAAAAGGTAGGTTTTTGTTGTGATTTTTATAGAGGCTGGACTCCACCTACGGGAGATGAGAGTAGCTATGATGGAGACCTACCATGGGCCAACATTTCTGATATTCGCCCAAAATTCCTGACAGAAACGGCGAAAAGAATATCTATGAGTGCGGTCAGGAAGCACAAGATACGCATTGCACCGAATGGGAGCTTGCTATTTTCTATCAAGCTGAGTGTTGGGCAGGTTTCTATCGCCGCAGTCCCGATGTATACCAATGAGGCTATCGCTATATTTCAGTCTAGCGCTAACATATTATCGCGTTGGGCTTATTACACCGTTCCTATATGTATCCCCAAAAATGCGTCAGAGAATATTTATGGCGCTAAGATGCTTAATCAGTATCTTATAAAATCCGCTAAAATAGTACTACCACCTATAGAAGAGCAGCACGCCATCGCCGCCTTCCTCGACGCCGAAACCGCCCGTATAGATGCCCTCATTGCCGAATACGAAACCCTCATCGAGTTGCTGAAAGAGAAACGGCAGGCCCTCATCAGCCAGGCGGTGACGAAAGGGCTGAACCCGGATGTTCCGATGAAGGATTCCGGGGTGGAGTGGCTGGGGGAGGTGCCGGAGGGGTGGAAACCCATCCCGTTGCATTCTATGTCATCTGATAGCAATTCACTTTTTATAGATGGCGACTGGATAGAAAGCAAGGATTTATCAGACACCGGTATCAGGTACATCACTACTGGTAATGTGGGGGAAGGATTCTATAAGGAGCAAGGCGCAGGATTTATAAGTGAGGAAACATTTGTTGACCTGCGCTGCACAAAAGTGAAACCCGGAGATATACTCATCTCTCATCTAAATATTCCCATTGGACGTTCCTGCATAATCCCAGAATTTTTCGGGTATATGGTAACATCTGTCGATAATGTAATTTTTCGACCCGACCGGGACTTTTCTCGTCAGTTTATTACCTATATGCTTTCATCTAAGGCACATTTGGCCAACATGGAAAATTTGGCACGCGGCACCACCATGCAAAGAATTAGTAGGAGTACTCTTGGCAGCGCTAAATTTTGCATGCCGCCACCCGAAGAACAGCACGCCATCGTCGCATTCCTCGACGCAGAAACCGCCCGCATGGACACTCTCGTTCAGGAAGCGGAAAACGGCATCAATCTGCTCCGGGAGCGCCGGATGACACTGATTTCGGATGCAGTGACGGGGAAAATTGATGTGCGTGACTGGAAGGAGACGATGTGATGGACTATATCGCTCAAATTGAAGGAGATTATTACGAGGGTACTAATGTCAAGCTGAGGTTGATGATTTCTCAGCCCCTCATATTTCCTTTTAGGCTGGAGAGCAGTGAACCTGCCCATGAGCATATTTTCGTGGAAGATTACTTCAATTCATCTACGAGAATTCGCCGCGGTAGGGTGTATAAACAGTCCAGCTATAAGAGTTGGTCAATTGACAGAATTACACCTCGCCCATTAAGTTGGAACCAAACGGGACCCGATATAGATAAGTGCCCTGCAAACATAAATGCTTCCTTTGAAGCAGGCGCTACTCTGGCGCTTATGCCGGGTAATGGGGTTGTACTCGGAAAAGGAACGGGAGAATCCCACTGGATAGCTGTTCTTGCAGAGCAAGTTATTAGCTACGGTTTTTTGGTTACTCTTAAGTCTAAAACATTCCTCGGGGTGCTGCCGGCGCTGATACCCGATAAGATTCCTGAGAAAAACCGCGAGGATATTATTCACGCGCTTGATGATGTCGTGGATACCGCGTCCATACGAGTTCCACCGCCAGTCATTGATGCCTGCCGGAATGCGGCGAGTCACATGATTAGCGCCAAGTTCCCTGAATCCAACCCCAATGGGAAGGCTGATTTGGGTCCGTTGGTGAAGTGGCTCATTGACCAAAGCAAACTCAA
>JAJYPA010000481.1 GCA_021795795.1 Pseudomonadota bacterium | reverse complement strand
AGGTGTGCGCTTCATATCAGCACCCCTTCTCGAACCAGACATCCGGCGCAAGTTCTGAGTACCGTTCCGGCATCGCACAACAAAGCTCGAAACCAGCACCGGCGAGACAGACTTCCAACATTTCCATGTCTCCCCCAGCGAGTGCGGCTGTGGCGTCCTTTAATGCTTCAAAAACACCCACCAGGTGCGCTTGATGTAATTCAGCATCAGTCATGGCTCATTTCCTCTTTTAACAGTTGGATCAATGCGTCTTTCTGGACTTCGATGTATTCGCGGTCATAAGGCCAAAGCATGTTGCTCGGGCCTATGCGTAACTGGTCGTCGCTGGTCAGTCGCACCCGGAGGCCAACCTTCCGCATGACGCCGAGTAGGGTTCGGGCCTCGGCAAGGGGATCTGTGAACTTCGGTTCCGGGCCGTGGACTATTCTTGCCGGGGGTAAAAGGCCGGAATCAATGTTCACCATGTTCACAATGTTCACACTTTGGAGCTCGGCCAGCACTTCGGCCTTGTGTTTGCGTAGTAAATCGCGGTCGGCATCGGTGAGACGTGATCTGGGTGTGATACTGATCGTGCCGTGGTCGGTAGGGGCCAGTTGCACCCCCTTGGCCGTGAAGTCGCGGATTATCGCCTGTGCGTCCATTTCAAAGTTCCTCCGTGTCGTCGGGGATCTCTTCGCAAATATGGCATCCAGCACCATGACAGGACGGGCACTGATTCGCTGTTTGGGGTTCAGCTTTTGGTGCTGTGTGAACATGGTGAACATGGTGAACATTGTGAACTTCATTTCCGGGTACTTGGGGCTGGGGAGAATAGTCCGTCACCTGTTTTGCAAGTTCACAGTGGATGCCGTCTCTGTAGCGGGTATTGTCCACGCGGGCCTTGATACCCATTTGTCGAAGTGCCGGTGAGTAGCGCCGCATGGCATCGGCAAGCCCCTTCGGACTGCGCGGCCAGTATTCGTCCCGCTCGTGGTCCGGCTTGTGCTCGGTCAGCACCTCCAGCAGCCCCTTGACGGTGCCCGTGTACCGATTGCCACGATCCACATAATCCACCATCGCCGCCGCTACGGGGCTGGCATCAATCGTCCGGCCAATCGCCGCCCGCCGGTGATCGGTATAGAGCTGCAGGAAGTGGCCTTGTGGGTATCCCTGCACTTTGGCAATCGCTTCCCCCAGCATCGCAAAATCGGCCATGCGGGGCCGCTGCTCGGGGGGGATGACTACCGATGGCATGACGGCCAGGGCATTGCTGAACAGATCCAGCAGAGCACCCATGATGCCAGTCGCTGCCGCTTCGGTGGCCTCTCTGATCTCGTCGTCGGTTTTCCGTACCTTGATCTCCGGTAGGGTTATCGAGACTGCGCGATCCAGTAGGTCGGGCCTGAGCACAACCGGGGAAATACCGTTCAGGGCAACCGGACAATGGGCGCTAAGCGTTGCCTCCTCGCCGTTGGTATAAAGTTGCCGCGCTGCATACCCGCCCCCGGTGCAGCAGGTGCAAAGCGCGTCGGACTGGTCATTCGATAACCCGCTGAGATTTTCGTAACTGAGCAAGTGCGAGTTGGCCGCCGCCACATATATATCTTCGACGGTCTTTGGTTTCCCGCGTAACGCAACCTGACTGGGATCAATGAAGCGCCGGAATATGGTCTGTGCTGTGGATTTGGCCGCGCCCTGTTCGCCGGTGAGTTCCAGCAGGGCATAGGGCGTATCGGACCGGAAGCACTCGATGATCCATGCCAGCACCAGCAGACGCTCTTGCTCGGGGACATTCACCAGATCCCAGAGAGCATCCAAGTTGCCGCCTGATACCGGCTCGGGAAGTGGCCGAGTGGCTTTGGTCCGTATCAGCCGCACCGGTGGCTTGCACATGACTTTCCAACCTGCCGCCGTTATCAGGACTGCTCGCCACTGGTCGTCGCCCAGATCCAGCCAGTACCCAGACGAATCTTTTGCTACGCGCCGCCTGGGCTCGTGCTCGTCGCCATCGAACTTGCCTTGTCCAGCCAGAGCATTGCAGGCGCTTTTGAGGGTTTCCCCTGATGGTGCTGTGCCCATTTTGGAATGTGCCAGCCAGGATAGCCAATCGCGGAAGCCGGTGGAATCAACGCGCCAGTGCTCGTTATGTGTCTCGGCGGCGATGGTGGCAAACGCATTACCATCGGCATCATGCCAAAGCTCGCACCGTTCGGCGGCCAGGTCTGCCAGGGCGGTAGCCTGACTATCCGAACCATCGCCACTCCCGGACGGGCTGATAAAGGCGTCCAGAGTGCCCACGTTGATCTTGCTGCAAGCTGATTTAATTTCAGCACGCCATGCCTGAAACTCACCGGGATCGTTGTCCATGAGCGACTTGATTAAAGCGGCATGGGGCTTGAGCGATCTCCAAAAGGCCGGGGCATCTCCTGCTTGGGCTATGGTTAGCAACTCGGCCATTGCTGCAGCCGTCAAATCTGCCGGGAGCACATCTTCTGGGCGGATCTCTGTGTCTTCTGTAAACGTCTGGGTATCCATTAGCTAGCCCTCCGCTGGCGCAATGCCGCACAAGCCGCGCGAGCATCGCCGCCGTGCCAAATTAGGCAGTAGATTGAGAAGGGATCATGCACATGGCCGTCATTCAGCGGATCTCCTGAATGGTGGCTAAAAACCCGGTTGTCCTCCTCGAAAACCACCAGCCCGGCAATGCCACTATGCGAGTTGGGCGAGAGCCACTTACACCGACCTTTTTTGATATATCCGGCCTGCTCCAGAAGTTCCTCCACCCGGTGTTCAGCGTTGAATTGCTCGATCAGAGAACCGCGCCCATCCAGTGACTTACGAACAACGTGCCGTTGCCGCGCCGCCTCTGCTTTTGCCCGCTCTTGGGCTTCAACGATCTTCGCGCCCTCGGTCAGCCGTACCGCCTTCAGACGCTTCCCATCGGCATTTGCGAACCACTGGTAATGCTGTGCCCGGTCTGGGTGAACCGATGGCAGAAAGAACAATCTCGCCGGGTGAAAGCAGCTTGTGTCTACCACGTTGCTGAATGGCTCCAGAGACGCCACCAGAAGCCCATAAACGCACTTTAAGTGCTCGGGAGCCAGCGCCCCGTCCAGAGGGAACAGGATGCGATAACGGGGCGCTTCGGGCGTGTGCGAATGGGTGGTCCAAAGGCAGAAGCACAAGCCGGATTCCTGCATATACTGACTGGCCTGCTCTGGTGCCATTGGATGCGATCCACCCGGCTGCTTTTCAATATCGAGTAGCAGGGCGGTTATCCCAGTGACGTTTTTATTGACGGCATAGGGCGTGCTGAATATCGCCGGAACCATAGCCGCGCCGTTCTTTTTGTCGGTCAGCACAATGGGAGATTTGAACGTACCCACGAACCTAGAGAAGGCCATCTCTTGGGGCTTGACGTGGTGGTCGAGAGCGTTGCGGCACAGGCCGTATGTGATTGTGTCAGTCATGGTCGCACCCCAGCCGCTCGGTCTCGATGCCGACTTGTTGGGCAACATGACGCAAGAGCAATTCTTCCCAGGGGGTAACGGCAGAGATTGTTTGCAAATTCGCCAGGGCGGCCAGCAGGTGCCTTAGCGTGCGGATCGTGGTAGGATTTGTTTGCTGATTGTGCAGCTCGTTCTGCGAAAGCGGGGCGGGCTTTTTCACGACATGCCCCCTTCGCTGGTGCTGCCCCGAGTCTGGGCATTCAACCACTCTATAACGTCCGCGCCCAAATACCGGACGCTGCGCCCGATCTTCCGGTACTTCGGGCCTTCACCTGCCCATCGTGCGCGTTCAAACCATGACTTGGATTTCTGGAATACGGGGGCAAGCTGATCCTGCGTGTACAGGGACTTAGGGTCTAGATTGATGTTTGCATCGTTCATAATAAAAAGGCTCCGTTCGGGTTGACGGAGCCTATTTGATGCCGCTTCGTTGCTAAGAAATAAACGGCGCTCTATGTCTTAGCACATAGCCCTGTAAGCCAATTATCAGACTTAGCGTTGTTGGTTACTGGTGACTCTTTCGGAGTGTACCCCTTCAATACCTTCGTCACGGTCGGACCGGTCACGGGATAGCCCGCAACGCAACATAGCCCGGCGATGATTGCCGCCCGTTCCGGGATCTGGCCGTCGAAGTGATTTGCCATAGTACGAACCGCCGCGCCAACGGCTGCCGAATCTGGGTTGCTCGCCGCCCGCCCTGCCGTCTTGGTGCGCTGTATGACGATATTCGGGCACCCCCACCGCTGCGGATAAAGCCGCGTCTTTTCGTAGTCCTTGCCGGGTTTCGGGTTGTGGGGTCCAATGTACTGCATGCAGGAAGGTCCACCAGCGGCCAACTCAGCACCAGCAGCCAGATCGTTGCATAAGTCAGTCAGGCATGGGCTGCCGATCTCCTTGAGAATGTTCCCCGCTTCCCGTAGCAGCTTTGCAGCCCGGTCAGCCTTTACCTGCTTGTCGATCTGTTCCTGATCCAGCGTTCCCACCGCGCACCGCAAACCGATCAGGTCAAACATAAGGTTGCGAAGCTGCGCCACGTTGCCCAGGTTCTTTATCGCCCGGTCAATGGCCTGTATGCCTGTTCCCTCCACCGATGTTGCATCTTGCGGAGTGGCCTTTACCCGCTCGAAGATGGCAACCAGCGTGTCGTAATCCACCATCGCCGTGCGGAGCTTCATTCCGCCGTCCTCTGCATGGGTACGATCTCGGCTCCAGGCACCACACCAGCAGCTTTAAGAAAGAAGTCCTCGATGCGCTGCATGGGTTCCTTCAAGGCCGTCGTATCGAATATGACGTATCCCTGCGTCACGTCATCCTTGCGCTTGTGGTTCATCAGCTTTTTGAGTTCGTACTCAGTCACCAGCCTTGCGCCAGCGCTGGCAAATCCACGACGCAGATCATGCCTGGTGAAGGTGACGCCGCTTTCACCCCGCACTTTCTCCAGCGCATAGCGCAAATTGCTCAGGCGCTCGCCGCGCGCGTTGCTGAATACGAACTCGCCGTATCTGGGCATCTTGGAAAACATGCTGTGCAGGTAGCGCCCCAGGGGGAGCGTGTGATCTTCGTGGTTCTTGGTATCCCGCACTGTCAGGGTGCCGGTTACCAGGTCAACGTCACTCCACCTGAGACCAAGCCCTTCTTCACGACGCAGCCCGGTCAACATCAGCAGGCGCAAATAGGCTTGCGCTACGGGGTTGGAAAGATTGTCTACCGCTTTCCACCATGCGCCTATCTGGTGTGCCGGGATAACGGTCTGCCTGCGTTTGATCTCGTACCATGCCCCTTTAGTGCTCAGAATCTGGGCGGGGTTTACCTTGATGATAGAAGCGCCTTGTTCCTCGTGTTCTTTCATGACGCGATTGAAGACAGCCCTTAGATAGCGGCCCCATACGTTGGCCTGCGCGCGAGAGCGTTCGCCAAGCTGCTTATGCCGACGCAATACCATGTCGCCGCTTATGGCCGTCACCGGTTTGGGCATCCACTCTTTGCAGCCCCAGATCATGGAGCTGCGCATACATGCCTTGGTGGACTCTTTCAGGCGGTTATTGTCTTGGCAGTAGGCAGTGAGAGCGGCTTCAAGCGTAATCCCTTGTGCCTCCTTTCTGCGTTTGGCGACAAGCGGGTCAACGCCCTGCACGATCTCGCCGATTTTCTTCTTGGCTTCCTTCCGGGCCTGTTCCGCCGTGAGCTTCCCGTATTTGCCCAGGGTCATGCGCCGTGATTTTCCGTTGACTCGGTACTGGATAACAAAGCTCTTAACGCCCGCGCTGGTCACCTGCAGCCCGAAGCCCTTGATGGTGTCGTCCCAGTAGATTTTATACCCCGAGTCCGGGGCGGGTGCTTCGTCTACCTGTTCCTTGGTAATCCGCATGTCTTCGTTCTCCCTGTCAGCGGCCTGTAAGCACCATGTAAGCAGTTCAGCTAAAACGAACGCTAACAACAATGGACGAATTATAGGATATAAGGCGCTGTCATGCAAAGGATTTCAAACGGATTGGCGCTGAATGTAAACAGGCGAATACCCGGAGAATTAGGACTGAAAATCCTCGTGTCGGCGGTTCGATTCCGTCCCTGGGCACCATATAATCAGTATGTTACATATTTGTTGTTGACAATCCTCTGCTCCTCAGGTACAGATTCGGTACAGTGCTGAATTTGGACGGAGGAGATTTGTGTTATGGCCACGATAGTCAAAAACCCGGCGGGAACCTGGAAAGCAGTGATTCGCAAGCAGGGTTGGCCGACGGCCGCGAAAACGTTCCGGACCAAACGGGATGCCGAAGACTGGTCCCGTCAGACTGAAGATGAAATGGTGCGGGGGGTTTATATTCAGCGAGCGCCCTCTCAGAAACTCTCGTTGGACATGGCACTGGATC
>JAJYPA010000480.1 GCA_021795795.1 Pseudomonadota bacterium | reverse complement strand
TCACAGGTTGCCGACGTTGACGCGATACGCTGCGGGAATAGCCGTTTTCATCAGCGGCGAGGAACCGCACCCGCTGCCCTGTCGCCGTTGAGCCCTGATCGTCGGCAGAAGACTGATAGCAGTCATTCAGCAGGTGAAAGCAAATCGTATCATCCGACCTACTGTCGATAGCAGATCCGTCATGGCGCCGTTCTATTGTTCATTGCCCTATATTAAAGATGTTCCAATGAGTTAGAAACGGAATTAGTCATGGCGCGGGCTCAATCTGATTTGCGTAAAATCTCTTCCCAGAAATATTTCTCCACCCATAAAAAGGAACATATAACCTGATGCATAAACAACATATGACATTCTTCAACGCACAAGGTGTGCAGGAACAACCTGATTAATGCCATATCCTGTCCGCCCATCCGATCCATTAATCATCATCTTAATCGCACGAGACAGGTCCACATTCATGCTCTTATGCAGTAGGCTATCCCTAAAATAACGCATTACAGTCCCAGCCACAACATCAGCTAACTGAATACCAATAGATTCATGGGATTGGACAAAATATAGTTTGGCAATTTGTTCGAATATAAAATCTGAGTGCGGTGTGTAACAATTGACAGCCGTCTCTTGCAGCATTTCTGTAGACGTTTTTCCGCGTTGTATAATATCATCCAATTCTAACTGTTGATCATGGGCTAGATGAACACCATTTATTTTACGTCCGTAAAAGAGATTTAATCGTGCATAGATGTTCGTGAATGACGTGAGATTCGGCAACATCCACACATATTTATTGTTCTTATTCCTGTCGGGTGGAGGCAGAAATCTTAGATATGCTTCTTCATTATTCCGCCTCTGCTCTTGGTAAGAGAAGAGCGCATCCTCTACAATGCATAACAATGTATCAAAAAAGTTTTCGTCTGCACCACTTGTATAGGCGGCATTGTGACAGAATTCCCTCACGCTATAGAATGATGTTAGAAGTTTGATGTTCGATGGGGCTAAGCAAGCGTCTATGAACGTCTCGAACACTCGAGAAGGCGCCTTACTATACAAGAAATCAGCGATCTTATTTTGGAGGATAAACAAATCGTGATTCTGTTGGAAACCCATTGACGGAGATAGAAGCTGAAAGGTCGTGATGGCGGTGCAAATAAAATAACGCTTATCCACAACTTCGACAAATAGTGGAACATGGTTTTGCAATAATTTGTTGATTATGTCCGCAATAAACATCGGTTTAGCTTGCAGAGATTTTGACTTTAGCTCCCCCGGAGGGATTTTATGTTGTTTGCGTAGATTGGCCACGATCTTCGCTATCTCGGCCTCATCCCCGAGACCTACCGCAGCCAAAACAAAAAACGGCTGCTCCGTGAAGTCATATCTCACACCGCAATTGACCAAATCGCCGCTATGTCCACTTTCATCAAGATAGAAAGTCATTGTCAAAATAAAAACTCCTTATTATTCATATAAATCTCATGCTGTGAAAGCTATTACCTTTTTACGACATCATCAATTGACTGCTCTATTTCTATTTTAACGTTGCTTGATTTAGTCAAGTTACTCGTGCTGTAGCAACACCGCTTGAGTGGTGATCGCATCCAATACAGATTCGAGCTTTGTAGTGTCGTAGCCGTCACTTCTGAGCATTTCTGGCGTTTGATTAAGGAAATGGCGCATGTAAGTTTCTTTGTGCTCTAGGGATCCATGCCATGCGTCAACGTCCTTCTTATAGTTACTCCATCTTACTAGTGGAAGGCCGTAATTGGGAAGCCGGAGATCCAAATAGCATTCGATCGCCGCAGCGCGTCCATTAATGTCCGAGGTATATGCCCCTTCCGGGTCTATTGTTGGAAAGGCACGAAAAGCATCAAGATCAGGGAGCAGCATCGTTCGCATGTTGTCCGGCATGTCTAGTTGCTCAAGGCGCCTTAAAGCATCTACTCCCTCAGCGTCATTATCCAGAATGAACATAACTTTATTCTGGATATCAATTCGTACAAGCCCCTCCGCGAACTTAACTAAGTTTCCGGTTCCCCAAAATGGATGCCTTTCATCAACGTCCACGAACTTAAAAAAGTCTGAAATGTCTGGACGTAATATGGCTAAGGCATGCTTCAGGATGCGGGAGTCAGTAGTGCCCTCCGTAGCTACTAGTATAGTCTGCGATCGATTGGTACCCGATTTAAATGCTGAAATATTTGCCCAGCCTGCGGCGACTAGTGGACCATACTGCCAAATAACTTCTGCGTTGTTGTTTGACTCGCATAGCCCGAAAACTTGCAGCATTGAATAAGGGCTAAGCACACATACTTTCGAAGCAAAATAACTTTTTACTGACCAATACAATGAGTCTTGGGAGTCAGGGAGTCTGTCCATATCCACTTGATCTGCGCGAAACCGTTCTTTAATCTTTAGATCTAGCTCGGGCTCGTAGTTTAAGTAGGTATCGTCAAGTGTTTTAAGAGGATATCGACTCACAAGTTCGCAAAATTCTTCGAATGTCAAAAGCTTGGATGCTGTCTGTTCGATTTCTTCTGCAAACTCAGCCTGTTCGGCTAGCAAGGCGTTGTATTCATAGCGTGCCTTGTCGCGCGTCCAGCCAGCTAAGTTTAGGCGAGGGAGAGTGGCGGCCAATGGGCGCGCTAACGATTCCTCTTCAAGCGATAGATCGACCTCGGGATGCTCCGCGCAGTACTCGTAGTCAGCTTGGTCGGAATGACGTCTAGCAAGGTCACATGGTTGAAATAAAAAGCCGTGATCTCTGCCAGGGTCGTTTTTCGCCCAATCAATAACAATTCCGCCGACTGTCAGATTGATCTCCGTCCCCACCTCACGCTCCCGTAAGCGCGGTAAACTTGGCGCTACATATACTCAATGATCTAGAAGCTTACTTTTGCCCACTTCAACCCCATCATTATGTATTCGCGAGTTCGCACGATTGACTGCTGTGTGGAACCAAACTGAAGTTCGTCATAGGATATGATCGGCGCTTCTTGGCCGATAATAGCTTTTCCCATGACGACTGTGAAGGTCTGCTCCCGCTGCATCACCGCCCATTCCCTGGCCATATTCTTACCCTTGGTTGAGGATTCCGTCCAGCAAGCTCATCTGCTGTGCAGCCCGACTCGCTGCCAGGACGTGGACCAAGCCGCTCACGGTGATCCCCAGCAGGCGCACCGACGCGCCCTGGGGAACTGCTCGGTCGAGTAACTCTGGTAGCAATGCCGCGATAGCATCCGCGCTCCCGATGCCCTCGGTCGCCGTATGTGCTCGGGTGACCGTCGTAAAATCGGGAAAGCGCACTTTGATATTCACGGTATGGCCCGCCAAGTTCAAGGCCTGGAGGCGGGCCGCAACCTGCGTGGCCATTTCCTGTAGCGTAGTCAGCATGACGCTTCGATCCTCCAAGTTTTTGGAGAAGGTGCGTTCGGTCCCCACCGACTTCCGCTGGCGGGACGGTTGGACTGGCCGCTCGTCGATCGCCCGTGCTACATCGTAAAACCAGCCTCCCGACCTGCCGAAATGGGTCACAAGAAACTCCAGCGAGCGGTTCCGTAGATCCAATACCGTTTCCACGTCCATTGCCGAGAGCTTTTTGACGGTGGCCGGACCCACGCCATGCAGCTTGCCTACAGGCAGCGGCGCCAAGAAGGCGAGGCCGCGCTCTGGTGGAATGACAAAAAGCCCGTGGGGCTTACGCCAGTCGGAGGCCAGCTTGGCCAGCAGCTTGTTGAAGGAGACCCCTGCTGAAGCCGTCAATCCCGTTTCTCGATGGATGCGATCCAAGATTTCCCGAGCGATCTCGACTGCCAGGGTTCCGTCGGCCGTGGCGGCCGTTACGTCCAGAAATGCCTCATCCAGAGATAGGGGTTCCACCAGCGGTGTGAAACTGCGCAGGATGGTCATCACTTGGCGGGAGGCCTCCCGATAGGCCTCCATACGGGGGCGGACAAAGATGGCCTGGGGGCAAAGAGAACGGGCTCTGGCTGCTGACATGGCCGAGTGGATACCAAATCGTCGCACCTCATAGCTGCACGTCGCAACGACGCCCCACGGAGCACTGGCCGATCGCGTTGCTCCACAGCCGCAAAGAACGCGTCCATGTCCACGTGGATGATCTTGCGGAGCTCCGGGCTGCGCTCTTCCGGTGTTTGGTAGGGCAATCGATAACCTCCTCGCCTAATCTGGAGAGTCTATCAGATGGCGTGTGACAAGGGCGGCCATAGACCAAGGATCTGCGGCGGACGGGCATAGGACGATTATGCTTGCCGACCGTCAATGGAAAGCAGTAAATTCAGCCAAGGTGCTGCCCCATGGGCGGTAAGAGACTGAGAGCGGTCATTCAGCAGCGGAAAGCAAATGACATTATCTGACCCGTTGTCGTCATTCTACACGCGGCCACGAGCGACAGCAGCGTGGGAAGGGGAGCTTTCCCTGCGGCCAGGAAATCGCCAATATGGGCATTAACAATCATTTGTGACTGGGGGGTGGTATGAGATGTTATGCTGCGATAAGGAATGTTATCGCTGCACTGTTAGTGCAGTCGAATTAACGTTAGCTGTTCGAGGAGGCGCTCAAGTATGGAACCAATCAGAAGAGGCGACCTAAAACATACAATTGATTCAGTTTGTGTAATACGTTTAGATTCAGGTGAAACACAAGAGCTATCCACTAAAGTGGAAAGCTATTGTCATTTTTTTGAGCCAGTTGCAATTGAAGAATATAAAATTATATTTCGTCTTGATTGGTCTGATTTAGATAAAGGTGAAAACCCAACTCTAGATGCAGATTTTTATGATATTGAAACCAAAAAAAAGCTGAAAAATATTGGAGAAAGGCGTGCCGCCCACCACACCAGTACCAAAAATAGTAAAATCAGGGTGTACGAGTGGGAGTTCAAGGATGTTAAATGGCCATTCAAAATAGTGGTTCGTTGGTTAGTCAAAATTGAAGAGAAAGTAGGGGTCTCTGATATAGCAACTAGTGAAGTTTGTCGCAATGGAGTAAAGCTCTCGGAATAATTTCGTATGCAACATTATTCACATAATTCACAGCTAACGAGGCAAATCAACTAGGAAGCTCCGCTGTCGCTCAGCGCCGGTTATTTGCGTCGTTATACAGATAGGACCGTATTCACATGAGTGACAGTTGGAGCAAAGAAGAGCTAAGCGCCTCGGTCGAAGCTTACATTGAGATGCAACGGAAGGAGCGCCAAGGCCAGCCTTTCATCAAGAAACGTTACTACCAGGATCTTACAGCCAAGTTTGGACGGACGGAAAAGGCATTTGAATATCGAATGCAAAACATTTCCTACGTCATGACGCTATTGGGCCGTGTCTGGCTGGCGGGTCTCAAGCCTGCTAAGAATGTTGGAGCAAACGTGGCGGCGGAAATTGAAGCAATGATTGCGCAGTCCGAGGGAAGGCAATTCATCCCTGTTACCGCGTTTGAAATTGAGGCGCGCGAAGAAGCGAAAAAGAAAAACCTTTCAAAACCTCAAGGCAATCGCCGTCCAACAGCTACTTCATTCGCGATTACTCAGTACCAAAGGGATGCGGCTGTGAAGGCCTGGGTGCTTCAACAAGCCAATGGCAAGTGCGAATCTTGCGGCCAACCGGCCCCTTTCAATGGCTCAGACGGGCTACCGTTCCTCGAAGTGCATCACGTTCGTCAGCTTGCCGATAATGGCTCCGACACCGTGACCAACGCGGCTGCTCTATGCCCGAATTGCCATAGAGAGGCCCACTACGGTGAAAACTCAAGAACATTGGTTTCGCAGCTCTACGAGCGTGTAAGCAGGTTGGTCCGTGAATAATCTGTATAACCCTGCGCTCAAGCGAGACTGGCAGATAATACCCGTTCCCAGTCTGGATGTGAACGACTGGTTCCGCTGCCCTGCCGCCGCTGAGACCTGGTGGTCGGCAGCAGACTGATAGCGGACATTGGGTTGTCAGCAGGGACCTTGGAACCGATTGAGTAATGGATGGCTTGGCTGACTGAACTGTACTATGATTTTCTCATCACGGGATGCCAACATGAAATATCACCATGGCAACGGTACGACAGAGTGGGCAGCCGACAACTCCCGGAATGATCAGCCTCAACTTTTTGTCAGATCATGGCACGTCAGGCCGCGTTGTCTGGATCAGGAGAATCAGTACATCATCGATAGACTTGCCGAGGCCTAGCAGACAAATTGGAGTATTCCGTCTGATATAGAAAATCCAGCCAATAGCCTGAGTCTGACGCGACATGTTCGTTGATAACCTCCTCACAACAATGCATATTTGCATATTCATGGATGATGAAAACACGGAGAAATGTGCCATGCCTATTTCAACTGGAAGAATCTCTTTGCTTGCCTTGGGCATTT
>JAJYPA010000479.1 GCA_021795795.1 Pseudomonadota bacterium | reverse complement strand
ATGCCCTATCAGCAGGCCATGTACGACTACCAGCAGGCTACAGGGCTGATGAATGAATACCAGAACCTTTACGGCAATCTGAACAATATTCAGAGCGGCTTGGCGCAACAAAATATGTATATTCTGAACTCGGCACTCTCTCCGGAAAACTACGCTGCCGCCGTATATCAGTCGCAAAGCGCCCAGGCACAACAAAATCAAGCGCAGATCAATGACATGGTCCATTCCATGCAGGCATTGGCCCCCACTTGGAGTGCGATACAGCAGCAACAAGCCATTGCTCCCGGCATTGGCGGCAATGTACAGGGCTTTCAGGAGCTTTCCGCGCAGATGACCACACTGGAGCAGCAGAACCAGCAGATGCTGGCGGATATTCAGCAGGCGCAACTGGCGAAAAATATGGCTACGGCGACAAATATCTCCGCCGCCAATGCACTCAATTATGGAGAACAGGCGGGGAATAATTATATGGATCAGGTAACGGCAAGCATGGCAAGCTCCAACGCCCAGTCAAAAATTTACGCCCAGCAGGCCGATGCGGGCATCAAATCGCAGCAATCATGCATCATGAATGGGGGGTCGCTACTCACATGCCCATAATAAACAAATATCTCAAAACGGCTGTATTGTTACTACTGTTCATTATGGCATATACCGTTACCGGGACTGCGGAGGCATCGGTAACCGGACAAAACCCGGCGGTCACCCAAACGGCGATAAACGCGCAAAATGCACCACCGACAGCCAATACGGCCACGGGTGATATCATTGTGGGCAACAGCAACCACCCTATTAATTATACAAAATACGCGTCGATAATCCATGTGATGCAACAAACCGGTATCACTATGGCGAACCGCTTCGTCCCGAATGCCGTGGAGCTCACTGGAATTCTGGGTGGTCTTGGGTTCACCTGGCTTGGAATCATGATCATGCTATCCCAGGCTGATGTCTGGCATATGGGCCTGCGCCCCTTGTTCATTCTAGCGATGTACATCGGTATAACATTAGCCATGCTGGAATATTATGCCGCATTTTCAACGGATGTGGTGGACGGGTTTATCTATGCTGCCGGAGTGCTGACCGGCACCACGCCCGGAAGCGGCTTCAGCGTGGTTTATCAGATGTTTTCCACATTGGGCAGTATAGAAACCGCCATGATCAACTCACTGGATCCGCATTTCCATTCAATGACATTCGGAAACATCCCTGAAAATATTGGAATATTTTTTACAACATTATACAGGGCCTTTCAGAACGTAGGGATGGTTGTTCCGATTATCCTACTAATGATGATTATCGCTTTTTTGTTCGGCATGCTGTTTATCACTTTCCAGATCGTGATTGCCGTAGCTATAGCAGTGGGTCCTGTATTTATCCCATTTCTGGTCTTACCCATCACCAGATTTCTTTTTGAAGGGTGGCTCAAGTTCCTGATCATGAGCGGAATCTATTACCTCGCCGCCGTAGTGGTGGCATCACTGATTGGCACTGGCATGCTCACCTTCGCCAATAACATGGTGGTGATGGGGACGACACTGCAGGGACAGACGGTCAACATCGGCATGGCCTACGAATTGTTGATGTTTGAATTAGTCGGGGTACTCGCTATGTTCATGGTGCCATCGTTCGCCCATGCCATGGCCGGTAGCGTCAATCTGTCCGGACTGGATGCAGGCGGTGGTGCTGCAAAACTGGCGAAAAAGGTCGGCACAAAAGGACTAGCATGATGCCTGACGTATCTAATACGAGATCTACCGTGCAGGCGGTATTGACGCAACTTGAAATTAGACGGTCTATGCCTCGTGAGGTACGAAGCCTGGCCGTCATGGATGACAACAATGGAAAATCATTTATTGGGCTGATGATCTGGAACATTGGCACCCTGGCTCAGGACGCGCCTGAGTTGGTGGCGGTCTTTATGCTGTCCATGGCGGCTCTTTTTGGGTTTGGCATCGCCATATTGTTTTGAGAACCTATCTCGCAAGCCCCAGCGTACCATCCTGATGTTCCCTGACAGCCCGACCATCTGCAGCATGGGTGCATGCACGACCAGTCTGAGTTTCAAGCCATTTGAACGACTGATGCTGTTTGTTGCACCACTTAAGTTCTTTGTGATCAGCAGCGGTATGTTTTGCGTACCACGCGGTGCTTTGTTTTCCTTCAGGTCCGGTATTTTGTGAACATCCGGCCAGCATGGCAGCGGATCCCATAAAGATGACAGCGGCGGCTGTTTTCAGATTATGGTTCATGAATGTCCCTCATAGTTAGTTATCAAGTGGGTATTGTAACACGCTGATTACGCCACTCAGTATTTTCTAAATATCACGGGTCTTGCAGATGCCGACAAGCGGTTTGACACTATCACTACGATCATCCACGCTCAATAATGTCCACCGATGTCACAGGGATGATGGCAGGCTCTGGCTGCCCTGCGAAATGAAAGAAAACCTGCCCGTCCATGTCTACGGCAACTTTTTGCTTCGCTGTAATAATGTGACCTAGATGCTTCCCCGTAACTGCCTTTAACAGCGACAGGATGCGACCGCGCTGCCATTGTAACCTGATCTGTTCTCCGGGCTGAAGATCGTCCGACTTGAGGGAGTGCCCGTGGCTCTTCACCCACAGAAGATCACCAGTTTCCACAGCGCCTCCATGAAAGTGCAACCGATCCCATGTGTGCAGTTGATCAAATTCATTGAGTATCTGGTCGTATATTGATTGTGGCATGGCACCAGCCAATCCTTGCCGAACCATATCCGCGCTTTCCTGGTCGAGAACGAGCTTCGCCATTCTAAGAATTATGCGGTCAAGCGTCTTTGTCCCAAGCCCGGCCAAGAATCCGCTAATGTGATGAACAGACACGACATCGGGCATTTCTTCAATGGCTCTGTCCATTTGTAAATTTGTGTTAGTGAAGAAAACATGAGTACGAATGTGCTCAGGGCCAACGGCAACCCCTTTGCTTCCCAGGTAATTACCTAATGACCATGCTTTCGCCTGGTTGACCTCAACCACGCTACGAATGCCTTGCGCATCTCTATTGCGCCGACGCCGAATCCATTGATGAGGATCTTCCTCATTTTGCCGAATTTCCCCGGACCAATTTTTCACCTCAATCACGTGAACAGCCTTTGGCGTGAGTATGATGAGATCAATCTCGCTTCGGCGGCTTGGGATCAATGGATGGGATTTTGTTTTTGGAACCCGGCGGCCAGCATAAAAATGCGCATCCTTCAATCCTCGATGCCCGTCCATAAGCGCCAGAACCTTGCGTTCACCTTCCTCTCCTGCTTTTTTTACTTCGTCCTCTTGGATCGGCTTAGTTTTTACCAACATCAGCCAATGCTGAAGCCTGGCTCTCAGATCATACAAAGGGATGATCGATGCAGAAGGCCAATCGATTTGTGCCGGACGAATTCTCGCCGCGCGCAGCCGTGTGCCACCGGAATGGGAAAGTGCCACCCATAGCTTGGAAAATACACGTTGCACACCAAAGAAGAGCAGTATCATTGGACCAGCGAACAGAGCAATCAGGATTCCAGTAATTGCCTCTGTTTTGAAAATGAATGGTACTTTTTCGGTAGCCCGGTCAATCTTCTCCCTAATCTGCTTCAGCCCGAGATAACACATCCACCAAATCAAGAGAAGCATGGTGACTGGAATTATTCGCGTGACACTTTTTAACCCTGTTAATGCGAGAGCAAGCCCTCCAGGTATTTCCAAGAAAACGATGACCCAAAAAATGGCCAGCATTATCTTTGTTGAGCGTGTTCCCGTCATGTTTTCCTCGCGTTGAACCCATCCGTAGTTTCCAGTGAGATCCGCAGTGGTGGTGTTCTTGTTGGAAACAAACCTTGTTCTGTGGCCACCCCTGCGAACAACCAGGTATACAAGCAGGGCGATGACAAGCAAGGGAATCAGTTGTATAAATATGGTTTCTCCGGAAAATGACATTGATGTCCCCCGCCATGAGATTTTGCGGGAACGATAGTAGCAGCAATCCATCATGGCCAACAATATCAACATCAGAGCGGCCTTATTTAGTGATATGGCTCGAATAATCTCGACGTGATCAGTAGAAGATTGCAACTCTCTTTCCGTTACGAGACCTCAATCAACTCTTTAGCCCGAACAATGTCTGCCACAGCCAGCGACTCACCATTGGTACCCACCACATGATTCACCGCGCTCTGTATGGCCTCACGCGCCGACGCAAAAGATAGCCCAAGCAGCATGTCGGCCACTTCCTGCACTGTACAGGATACCGGGATCTTCAGCGCTTCCAACCAAACCGTAATGGCTGACTCCATCATGTCTTGGTCTGGGTTGGGAAAGCGAATCTTTTCGCTAAATCGTCCACCACGCAGCATGGCCGGGTCTATCGCCTCAATACGGTTCGTCGCGGCGACCCAAAGAATATCACTCATGCGCCCGCCGGAACCGTCCATCGCTGTCAACAACCCATTGATGGCGTCCGCCTTGGCTTGCCAGGAATCCCGGTTGGCCAGGACGCCATCCGCTTCATCCAGAAAGACGATGCATGGCCTGATTTCGTTCGCCCTCTTCAGCAGATTCTTGACGCCGTCCTCTTTAGCGACATCCGCGCCGGTGACGTTCAGAAAACTCCACCCGGTTTCTTTAGCCAAGGCGCGCGCCGCCATGGTCTTGCCGTTGCCCGGGTCCCCGTAGAAAATCACCCCGGACGGCACGGTCGCCCCCTTCTCTTGCGCTCCAGCAGGGTCCAGCATGCGCCCCATAAGCGAACGCAAATGCACGCGCACGGATTCCTGCAAAATCAGATCGTCCAACCCAGGGGCATCCTCTCCCACCCCATGCCCGGAGGATCCAGCCAAGGCTTTCTGCGCACGAACAAAACTCTCCAGCGTAAGCTCCTGCGCACCTTCCGTCGTGCGAGCCACCTGCTCACTGACTGCTCGAACTTTTGCCGCACTATACCCGCGTAATCTTTTCGCCGCAGCGTCCAGAACAGACAACCCAATCGTTTCATTGTGCAAAGCGCTTGACAGAATATGCCGCCGCGCCGCCTGGTCCGGCGGCGGAACCTCGATTTTCCAGTCGAAGCGACCCTCGCGAATACCAGCGGGATCCACCCTGTCCAGATAATTGGTGGCCCCTAATATCACCACTTTCGTCGTCGCACGCAGATCGTCCAATGCGGTCAGAAATGCGGCCGTTATCTTGGCGTCTTCAGAAGAAGGATCTGAAATGCGATCGCGCGGCGGAACGATGGCCTCGATCTCATCGAAGAACAAGACGCAAGGCTTTCTTTTTGCGAAGGCGAAGGCGCCCATCAGCTTCTGGGTGGTTTCCCCCACCCAACGGCTCTTGATCTGAGCGATGGACACCTTGACCAGCGGCAAGCCGATTTCGCCAGCCAATGCTTCCGCAAAAAGCGTTTTCCCGTTGCCCGGCTCCCCATAGAGTAATATCCCGTTACGCCCACCGGACTTGGCTTCCTTCGCCGCGGTAAGCAGTTTATCTTTCATGCCAGCCATACCAGCTATCCGTGAAAAGTCCACCGTACTCTTTCGACTGGTGAACTGCTCGATGAACTCTGGATCGGCCGTGACCGTGTTGCCTTGTGCCCCGCTCTGCGCCTTCACGAATCTCTGCCGGAATGGCAGGGAAAATATAAAAGACATGATAAACAGGGTGGCCCCGGTTATGAGTAGCACTGGAACAGCAATTTCCATCCCCTGCAATGGATGGGTACCCATCTGACCGGTAGCCAGCATGTGCGGCATGAGCATAACACCGCTGGCGCCGAATCCCCCAAACAACAACAGTCCGTAGAAAAACTCCCCGGCATTTCTCCAGCGCTCGCTGATGTTGATATACACCAGCGGCGATAGCGACAGAACCAGTCCAGCCAAAGGCAATATCGCCCCATCCAGTGTACTTTTGAGATAGAGTTGGACCGCATAGGCTATCAGGGTGACCAACGGAACCAAAGTCAACACTGATCTCCAGGACGTCGCAGTCTGGGTCCAACGACTACGCATGACTAAAAGCAAAGTGACAGCGAACGCTGATAGTGGAGTGGCCACATACACGCTGTGAATGGAGAGTGTCGTAAACAACCCCATTATCATCGCCGCACTTCCATACCACGAAAATACCAAGTAGGCCACGAACAAGCCAACCAGAATATGTATCCGTCCACCCCTATGAAAGGCATGCCAGATCATGGACTTTTCGCCGCCACCCAGAAAACGCATGGACGCCGCAGTCAACATGGCGAAAACGATTCCAATAACCGTCAGCAGCAGGCTCAACCCGACCACGTGCAGCGTAGGCTTGATCGACGCCGTTTTCTCATTGGTGAACAAGTGCATCCACAAAATCCCGTTACCCGCCAGCGCCAGGGCTAT
>JAJYPA010000478.1 GCA_021795795.1 Pseudomonadota bacterium | reverse complement strand
TGCAGGCACAGATGCGGCAGTTGGCGTGTCTGCAGATCGCGGCAGCGACTTTCCCCGGCGTTTTCACCGACGCCGGTCAGGCACTGGGGGATCCCGCTTGCGCCGTGCTGCTGCTCGCCTCACCCCTGGGGCTCAGCCGCAGCGGTCAGGGGCCGGGCATGCCACGTCTGCGCTGGGCGCGTCCGGATCAAACGACGCCGCACTGGCTTGGCCAGTCCGCCGGTTTCGGCAGCGTGAGCAGTCGTACCGGGTGCTTCTGGCTGCATGCCAGTGCCCGACGCGAACCTGTAGAACTGTGTTTTCGGGGAATATCTGCGCAGCACTCTGCCTGGTCGGCAGGGCTGCGGCCCTTGAGCGCAATACTTCCTGTTACCCGTCAGGAAGGCAACCTGCTGTTGCAACTGGAGCGTTATCTGGCCTTACCCATGCTGGCCCAGAACATCCCCTTCAGTATCCGCCAGGAGGCTCGCCTGCCCCTGGAGCGTTTACTCATCGGCGAAGTCAGGAAGGACACCCATCCAGATACGCCACCCAGCTTGCTGCACATCCGGGCTACCGATATCAATCGCAGCGGGCTCTGGCTGGAGCGGGCGCTGGAGGAGGAATCCCGTGCGTTTCTTACCCTCCGCGACCCATCTTCTGCGGAGCGTGACACCCGCATTGCCTTGGAAACCCTGGCGACGAATGCGCCGTCCCCGGCCTTCGCCTGGATTTCCAGTTCTATCGGGCGGGATGTTGCCTTCTTTGGTGGCGAAGACCGTGATTTGGCCCTCTGGCGAGAGCGTTTTCCACAACTCCCCACGCTAGGCGCCTATGGCATGGGCGAACTCCTGCCCACTCAGGAACACAGTCACCTGTTACGGTATAGTAAAGTCTATACGGTGTTTTCCGCTTGGAACGGGGTCAATCAGCAAGAATCTGGGGAACAAAGCAATGCTTTTAATGAGCCCTTGACGCAGATCAAGGAATAACTGACTGAGATGAACAACCATGGGCTGTCGTATTCACGATTCGAGGATATCTCCCATGAAAGAACAGCTACATCATCAGCACTTACGCAGCGATGCCGTCTATCCCTTCGACGCGCGCGGAATTGCCAAACGCTTTCGGCACGCCGCCATCTTCGGGGCGCTGGATGCGCTTTCGGCAGGCGAAGCGATGCTTTTTGTCAACGACCATGATCCGTTGCCCCTTTTGGAACAACTCCGCACCCGCTACGGCGATAAAGTCGCCATTGCCTACGAAGTCCGTGATCCGCACGAAATCCGGATACGTTTTACCGTGAATACGGCAGGTGGAGATCCGTCATGAACCTCCTGGGGGAACCAGCCCCCACCTTCGATGACCCGATTGGCCTGCTGCGTGCCTGCCATGAGCGCATCCTCGGGCATGGAGAAATACTCCCCATCGCCGAAGGTATGCTAGGTACGGGAAAGCGGGCGAGCATAGGCGCGACCATGGCGCGGCGACGTCAGGCACAGTAAAATGGCTACATCCTGCCGGGCGCGCTGGGCGCTGTTCGTGTTGTTGGGTTTGGTACTGACGGTTACCCTGCAATTGATCTCCGGTTTCTTGCTCGCCATGGGAGATGCCTCGGTTTACGCATTTCATATCGCCGATGGCCTAGCTGCGGTATGCTTTCTCGCGGGGGAATGGGTTTGGTTGCTGGGCAATACGCCGGGGCGGCAGACGGCGGCGCGCATTTTTCTGCTCTCCGTGGAATCTCGGCATCAACTGCGCCTGCAGTTAAACCGGGAGTCTGGGGCGTCCAAAGCACTTCGTGATGGTCTTGATGCCCTGGTGGAGGGTCTTTTCCTCATTTTTGCCAGCATCACTGCGTGCATCGGTATCCTGCTATGGCAGAATCATGGCGGACTCCTCCCCTGGCATCGCACCATCGCGGGGATTCTGCTGTTTTTATGGCTACTGCACCTCGTGTTCAGTATTCATGATCATTGGCCGCGGCGGGTACGCCGCACAGAGGAGCAACCATGACGCATGTGGTGACGGAATCCTGCATTCTCTGCAAGTACACCGACGAGGACCCCAATTTTTTGGTCCTAGAAAAAACATTTCGCTGCGGGCAATCACGTCACCTGGAATTCCGAGGCATAGACACTGCACTATGCAGACAAAAATCGTTCAAACCGCAAACTGGAATCCGGTAACCCCTGGCTCAGAGCCAATTCCGTCACCCCCTGGACCAGTCGTGTTGATCCGCAAACATACAGGTCCGGTGAAACCGCAAGGCTTCCCAAGTCATCGCGCAAGGCATCCATTATGCTGCCTCGATAACCCGCCCATTCATTTCCAGGACGTGAAAGGCATATCTTAACCTGCAGTTGGGGAAGTTTATCCTGGATCTGGCGGATTTCTTCCTGACAGAAGAGTTCGTCTTCATATCTCGCGCCGAAGTATAGCCGTGCCGGAAGCATTTCTCCCCAATCTGCCATGCGGCGCAGCATCGACAGTAGCGGCACCAGACCTGTCCCGCCACCAACGAACCACCGTGGCCGCAGGCCATTTTCTCTCAGGGTAAAGGTTCCAAGTGGTCCACGTATGTTCAGGCGATCGCCCACCAGGGCGGATTCCAGATAGGTAGAGAAGGCACCGCCAGGGCGCAGCGTGATGAAAAATTCCAGGTCGCCATTCCAGTTGGTGTTATTGGCCAGCGAATAGGCGCGACGCGCACCGCTACCCGGCACCTGGATTTCCATAAATTGCCCGGCTTCGAATTCCGCAGCTCCCCCCTGCGCATCGGGTTGCAGACGTAACAACAGTCGTCTCGTACCGATAGCCACCATAGTGACTTCAATCACTTCGGCCTCGCGCTCCGGAATGCGCTCGAAACGGATGTAGTCGTAGTCATAGGGCGCCTCCAGAATCAGATCCGCTCGCGGATAGGTACGGCACAGAAGTACATCGCCTCGCGCCTGCGCATTTTCTGGCAGTGCTTCCATACTCACTTCTCCCAGGCGATAAGAACCCGCGGTGACCGTGGCCACGCAAGCTCCACAGGTCCCTTTCCGGCATTGGGAAGGAAGCAGGATGCTTTCCCGGTCCGCAGCGGAGAGTAAATCTTCCGCCTCAGAACAGACGAAGGACACCCGTTGCCTATCACGGGTATGGATAGTGATATCGTAGTTGGTCATGATGTGCTCATCCTTATGCCGCATCGTCCGTGCGGAACGAAGCGGCGATCCATTGTGCTATGCTGTATGCGTCAGGGCCGCCTGCAAATCCGCTTGCGCCTCGCCAATAAGATCGAGATCAAGGTCGAAACGTGATTGGAGCTTTTGCACCAGAGTTGGTGTGAGATAGGCTGGCAGGGTTGGCCCTAGCTTGATCCCCTTGATACCCAAAGCCAGTAGGGAAAGATGAATGGCGGTAGCCTTTTGTTCAAACCAGGAAAGCATGATCGACAACGGCAGGTCATTGACTCCACAATTGAAGGCTTCGGCCAGGGCACTCGCTACCCGGATGGCGGAGTGGGCATCATTGCATTGGCCGATATCCAGCAGGCGGGGAATGCCTCCGATATCTCCGAATTCATGCTTATTGAATCGATACTTACCGCAACCCAAGGTCATTACTACCGAGTCGGCGGGGGCATTGTCCGCTACCTCCGTGAAATAGTTGCGCGCCGGAGAAACACCGTCGCAACCACCGACGAGGAAGAAGTGGCGAATGTCTCCGGACTTTACTGCATCTACGATTTTGTCAGCCACGCCCAAGAGGGTGTGATGTCCAAAACCGATGGTGATCCGTTGATCTTCTGCATCGGCAGCGAATCCCGGCAAGGCCTTGGCGGCCTGGATAACAGGCGTGAAATCCCCATTGTCAATATGGCGGACACCGGGCCAACCCACTGGGCCAAGGGTAAAAATGCGATTCTTATAACTTTTGCCCGGCTCAATGATGCAGTTGGAAGTCATGACAATGGGTCCAGGGAAATCTGCAAATTCGCGCTGCTGATCCTGCCATGCTCCCCCTAGATTCCCTGCCAGATGAGGGTATGCCTTGAGCGTGGGATAGGCGTTGGCTGGCAGCATCTCGCCATGGGTGTACACATTTATCCCCTGATCCTTGGTCTGCTCCAGGATTTGCTTCAGATCATGGAGATCATGACCGCTGACCAGAATTGCCTTCCCTTTGATCGGGGAGATGCGCACAGAGGTGATTTCCTGCGCTCCAAAACTGCCGGTGTTGGCCGCGTCAAGTAATTCCATCACCTTCAGGTTCAAACGGCCAACTTCCAACGATTCTTCCAACATTGCATCGATGTCCGTTGGATTACTTGCCAAGTAATCCAGGATTTCCTCCGCCTGGGCGTCGACTTCGTCACTCTGATAACCCAGAACACGGGCGTGTTGAGCGTAAGCGGCTACGCCTTTCATGCCATAGAGGATGAGGGCACGAGCACCGATTACATCTGATCCGAGATGCTCGGCGCCAGCATTTATGGCGACGCCAGGGGCTTGACGCAGCAGTTGTTCCAGACCATCGGCGGGTTGAAAGGCGGCTGGACCGGACAAAATTTCGGGAGTCTTGCCCTGCTCTCGCGCCGCTTCCTCGTACAATAATTTGATTCGCTCACGCCTTTTGGTGGCCTCCTGGATCAGGTGGACAAAACGTGTAGCAGTGAAGTCCACATTGGTTAGCGTGGTGAAAAGACCATAAAAAATGAAGTCGTCCGTATGCCTGTCGACAATACCCATCGCCCGCGCCCGGCGCGCATACTGGGCAATGCCCTTAATAAGGTGCGTGAGAATATCCTGCAGACCGGCTGTGGCCTCGTCCTTGCCGCACGTTCCCGGCGCACTGGTACAGCCTATTCCGGCGGGGGTACGTGTGGTTTGTTCGCATTGATAGCAAAACATAATGGGCGTCTCCTGAAGTTGTGGTGTACGTCGGTGAATGGTGCCTGTCGCGGTCAGAGTAATCCTTGATCTCGATCAAGGATCCAAGACCTATAGCATCTTTGGCGTTCTACCCGGATTCCAGGGGGCTGCTATCCATGACGGACGGACTCCCTGTCGACTGTTCATTCGATCCTTGTTGGGCATGCCGACCTCCAATTGAGTTGCATCATTGGTTTTATGAATGTTAATATGCTTTAATATTTTAAGTTGTGTGTGACATGAGTATATATCCACCGATCAAAGCTGTGGAGAGAAAATGAAAGCGCTGATAATTTTCAACCGTGAGCCTTATGACAACACTGACGTAACTTGGAATGGTTTGCGTCTTGCCGGAAAACTCCTGGAGGCAGGCCAAGAAGTAAGAGTGTTCCTGATGAATGATTCCGTCGACATGGCTCGTGATGTCTGCAAACCACCAGAAGGATACGACCAGGATTTGTCCAAGATGCTCAAGGAGCTCATTGCACAAGGCGCTTTGGTCAAGGTTTGTGGAACGTGTATGGCACGTTGTGGCATCTACAAGAATCATCCCTATTTTGAGGGAGCGGAAAAGTCCACGATGTCAGAATTAGCGGATTGGGTCACCGATAGTGACAAGGTCATTACATTTTAGCGGCTAACAATGCGTTGCACAAAAGCGCCGAAAATTGACCTCAGTAGAGCATTTAAGCCGGATGGCAACCAAAAACCCAGGCACGATACTCAGACCTTTAACTTAATTATGGTGCGCAGTACTGGAGTCGAACCAGTGACCTTCGGCTTCGGAGGCAGATTTTATCTCTTTTCCAATCAATGCACTACGTCGTAACCGATTGTAAATATTGATATTTAATACACGCCCATACACGCTGAAACACGGACAAACACAAAGTCAGTGGAGCAAAATTGGAGCGCGGAACCGGCCCTCTGGAAACCGTTATTTTCTTTCCCTCACCTCGATGAGCACCCAAGGTCAATCCGATCCGGCTGATGTTCGCACCATCGTAACATCAATCCCGCGCTCACAGCGGCGGAGAAAGAAAACCAAACGGTCCTCTCTTTTCCCATCATCGCAATGGTACTACCAACGATGGTCGCACGGCCATCGCTGAAAACAGCGTCACCGGCCAAGTTGGTTGGCTAAAGTCTCCGGCGCTGCAAAACCCGCATCAGGTCTTTCAAGTCCGCACAGATGGCAGATCCACTCTTCAGGGAGCACGGCCATGACCACGCTGCACACCAAAACCAGGAACCCCACCGTCCAGTTAATCGACTGGGCCGACTTTGCCGACCTGCCACCGCCTGTGGACTGGCTGGTGGAGGGGATACTGCCCGCCGGGGTCGCCGGTGATGTATTCGGCCCCCCGAACGCGGGCAAAAGTTCGCTGATCTACAGCCTCGCCGTTCATATTGCTGGAGGCAGTCCGACATGGTTTGGCCGAACCATCAAGTCTGGGCGGGTGGTCGTCGTCGGCGGCGAGCACTCCGGGCGGGAC
>JAJYPA010000477.1 GCA_021795795.1 Pseudomonadota bacterium | reverse complement strand
TGTCGCGGACCTCGCCCACCAGTATGCGGTCGGGCCGATAGCGCAGCGTGAGCTTTAAGAGGCGCGTCATGTCGATGCCCGCATCATCGTCGGTCAGGAACTGGACCACATTGGGAGCGGTGCATTGGAGCTCCCGGGTATCTTCGATAATCACAATGCGGGTACCGATATCTGACAGCCTGGAGATCCGGTCGATGATGGCGTTGGACAGGGTGGTCTTGCCAGATCCCGTGCCACCGCTCACCAGGATATTCTTGCGGGAGAGCACGGCATCGGAGAGGGTGTCCAACTGCGCCGCCGTGATGATGCCCGCCTCAACGTACTGATCGAGGGTGTACACCGAACGGGCTGGCAGGCGGATACTGAAAGAAGCACCCTCCACCATGGGTGGAATCGCACCGGCAAAGCGGCTGCGCAGGAACTCGATGGGCATGGCCCCCTCGACGATGGGCCGGTCACGGCTCACCGTGGTATGCAGGTAGTCGGCCATGAGCCCTAACAGGGACTGGACACGGCTCGCATCGATCACGCCCAGGGGGGAGATACCCGACCCCAGGCGCTCAACGAAGACCCGTCCGTCGGGGTTGGCCATGATCTCGACGACACCCGTGTCATCGAAGAGGGAGGCGATCTCTGTACCGAGAATCCGCCGCATCTGCTCGATCCGGCGGGCATGGGCCTGATGCTCCTGCTGGTCGTGAGCGTGGATGTTCACTGATTTTTCTCCGCTGTCTCAATCCGTTTTTGAATCAGCTCGCCGATTTTTTTGAGGGCCTGGGGTCGGTCGCCTTCAAAGGCCATGCCGACCTGCTGGATGAATCGCTCATACCGAGCCAGCGCTGACGCTTGGGTCGCTTCCTTCTCCGTGCCCGGTTCCGGCAGGTGAACCAGCATGAGCTTGACGAAGGTGTCGAGCATCGCGGCCACAGTGTCGAGCTCGGCCTGTACGGCTTCAAGGTCACTTCTGGACGCCAATATGGTTGCCGCAATCCGACGCTCAAAGCCGGCCAGTTCGCTGCCATCTTCCGCCTCCGCGTCGAGCCCGCGCATGGCATACTCGGCGGTCAGTGCTGCCAAAGACATGCGCCGAGATGCGCTCGCCACCCGCACCTTGTCTGCGTAGCTGCCTGTGAGTTTGATTTTTACAGTGATTGGCAGTGCCATGAATCTATCCCTATCGCTATTATTCCATTGGGGTATAGATCGGGCGCGGAGACGATAGCTGCCCCAGGGTGCGGCAGATTGGCGGACGGATACCCTGTCCTGTTGTCCCAGGCGCCCTTGCAATCTATAATGTCATATTATGCGAATTGACCTTAAGGCCTTAGGCTTCAAGCTCTCGGCTTATCGTCTACAGATGGACGATCCATTGAAGACTAAACGGCTGCCACGGGGATCGATTCTGGGCGCCTGTCGGGCATCGAAAATGGCGCACTCTGGCCGACCGGCGACGAGGTCCTGATCATCGCTGATCACTACCGCTGCGACTATAAATTCTTCATCTCCAACGATCCTAATCCGCCGAAAGACAAAAAGCACTGAACTCGGCGCTGCAGCAGTTCCTTAGCCCATACTCCATTGCCGGCTGCAATGCGCGGATCACACATAACACAAGGAAAGATATGGCCAACCCATTTCAAAATAGACAGCCCAACGTCGGGGGAAATCGACATATCCGCACTCCCCAGCGTGAGGCCTTCCAATCGTTGGTCAACTATGCAAGCAACCCAGAAGAAACCGAGCGCGAAGTGGGTATCGTTCTTCCGGTCGGCTGCGGCAAGTCGGGCACCATCACGCTGGCGCCGTTCGCCTTTCGCTCAAATCGTACGCTCGTCGTTGCTCCCGGCGTTTCCATCTCCAGTCAGCTTGCGGCAGATTTCAATCCCAGCAATTCGAGCATGTTCTATCAGAAGTGCCAGGTGCTAACCGCTCCCCCATATCCTGAACCTGTTGAAATTCGCGGCATTACGGCGAACCGCGCCGATTTGGACGAAGCACAGGTCGTCATAACAAACATTCAGCAGTTGCAGGGCGAGGCCAATCGTTGGTTGCAGACTCTTCCCCCTGATTACTTCGATTTGATCCTATTTGATGAAGGCCACCACAGCGTAGCGGAAAGTTGGGAGACACTGAAGACGCACTTTCCCAATGCGCGGATCGTCAACTTTAGTGCCACCCCCATGCGGGCGGACGGACAAGTCATGGCAGGGCGAGTTCTCTACTCCTACCCCGTCTTCCGAGCAATTCAGGAAGGCTATGTAAAGCGGCTGAAAGCGGTGCAACTTAACCCGCGCACCTTGCGTTACGTCCGTCGTGACAACACACAGGAAATCGAGGTCAGCCTTGCCGAGGTACGTCGACTCGGCGAGACCGATGCCGATTTCCGGCGCAGCATCGTTACCTCGACCGAAACGCTGAACACGATCGTCGACGCGTCGATCCGTGAGCTTGATCGGCTGCGCGCAGAGACTGGCGAGTGCCGACTAAAGATTATTGCGTCCGCCCTAAATTTTGAGCACTGTAGACAGATCGTCGAGGCGTACACCGCACGTAATCGTCGCGCCGGCTATGTGCATTCCCGTGAGGACGGCGGCGCCAATCAGCGAATTATGCAGCAACTCGAAGCCCACCAACTTGATGTCATCGTGCAGGTACGCAAGCTGGGTGAGGGTTTTGATCATCCGCTACTGGCGGTCGCAGCCGTGTTCAGCATCTTCAGCAACCTCTCGCCATTCGTCCAATTCGTCGGCCGCATCATGCGCGTGATACAGCAAAACGCGCCAGGCCACGTCTTGAATCAAGGTGTTGTCGTATTTCATGCCGGTGCCAACATTGCGCGGCAATGGGGCGACTTCCAGCAGTACAGCGAAGCGGACCAAGCCTACTTCGATCAACTTCTGCCACTCGAAGGCATTGATCCTGGAGATCCGTATGGTGAGCGCGAAGTTATTCCCGTACCACGCACGGGCGACGAAATGGAAGTGCGGGCGCAGTCCGAAGTTCAATTGGAAGAAATTCAGCTCTTGGAGCAAGACGAAGCTGAAGCAATCCGACTCCTACAGGAGCGCGGTCTGATCGCAGGCGATTTCGATCCTGCCAAGCAGACTCTGCAACCTGTCCCCACGACCAAGGTGGCGCAGCGTCAGGCTCTGCGTAGCGGCGTGAACATGCGGGTGCGTACAGAAGCTGCACGCATCCTTTCCGAATGCAAAGTCAATCCGGAGGGTCATGAGCTTGACCGGAAGTTTCTTGGGCGTAGCAACCTAGTCATCATGATGGCGGCGATTCAGAGTCACGTGAACGCGACAGTGGGCAAAACAAGTGGGCAGCGTCATGAGTTCACCCGCCCGGAACTCGATCAAATCGATGCCAGCTTTGCCACTATTGTCTCCGGTGCTGTTCGCGAGGTGTTCAATGGCAATTAAGTCGCTTATCGTTCAAGTCAGCGTTGACACGGCCGGTAAGTCCCACAATTGCCAAGCCAATGGAAAACACCGCATTGCCATGGGTGACATCCGCCTAAAAGTGCGAAACGGAAGAAGCTGGGACCACTACTGCCGCGCTTGCGCGGAAACGATCATCGCTCGCGATATCGCGAAGCTTACGGCGCTTAGCGCAATGCACCCGTCTGTAGAGGGCAACGAATGACCTGACTTGCCTCGGGGTATAAAAGGGATATTCGATGCTTAGCGAAGAGCAGTTTGTCGCCCATAGAAGAGGCAAGTGGTCAATGCCTAGTGTGCCGCATAAGGGATGGCACTGCGTGGACATTGAGGATCTCGGTGAACCGAACCCGAAGCGCTATTCGATCTCCGATCCCCGTTGAGGATTTCTCTGTTCCCGGGCTCGCTCTTTCTCTTTTTGCTTACGCCGCTCCAGGAGCCGTCTGTGCCACTGCGCCGCAAAGCCGCTAGTCGGGTCCATCATTTCCTTGGGCGGATACCGTCGTTCATGCGCCAGTTGGTCATCCAGTGCCACTTCGGGAATCTCCGTCCGTTTCCAGCCTTGGTCGGGAATCTCTATACCGTAGTCCTTGACGGTAACGCCACGGTCGAGGCCGGTGAGGGCGACGAGATGCCGAAGCCCGAGATCCTGCCGTCCACGGGCTTTCTCTATCGCTCCCGTCTGATAGACGATGTGCGCCCGGTTATCGACGCCCTCGATGAGCAGATAGCTTCGGTCAAATTGCTCATCCAGCCCCGTGCCCAGCACACGTCCCACCAGGCGGTCTCCAGGCTTCAGACGGGTGACCTGGGGCGGGCAGCGCGGCTCGGTCATCAAGGCCCGCGCTTCGGCCAGCATCTTCGTTCGGGTCTGCAATACCTGGAGTTCCTTGAGGGCCTTGTCCCAACCCGGCTCCAGTCGCCAGAGATTCGGCCCGATCTTGTCGGCCACACCAATTTCTACGAGCTTTTCCAGGCGGGCGAGCCGGAGTCGGCGGTTTTCGCGCTCTTTGTCATCCAATAAGTGGGTAGGCGATTCATCGACCAGTGAATAGCCTTGCGGCGCGGGTGTCGCCTTGTCGAGAATCCCCCGATCGAGACTGGTGAAGCGCCGTTGATCCAGCTCCCGCTCCCGCGCCGCCTGGATTTCCCGTTCGCTGCGGTAGCCCAGGTTTTCCGTGAGAATCTCCTGCGCGGCGGCACGCATTCCCCGACGAATCAGATCCGGCTCCAGTTCGAGCTTGCCCTTGCCTCGAATCAGCAAATGCACATGGGGATGGCTGGTGTTATGGTGGTCGATAGCGGCCCACTCATAATCCCGCCCGATCTGTCGCTGGATGCGCGCATTGAATCGGCGCGTCAGATCCCGCAACGCCTCTGGCCGGAGTGGGTCTTCGGGTGCCAGAATGACCTTGAACAGGTGCGGATCGTTCTCTTCCTGCCAGGAAGATAAACGCGACGACAGGTTGACGCTCTCAGAATCCCGGTCAAAGCCCTGGCCTTTCTCGCCGTCCTGCTGCGCCCCTTCACGACTCAGGTACTTGCCATGGGCTTGCCACTGATCAGGCCCCTTGCTGCGCACGTAGGACACCTTTACCGTGCAGCGACGCCCGGCCTGCTGCAATGCTGGTCCTCGGGACGACGGGGCCTTGTAGAAATTGCTCCCGACATGAGGAAGCAGGCTCTTGATCAGGGAGCGTGCAGCCCCAGATCCCTGTTTCCCTCTTGCTCGATGCACCTTGTTGTTGACGCGAGACGCGACCGGACGGTTATGCCCCTGCGGAGATCGGTCGGGAGACAGTGGATCATCCAGCGTTTCGGTAGAGGACAGAAACCGTCCAGAGCGGGTTTGGCTCGGTGGTGTTCTGGGTTTCATAGCATGGTTGTGAGCGGGAGCAGGATGCCCGCGATAAATACCCCGATAGCCGCCAGTCTCAATATCGCTTGATGCTTCTCACTGCTGGTTTCCTTGCTCGCCTCCCAGAGGATTGCCCCAGCCAGGGGAAGCAGGACCACCCCAACCGGGGCACCAAGAACCGCGGCGGAAATCCTGGGCAGGACGCCGCTATGGGTGGTCGGCTCCCAGAATGGATACCGACCAGACGCGACGATATAGCCATATCCCATGCCCAGACCCGCTGCCAGAAGCGCCATCGCCCAGCCCAGCAGGACGACGACAGAGGAATGATGGGTCAGCGCATGGCGGGTCACCCGGGCCTCGATGCTGGACAGCAACCGTGTCATGTCTGAATCAGAGACCGTGATGTTGGCTGGGGTCACTTCCTGCACTGCGGCCGGGGATGCTGTCGGCGGGTTTGCATCCTGCAAGGGACTGGCCCCCTGTCCGGTATCTGCTTCCTCATGCGGGAATACTTCTCGAAGTTCATCGGACTCTTCGGCGACAGTGGCTGTAAGGTCCGGCGCCGGCGCTTCGGGGGGCGGCGGGTTTTCAGGAAGGCTCCCCTGCGACGGGTCATTCGCCTGCAACAGGAGATCCAGGCGATCACGGATCTCCGCGAGCAGGCTTTCGACATGGGCGGAGTCGCCCTCCGTAATCGGCTGCCGCTCTGCCTGCTTGGGGTTAGCGCCCTGCAAGGGGTTGCTCCCCGCCACAGGTGACCGATGCGACGCTGCCGCTCCCCGCTTGCGCAGCGGAGGGGCAGGTTCTGCCATCAGCTTTTGGCCTGCTGCCTCCAGTTGTGCGATTTCGTCCAGTTCATCCATGGCCACACCCTGTCATCAAGAACATCAACAGGGTATAGATCAGCGCACAGAGGGATAGCCGGACTCAGAGGCCAATGCCTTTGCCCACTTCCCGCTTCTTCTCCGGCGCCCGATACGGGGCGGCCCCTGGCAGGGTGCAGCCCTTCGACGGGCCAAGCTGGTTCCCGCGCTCCTTCATCGCCCGTTCGTAGATGTCCTGGGCCATCGGACTGCCCGGCTCCAGGGCAATGCCGCGATCCATGGCGACCTTCACC
>JAJYPA010000476.1 GCA_021795795.1 Pseudomonadota bacterium | reverse complement strand
ACAAGGCGGCGGAGCTTTCCGGTCTCGACATTCAGAAGCATGACCTGCGGCGGACCTTCCTCACCGTAGCGGACGCGGTCGACGTGCCGTACTACGCGCTGAAAGCCCTTGTGAACCACAAGAGCGGGTCCGGCGGCGACGTGACTGCGGGATACATCCAGACCAGCATCGAGCGGCTCAGAAAGCCTGTGCAGAGCATCGAGAGCTATATCCTGTCAGCAGCAGGGGTTACGGCTGGCGCTGAGGTCGTGAAGTTGCGGGAGGTGGCGCAATGACCTATGAGCGCATGCTCTCTGCGGATGCCCTTTGCGATCTGGCCGCAACGATAGCCGTCAACCACTTTCAGCCTCTGCCCACCTACGGCCCCCCCCCCCCTCAGCATTGATGCCTTGGCCGCACGGTTTCAAATCGAGGCGTACTTAAGACGCTGCATCAACCTCGGCACCATCCCGACCCGGCGCTGGCCCCTGTTCGGCATTGAACCGGCACCAGTGGCCCCTGTGACCGGCAGCTTGATGCAGATCGAGGACACCGGCCTCATGGTATCTCTTGCTGATTTTCGGGTATGGATCAAAGCCTCTGGAGTGAAGGCACCCGAAACATGGGCAGACGCTTTGAGCGATTCCGTGTATTGGAACGACCAACCCATCGAGGGGACCAATGTGGTCACCGGGCGACCGCGCAAGATGGCAGACAATGGGCAGGACGAGGCCAACGAGATCGCGCTAGAGCTTTTCAAAGCCAACCGCAGGATGCCGGGGCAAAAGCAGATCGCCGACCGGCTGGCCGTGCGGCATGGCATGTCGTGGACCTCGGTAAAGGATCGCTTTTCAGTCCTGGAATGTCGCACATACATTGAAGCGAAAAAGCAGTAAAACTCGCGCTATCAGTTTTACGACAATTAGCATCCCCTAAGCCACTGTAACAGGTGGCTTTTTTGCATCTTTATTCCGTTCGCTTGCACCCGTGTTAAACGGCATTTGCACTGCCATTCTTTTGTCGTGGTTTTAATTCAGCGACTCAAGAGGGAACGGAAATGCAAGTATTCGAAGATAATGTGACCTATACGCAGGCGGAAGCGGCGCCAAAGCTTAGAAAATCTGTAAGTTGGTTCGAGCGGTCACGATGGGCTGGCACCGGCCCCAGATTTATTAAGGTCGGGCGCTCGGTCTTGTATCTTGGGAAGGATTTAAACGCATGGATTGAGTCCCAAGCCCGCGCAAACACGGGGCAATAAAAATGGACGCCCCCGACAAGAACGCCCAGCACGATCAGCCCATCAATTATACATCAATAAAAGCCATCCGGCACCTGCTAAATGCACTGGACGCCCTGCAACAACTCGAAACCGCGACGGACGCGGCTTGTGTTATCGCTCATCTCATCTCTGATGGAATCAGGGTCGAGGTCGCGCGGTTGTGGGGGAATGGCGATGAATGAACAGCCCTTCCAATTCGGCATTGTGCAGGCCATCCGCCAGCCCGCCATCAGGCCGGTCAACACCACGTGGGAAAGATTCTGCAAGGCTTTAGAATCTCCCAAAATCCGCGACCAGAAGGACGGTCCGGGTGCGGTATTCGCCACTTTCGACAAACAATGGCGCAATCGGGAAAACGTGCAATCCGTGACCTCGCTGGCCTACGACCTTGAAGCCCAACCGGGCGGACCCGCGATACCAGCACCAGCGGCCATAGCAGAAGATTTGCGGGGTCTTGGGCTGGCGTTTGCGGTATGGACCACCTTCAGCGACAAGCCCGAAGCTCGACGCATCCGGGTCGTGCTTCCTATCGAGGGCGGTATCGACCCCGACCTGCTCCGGGCGGCATATCTTCTGCCACTGAAGTATGTGCCCATCATCGACCCGGCCATGCTCGACCAGGCATGCGCGGAACCAGCTCGGATGATGATTCTGCCAGCAGCACCAGCAGAGCGGGCGGCGGCTTATGAGTGTTACCACAACGCGGGAGATTGGCTTCTAGGCGCATCGCTGGCGCTGACCGCTACGAAGTGCTCCGGGCGGAGAAGGATGCAGCAGCGGCCAAGCAAAGGGCTTTCAGGCCCGGTCCACTTAGCGGTCGGGAATCTGTCATCGAGGCGTTTAACCGGGAGCATCCAGTCGAAGAGATTCTCGAAGGCAGCGGCTATAAACGGCGCGGGAAAAAGTGGGTCTCTCCAAACTCTCACAGTGGGCAGGCCGGTGTCATCGTCAAGAACGGCAAGGCTTTCAGCCACCATGCCGACGCACTCGGCGATCACTTTTGGCATGACGCCTTCGACCTATTCGTCAAGCTCCAACACGGCGGCGACAAGCGCACTGCGGCTGCGGCCCTGCGTGGGAGGATCTAACAAATGGCTCACGTAGCAAACAATTCCGGCAATAATGAATGGTACACCCCCCTGCTCTATCTCGACGCGGCACGGCAGACTATGGGTGGCATTGACTGCGACCCGGCATCCAGCGAGATTGCGAACCAGACGGTCGGCGCGACCACGTTCTTCTCCAAAGATCAGGACGGACTCAGCCAGTTTTGGCATGGGCGGGTCTGGCTTAACCCACCGTATGCACAACCGCTGATACGGCTTTTCTGCGAAGCGGCGGTCGGAAAGTTCCAATCCGGCGAGATCGAACAAGCGGTCGTGCTGGTCAACAATGGCACAGAAACCGCGTGGGGGCAGACGCTTTTGAGTGCTGCGAGCGCGGCTTGTTTCCCACGTGGTCGCATCCGTTTTCTGGACCCCGATGGCAACCCCGGCGCACCGCTCCAAGGTCAGGTCGTGGTCTATCTCGGCGCGTGCCCTCAACGATTCCGAAAAGCCTTTGCAGACTTCGGAACGATCACCTACCCGGTCGGGAGGGCATCATGAGCGCCCTTCCATTCACCCGCAAACTATCCCCGGAAGAAGCAGCGGCGGCAGCGGCCCCCGATTGGGACGACCCATTACCCCTCACCGAACATGAGGAAGGCGACCCCTATCCTCTGGACGCCCTGCCCGACCCCATCAAAGAGACTGTACAAGAGGTGCAAGGCTTCATTCAGGCACCGACCGCACTGGTGGCGGCTTCGGTACTCAGCGCCCTGTCAGCGGCGGCGCAAGGGCTGGCAAACGTGCAGCGGGACAAAGGTCTAGCCGGACCTTGTTCTCTGTATTTTCTTTCCATCGCTGAATCGGGCGAGCGCAAGAGCGCCATCGACACAGCGGTCCTTGCAGGCATCCGAAAATATGAGGAGGAGGAAGAACAGAACGCAAAGGGGCTGCGGAAGATTCACGCGGCCAAGCTCCGGTCGTGGGAAGCTCAGGTCGACGGCGTGGTCGCATCCATCAGGGCAGACGCCAAAACCGGGAAGCCGGTCGGAGAGCTTGAATCAAGGCTCACTGAACTGGAGCGCAACAAGCCCGCCCCGGTCATCGTGCCCCGCGCACTTTGGGACGATACCACCACAGAGGCCCTTATCGCGGGGATGGCTTCCAACTGGCCCAGCGCGGCGATTATCAGCGCGGAAGCTGGGGTCGTGTTCGGCGGCCATTCCATGCGGAAGGACAATCAGGTCGGCTCCCTTTCCGTGCTCAATAAACTATGGTCGGGCGAACCCATCCGGGCGGATCGCAAAACCGAGGGCGCATCAGTCATCCTCAACACCGGGCGGCTGACCCTTGGCCTTGCCGTACAGCAGAGCGTGGTCCGGCAATTCTTTGAATCCTCAAAAGGCATCGCACGGGGGTCCGGCTTTGCGGCACGTTTCCTGATTAGCTGGCCCACATCCACTCAAGGAACCCGCTTCTATAAATCTATGGCCACCACGGTCGCGACCCTTCGGTTTACGGAACGACTCAAGGCGATGATCGGCGCGACCGAGTTGTTGGTCGACGGCTGCGACCTTAAAACCATACCGCTATCACCAGCAGGAAAAGCGGCGTGGGTCACCTTCCATGACGGCATCGAGCGCGAGCTATTGCCTGACCGGGAGTTCAGCGACAACAAAGACTCTGCCAGCAAAGCGGCGGAAAACGTGGCGCGGTTGGCCTGCCTGTTCCACCTGTTCGAGCACGGACCCGCCGGCGAGATCGGCGCGGACCATGTGGAGGCGGCGGCGGCCATCGTCACATGGCACTTGTACGAGGCGCGGCGCTTCCTTGGAGAGATCGCCCAGCCCGCCGACCAGATCGCGGCGGAACGTCTGGACGCATGGTTATTGCAACAGCCGGGTCCGGTTTCAGCCCGGACCGTCATGCGCGAGGGCCCGGCAGATACCCGCAAAAGATCGGCACTGGATAAAGCCTTGCAGGAGCTTACAACCTGCCACCGGGTCCGCGTATCTAAGGTCGGCAAGTCTTCCTTCGTTTCACTGAATCCGGCTTTACGGCAAGGAGGGTAATGTGGCGCTTCGTGATTACTACCGGAAGTATTTGCCGGACCCATATCCGGCTCTTGAGCGGGAGGCCATCCAGAGCGAGGACGACCTGCCCCCGGATCGCGGCTGGGACGATATACCCGGCTTCGAGAACGTGGTCCCTATCAGCCTTGAAGCCTACCGTGCACTACTGACCCGCATTCACGGCTGGAGGTATCCAGAATGAACGCCAGCCCCTCAAATCTGCCCGCTACGGCCTTGAATAGCAGGTCGTGCGGCATCCCTACCCCAAGCACGAAAACGAGGTATTTATGGCAAGCAAAGTGAAACAGGCGAACATCGACATCACCACCACCCAACCCAGCGGCGGCGAGTTGCAGGTCGTACCGGGTCGCAAAAAGACGATCACAGACACCCCTTGCGATATTGGCGGGATGATTACGGCGGCGGTTGATGAAGGATTCATGCACACACCATCACGGTCGGCGACGCATGACCTGATTGCAATGGCGACCTATAGCCTGCAAATCCATGACCGCGGCCAAGAAAAGCGGTACAGGATCGCCCTTGAGCAAATTCGTATGCTCGAACCCCGCGACGGCATGGAAGCCCAGATATGCACCATGATGGTCAGCACCATGCAATGCGCCCTTGAGACTCTGCAACGCTCTACAGCCCCCGGCCAACATGCTGACGTAGCACGGCACCAAAGGAACAGCGCGACCCGGCTGGTGCGAACCTACGCGGATTTAGCCGACCTGCTCGACAGGCACAGGAACAAGGGTACTCAGAAAATCGTAGTGCAGCACCAGACCGTTATGGTCAACGGCGACGCTCAGGTCGCCCAGATCACCGGGAAGGGAGAAGCGGGTCATGAGTGAAAAACAGCCAGAAGGACTTGCAAGGTGTTTGCGCTGCAATGCCAAGAGCAAGCGGTCGGGGGTGCGATGCAACAGCCCTGCGGTCAAGGGAAAGGTAAAGTGCCGTATGCACGGCGGCACCAGCCGGGGTCCATCCGAAGCCGGTAAGCAGAGGCTTTCTGAGCTTCACATGATCCACGGCAACTACACCCGCGACGAGCGGCGGAATACAGCCCGGTACAATGCGGTCGTCAAAGCTGCGCGGGAACTTCTCAAGAAGGAGCGGTCATGAAGCGGCGACCATCGGTATCAGTGCCTAAAGGTTACGCAGCGGCTTGGGCAAAGCTGTTTGCTCGATCACCTGAAGAACTCGCAGAGCAAGCAAAAGCATCGGCAGCTGGCCGCATGGTGAACGCTGATAGCCAGCCCCGGCAGGCGTTACAGCCCCATGATGACCGCCGTGACCGAGGTGCAATGAATTAAATTCACCGGGCACGGCATGTGCTTATTATTAGCAAGTCTTGTGCCTGAGAATCCGGCTCATGGCGACCAGGAGACGCGGCGGGAAATGCCCCGAAAGGCCCGGTAATGGGGCGACGCCGCCACGTTATGTGAGTATCACGACCGCCTCCCTGCACAGTCTTCCTCCCCCATCGCACAACCCGCCACATCCACCAGTGCCAGCAATATCAACAGCTTGCAGCGTATGCGCTCCCAATCGTCGCAATCGTCGCAGACAGTCGCACAGAATCGCAGAGCAAAAAACGGCACCACCCCTTGCAGAGTCTTTCATGTTTTCAACGGGTTACACTTGACGACCATCCAATCGTCGCAAGAGTCGCAAGAGTCGCAAGCAATATTCCCCAAAGTCGCAAAGTCGCTATAGTCGCTATAAAGTACTTTAGAGAATATATTATTATTAAATAATATTCTGATAGTAGGCATAGACCAGAGAGAGGAAGACTGTGCAAAGGGGGTGAAGATTCTGCCAGATCAGGGGGCGGTTTTAGCCCCGATTTTCCCCAAATGCTTACAATGCGCTTACACGAAAAAGGAAAGGCACCTAGGAACCTGTCCTAAGTGCCTGTTTTATATGGTGCTGGCGAGAGGAATCGAACCCCCGACCCACTGATTACAAATCAGTAGCTCTACCGACTGAGCTACGCCAGCAAGACGCGCAGTTTAACGCGAGGCGGGCGGTGTTTTCAAATCTG
>JAJYPA010000057.1 GCA_021795795.1 Pseudomonadota bacterium | reverse complement strand
GCCAGATCGCCAATCTGGTCAAAACCGGCACGGTTCAATCGGCAGGTGCGACCCAGAATGTGGGGACCAGTTACCAGTACCTCTCGGATGTGTTTGCGGTGAATCCGGCGACCGGGGCCAGTTGGGTGACCAGCGATGTAAATGCACTCGAGATCGGCTACGAAGTCATCAGTTGAGCCATGGCCAACCGCATCACCCAACTGGCCACCGAGGTACTGGCAGCCGGGATCCCGGCTATCCGCATCAGCACTCTCGCGGCTGAAGTTCTTGCCGACGACAACCCCGCGGCCACCCTCAGTCAATTACTGGCTGAAATCCTGGCTGATGATGATCCTCGGATTCGGGCCTCCCAATTCTCGGTGGAAATTCTCTACGAGTTTGTACACGCCCGGGTGTCCCAGGTGGCCGGTGAAATCCTGGTGGACGACGCCCCCCCACGCCCACGTCTCTCAAATCGTCTTTGAAATCCTCTATGACTACCCCCTGCCGCCTTTTGCGGAGTTCACCATGAGCAACCTGATCTTCCCGACGCTTCCTGGCTTGCAGTGGAACATTGTGAAGTCGCCGCAGTTCCACACCACCATCGTGAAACACACCTCCGGGCGCGAAACCCGGGTGTCCAACACCGCCTATCCCCTGTGGAAATGGGAAATGTCCTACGAGTTACTGCGCGAAACCCAGGGCTTCGCAGAACTGCAGGCCTTGTGCGGATTCTTTCTGGCGCGCACAGGCAGTTTCGATACCTTCCTGTTTGCCGATCCGGCAGAGCCCAACACGGTATCAGGCTATGACCTTGGCGTAGGGGATGGATTCACCACCGAATATCCCCTGACCAAATCCTACGGCGGGTTCATCGAACCGGTGGGCTATGTGGATGCCGGATCCCTGCAGGTGTTCGTGGGTGGCGTTCAGGTCTATTCCCCCTCCACATGGAATCTGATCACGCCCAATACGCTGAGTTTCCCGGTACCCCCGGCCACAGGATCTGTGGTGAGTGCCAGTTACACCTGGTACTACCGGGTGCGCTTTGGCGAGGATGTCCAGGACTACAACAATTTTATGTATCAAATCTGGGAGTTGAAAAAACTCACCCTGGAGATGGTGAAGCCGTGAGGGAATGGGGTTTGAAGATGCTGCTTTGTGTCCGTTGGAAACGGTGACGTGTGGCTACTATCAGGTATGCAATCCAGGGAAGCGTTTCGCCTTCGACCCATCTGAGACATTCGCCACTGAAGTTGGCGTTCCTCAGACCGGACCATTCAGCCACACTACGAGGGCGCTGGGGCTTCGCCATCTAAGGGGGGCGTGGCCACAGGAATCGGTTGTGGGTTCAAAAAGATTGCGACGGTCGCGCGTGCGAGATCCTCTGGAGAACTGCTGTACCGGTTGATCTGGAAGAGTTTTTCCGTGCGTTCGAATAGGTGGTACGGCTCAAGTTCACGCTCTGTGAGCAGGATCACACGAAGTTGATGCTCACCGTTGAGTGAGCGCACAAGTTCGATCTCGGTCTGCGTGAAGGCGCACAACTTGGCGAGAAGTATGTAGACCTCGAACCGATCCTGCGGAAAGGAGTTGGCAACGGCGCTCAGGTTGGCGATGTCATTCTCGTTGATCGTGCCGCCATCGCCGCCTTGGGCAGGTGATTGGCCGGAGTCTTTGCACTCACCGATGATGACGATGGTTCTCTTTGGATATCTGCACGGCATGAGCCACGCGAAGTCAACTTCGCATGTCGTGGACAGTTGCCCTCGGGTGGGTATTAGGTCGAGGGAGACAGAGTATGATCGGCGGTCCAAACCAATGCTCAGGTTAGTATCGAGTTGTTGCAGCGTGAGGACGACAGGCACCGCTCCTTGGGCGTTACGCTCCGCCCCCAACACGCCAGAGCGCCGGTAGGCCCACTCTCCGCCGATGAGTTGGTTTGTTGCATCGAAGGACGCGCCGCACATCTGGCAGTTGACACGCTGCCGCAAATCGTCAACCGGAAACCAGTTTCGCAACTGGCAGTGCGGGCAATTGAGGTCAGAGCCCATACGGAAGAGCCGCTTGCCGACCAAGTAGGAGAAGACGTGCTCCGGAGTCAGCGATACCCCCCGATCACGTGGCTCAAGATACAATGCCTTGTGATCTTCAAACTTGGCGTCCGGATTGTCGGGATCCTTGCCACCGATCAGTTGCAGTGCCGAACGCTTCGTGAACGAAGATGTGGGACCGTGTGTCTTGAGCAACCTCCGCGCACCTGGGATCTTGAACACTCGCCCCCCCTGCAACCCGCCTAGTTGAGCTATGAGTTGACGGGCGATCAAGCCGCCCGAACTGACCTGCGCGGTGAACCCTGCCAGTTTGAAGACCCGCTTGAACAGTTCGGCCGTCGGCAAGGCGTAGACAAAGCTGTCGGTGTCCGCTGCGTCTACGATCAGTCCGATCCGCTCCGACTCGATGCGAAGTCGGTCGTAGTGGAAGTGCATCGTGCGGGCATAGAACTCGTTTAGTTCCGGAACGTACGGTGGATCAAGGGTGAAGTCGTCCCGACCCAGCAGAGCTCCTATGAAGCTGACGGATGCCACCAGGTATTGGGTGTGGAACCACGCATCGCCTGCATAGGGGCGATCAGTAAGTCCAAAGGAAATCCTTGGGTTATCGCCTTCCGTCACGAGAACGCCAAGTGATGCCGCTTCGCCAAAGTGCATCAGCGGTGGCCGCAGGTTCATTCCGTTCCACAAGGACTCATCCACGCCGCAAATCGTGCAAGGCTCGTTGCCGAACGGTGCCTGCAGCGCTGTCTTATCACCGGCATCGTCGAACCGCTCGCGGCGCCACCAGATGGCGTACCGCTGTTTTTCGCGATGCTGCCAGTGCGAGAACATTTCCGCGGTATATTTCTTCCACTCCTGAATTTCCTGTGCGTAGCGCCCGACTTGGGCGCGATCGACAAATAGCAGTGCAAGGTCGGAAGCGCGCAAGTTCCAGAACGTCACTAGGTCGTCCAGGTTCGATGCATCACCGAGGTAGAAACCGGGATAGTTCCAGTTAGCCTGAATACTGTGGTGACGGCGCAATCGGTGCCTAGACAAATTGCTGATGCTGGGATATTCGAAGAGGTCCGCCGGTAACGCGGCGCCAGGATCAATCGCTACTTCATTTGCCCCGAGGGCTTGCTTGAACATCGATTCAAAGTCGATATGGATGTCTTCCTTGTCTGGATAGGCACCGAGTTGCATGAGAAACACATCCGCTAACGGGTCGTCTGGAGCCCACTTGTAGACGCGAGGTTTTCGCTCTTGGATCTGCTTCCATTCGGGTGTGTCTCTAGCGCAGACGATCGCATTTTGCACGTCGAGGACTTGTGCGCGGGCATCGCGCTCCTGTCCTATAAAGACACCTTCGTGTAGGAACGGTGAGATCAGGTGCTTGAAGGTCGCGACAAATGCCTTGACTTCCTCGCCTGCGCCGAGAGGCAGGATGATGTCGGCGCGAAAGGCCTCGACAATAGCATGTGCCTCACTGACCCGATCAACGACGACGATGGGATTGAAGCGCCCGCCCCAAATTGCGTGGTTGGTTCTGACGGCCTCGCGAAAAGCGACGAAATCACCTTCCTTTATCGCCCAGCATATGCGGAGTGGCCTATAGACGATGTTTACGCGAACGGTGTCCATGCATGCGCCCCGTGCAGTTCGTTCAAGCAACACCCGTCTGGTCACGCACTTGGTTCAGACTGGGCTCCTTGGGGAATCCAGCAAAAGACACGACCAATCGAACGCGCGGAGCGGAACTCCATCCATTGCGCCGACCTTGTGTAGATCCATGTGGTTGATTATGGTGCGGTAAGCCACCCACCTTGTTATTCCTCCTGATAGTTCCCGAAATCATAGGCAAGTACCGGGAAGCCGCTGTTTGAGAATGACTGATGATGGCACATTATGCTGGTCGCAACTGACAGTTTTCTTGCTGATAATCCCACACCTAGGCCGACAGCAATTGTGGTCGTAACCAGTCTGATCCCCATGCATGTTCTTCAGTGAATTTCTGTTCACCTCATCAGAAGTTACTTGCCATTGCAGTAATTCAGGCAGTCGTTTCCAAACCCACAACCCATAATACATCAAGGAGAACACTCTCATGGCTGGTAAAACCACCACCTGGGCCAACGATCTGCTGAAACTCCTGTTTCAGGCCGTGCCCGTCGCCAATGTTGCAGACAATGCCGCGACCTCCCCACTGACCAACCTCTACATCAGCCTGCACACGGCGGATCCGGGTGTGGCGGGTGCCCAGAACACCAGCGAAGCCGCCTATACCGGCTATGCCCGGGTAGCGGTGGCGCGCTCTGCAGTGGGCTGGACCGTGACCGGCAACAGCGTCAGCCCTGCGTCCACCATCGTGTTTCCCGCGGCCACTGCCGGATCGGAGACGGAAATCTTTTGGGGCATCGGGGTGGCTGCCACCGGGGCGGGCACCCTGCTCTACTCCGGCTCCATCACGCCCGGCATCGCAGTGTCCAATGGGGTGACGCCGGAACTCACCACCTCCTCCACCGCCACGGAGTCCTGATCATGACCGCCACCGTCAATGTGTATCAGAGCACCGATGCATCCGCCCCCATTCTGACGGGGTCTGCTGGTTCCCTGGTGGCCTTGCTGGATGCCTGCCTCGTGAACGGTTACGGGACCAAAGCCGGAGCCGGTTGGACCATCGCTTATACCGGCACGAATCAGCGCGTCTACAAGATGTCGCCCACTCTGGGCACCGGCAATTCAGTATTCGTCGATGATTCCGCCACAGTGTCAGGGTCCACGCCGGAAGAGGCCTATCTCACCGGGTTTGAAGCGCCTACGGGATTGGGCACGGGCACAGGCCAGTTTCCCACCAGCGCCCAGTGCGCCCTGGGGATTGGCGCGGTGACCTGCCGCAAAAGCATGACGGCCGACACCACCCCCCGCTCCTGGACCCTGGTGGCGGACCCCACCTGCTTTTACCTCTTCACCGTCACCGGAGACTACCTCAACCCCTTTGGACCCATGGCCATTACTTTTGGCGACATCTTCTCGTTCAAATCCAGTGACGCGTATCGCACCCTTCTGATCGGACGCAATGTCCAGAACAACGGCAACAACGCCTTCGAGAACTTTGGGGGCCTGCCGCAAAACCCCGGGCCCTGGCTTCTTGGAGGATCTTCCATGGCGGGACACTATATGGATCGCAACTGGACAGGTGTGGGTGGCTCCGTGCCAGTATCCAAATTCACCCTGAACTTCGCCAACAATGGTGGGGCGGTAGTGAATTCTGGCGTGGGGTCAGGTTCCTCCATGTATCTCAACGGCAACAGCCAATCTTCCATCGGGGGTGGAATCACGACGGCAGGAGGACTGCAGATGAATTACCCCAACGGGCCTGACGGCGGCCTCTACCTGAGCCCCATCTGGATCGGACACAATGGCTCGATCCGAGGCTATTTGAAGGGCCTGTGGGCGCCGCTGCACAACACGCCGCTCAATCACCACGACACCTTTGCAGGCACCGGCAATCTCGCTGGCAAGAGTTTCCTCGCCCAGAACATCCTGGGCGGGACCAACAACAACTGTTGGACAGGACAAGTGATGGTGGAGACTTCCTCCACCTGGAGTTGAGCCATGGCGCTGACTATGGTTCAAAGCGCCTTTGCGCGCAACAATGGCAGTCCCACCACTATCACGCTTGCTGCTGCCCCCACTCTGGGCAATCAGATTCTTGTGATCTATGTCGGGCGCAATGCCGGGCTGAGTGTATCGCCCGCACTGGCGCTGGCTGAAATCGACCAGGGGAATTTCAACAGTTACCAGGGCACCCAATGCTGGGTTGGCCCCGTCACAGCGGGAATGGGTGCAACCTTCACGGTTACCGGCATGAGTGATTGGGGCAACATCGCCGTATTCGAGATCGGCGGAGCCGCTTCCAATCTCAATGTGCTGGCCAATGCCTGCGTGGGGACGGGTACTACCGTCACCACCTTCCCCCTGACCGCCAACGCGGATCCCAATGGCCTGAATCTGCTGGCGCTGGCCTGGGATAACGGGGTGGGTGTTTCCACCGTCCCCACCGGCTGGACCCTGTTCTCCCCCGCCACCTGGCAGAACACCGGCAATTATCACGACGGCGCCATCTTCGAGATCCCCAACACTACTGCCGGAGTCCAATCCATCCCCTTCAACGGGAGCATGGATTCCCAGGGGGCGGTGATGCTGAACGTCCAACTCTGGACGCCTGCCGGGGCCCCCAGTATCGGCAAGACGCTGTGGGATGCCAACAATCGCGGCGCGGTGGGGTTCTCGGACGGAAGTCTGATCCTCGGCGGGGGCCTGATGGCCTTCACCTATGCAGGCACCGGCAATATCCGGGCCACGCGCCAGTTGACCAGCGCGCTCTCCTATTGGGAAATCACGGTCAGCCAACTCCCCTCCTCCGTCTCCCTTGGGATTTGCACCGGCGGTTTCAATATCACAGGGACCACCCTGCTCGGAGCGGACAGCAACGGCATCGGTTTCGAGCAAAATGGCAGCGTTCTGCTCAACAATGCAATTGTGGCGACCTTACAGCCCTATGTGCAAGGCAATGTGGTGCAGATCGCCGTGGATCTTGAGAACCGGCTCATCTGGTTCAATGTGAACGGCGGCAACTGGAACAACAGTGCCGCCAACAATCCGGCAACTGGGGTGGGTGGCATCAGCCTGGCAGGGATGTCAGCCTTCAGCAGTCTGTACCCCGCCTTCGGCGCGCAGGTGGTTTCCTCTGACCCCACCGTGGTGGCCAATTTTACGGGACCCTTTGCCTATGCGCCTCCTGCCGGATTTGTGAGCGTGGATCTCACCACCGTGGGCTCGACCGTCAACCTGGGGCAGTTCGTCAGCGATGCGATGAGTGCAGGCGCCAACGGCCCCAGTCAATACGCACCCTTCGGAAATGGCCAGTTGGGAGGCAGTGGTCACATCTCTGGCGCCGTTCAGAACAACGGAGTCGCTGCTGCCAAAATCATCCGGCTCTACGACGAATCCTCGGGCTGGCTGTTGGGAGCTGCGGTTTCCGACCCGGCCACCGGGGCCTATTCGATTTCCGGGATGGGGCGCACTCAGGTCTATGCCGTCGCTTTCGATACGCCCAATGACAATGCGCTTATTCTCGACAACCTGACCCCGGTGTAGCGATGTCCTATACGCCTGCACCCGGAAATGCCGCCAACTTCGATTTTACGGTCGGCGGCTATGTGCCACCGACTGGAAATGGAGCCTCGTTCCAGTTCTCCACGGGTTCCTCTGGCACCGTGACGACGAGTATTGGAGCGATTTCTGGCAAAGCGCTCGTTGCCGGCGTCAGTTCCGACATCACCAGCTCGCAAGGGAGCATTGCCGGTCGATCCGCCCTCAGTGGGGTCAGCGTTGCGGGCTCGCACGGCACGATCACTGGACGGGTGACTCTGACCGGTGTTGGGGTAGAGGCAAGATCAGCCGCCGCCACCCTGGCGGCCAACGCCACCCTGACCGGAGTGGGTCACGCCCTTGGAGCATCGGCTGGATCAGTTGTAGGCAATGCCACCTTGAGCGGGGTCAGCCAGGCGGGTTTCCACGGCAGCATCGCAGGGCAGGCGCAACTCTCCGGGGTGGGATTGGCCCGGCGGTTCGTGACGGGGGCCGGGGCGGTACAGGGCAAAACCTTGCTCTCCGGGTTTGGCCTGGGCGCCAATGCCCTCAAAGTCTTGCTCGCCACCCGGCAATTCGTGATGGCGGATCTCTTCACCATCACCCTGGCCCGCACCGGACAAAACCTTCGCCTCACCAACGCCGATCGCCCCGTGTGGTGGAACAACACCTTCTACGATCCCTACTCGCTCGCCATCGATGGGCTGCAATTCAAGAAGTCCGTGGGCCTGTCGGTGGATGAACAAACCATCACCTTGAGTGCCACGCGCGATAGGCTGATCAACAATCGGCCCTGGTTCGATGAAATCGCCGATGGCCTGCTGGATCATGCCGAAATTCGCCGGGAACGGGTCTTTGCCCCGGACTGGAACTCCCCTCCGGTGGGCTCGGTCATCCTGTTCGATGGCATCGTCTCCACCATCGATTCGCTCACCGCGACCCAGTGCCAGCTCAAGGTCAAGAGTTACCTCAGCCTGCTCAATCAACCCATGCCGCGCAACAGCTGGCAAACCTCCTGCCTGCACACCCTCTTCGATGCAGGATGCAAACTCTCCAAAGCCGCCTATCAGGTGGTCGGGGTGGTTGGGGCCGGATCCACAGTGAACACCCTCAACTGGGGTGGGGCCACCTCGGGAGTTTACTGGCAGGGCATGGTCTCGTTCACCTCAGGGCCCAATATGGGACTTTCGCGCACCATCAAACTGGCCACCGGTTCGCAACTGATGCTCCATCTGCCCCTGCCCTGGATGCCGGTTGCCGGAGATTTGTTCTTTGCTTATCCCGGCTGTGACAAGACTTATTTGACCTGTCAGAACCGGTTTAACAATACCGCCAACAATCGTTCGTATCCTTACATTCCCTCTGCCACCCTTTCAATATGACCCCAGAGCAAAGACAAGCCGTTGTGGTTGAAGCCAGGAGTTGGGTCGCCACTCCCTATCACCATGGAGCCGACATCAAAAATCACGGGGTGGACTGCGCCATGTTTCTGGCCCGTGTTTATAGTGCCGCCGGGGTGGTTCCCTTCATCGACCCACGGCCCTATCCGGTGGACTGGCATCTGCACCGTTCAGAGGAGCGCTACCTCGAGACCATTGCACCCTATGCCCAGGAGATTTTTACGCCCCCGGAACCGGGTGATTTCCTGCTGTTTCGCTATGGCCGTACCTTCAGCCATTCGGCCATCGTGATTCGCGCCCCGGCGGTGATTCACGCCCACGCCCAGGAGCGCGCCGTGGTGTGGGGGGATTTGACCCTCTCGCCACTCAAGGATCGGCCCTTCCGGGTCTTTACCGTAAAGGTGTAACTCATGGGAGGAATACTCGGTCATCCGGCGACGGGCAACAACGCGCAGCCCAATTACACCCAACTCAATGTTCAGACCTCGGCGACAGGTCTTCCCATCCCAATTATTTACGGGGCCCAGAAAGTCAGCGGCAATCTGCTCTGGTATGGGGATTTCTCCAAAAACCCGGTGGGCGGCAAAGGGGGCGGCAAGGGAGGTGGGAAAGGCAGCGGACAATCCACCTATTCGGCTTCCGTCATCGTGGGCCTCGGCGAAGGGGTGGTGACCCCGGCGGTGGCCAGCGTGATCTTCACGACCTACGGCATCCAGTCCAGTGGCGTGAACAGCGCCCTCTACACCGATCTGGTGTCAGTCTACGGCGCGGCGACCGTTTACGGCACCACCCCTTCCAGCGCGGGATCGGGGACGGTCTGGGTCAACAAGGGCATGACCACTCTCGCGAACCTCGGCGCAGCACTTCTCAGCGGAGCATCGGGCCAGGCTCCCTGGGGTTATCTCGCATCAATTCATCCCGATCAGGCGCTCCCCTATCCCGACACCGCCTACATGGCCATCGCCAACCTGAACCTCGGTTACTCCCCGGATCTGCCGGTGATGTGGCTCGAGTGTTTCGGGAATCTCAACAGCACCTGCACCGCCGGCACCCCGGATGCGGACCCCGCCCAGGTGATCTATGACTTTTTGACCAACCCTACCTATGGCGCCGGGTTCCCCAAGTCGAAGATCGATCTCGACACGCTGGTGCTGGCCCAAAACAGCTACCAGAAATATGTGGGGGCCATGGGGGTTGGCTTCAGCGTTTTCATGAACCAGCGCAGGCCTGCCATCGATTCCCTCAAGGAATGGTTACAAGTCACCAACACGGCGGCCTTCTGGGCCGATGGGGTGCTCAAATTCGTTCCCTACGGGGATGTGACCTTCTCGGGATATGGGGTGACCTATACCGCCGACACCGGGATCAAGGCGTTTCTGACGGATGACGACTTCGTGGAGGGAAGTCACGGGGATTATCTCAAGATCAGTCGTTCCGATCCGCTCGATGCCTTCAATGACTGGAAGATCGAGATCAAGGATCGCTCCTATGACTACAACGCCAACACCATCGAGGCCAAGGATCAGGCCAGCATCGATGCCCTGGGGCAACTGCTTCCCTCCGGGGTGCGCCTCGCCTCTCCCATCACGGCCCACTTCCTGGCCAACGCCAGCATGGCGACGATGTGTCTGGAACTCATCAAGAACCGCCAACTTTATATCCGCAACCTCTACGAGTTCTCGGTGAGTTGGGCCAATGTGCTGATCGAACCCATGGATATCGTCTCCCTCACCAGCGCCAACATGGGCCTCGATGGCAAACTGGTGCGGGTGCAGAGCATCGCAGAACAAACCGATGGCAGCCTCAAGATCACCGCGGAAGAATACCTGCCGGGCGTGGGCTGGTCTGTTGCCTACCCGCAGCAAGGGAGCCAGGGGTATATTCCGAATTCAATGATCGCACCGGGCAGCATCAATCCCCCGGTGGTCTTTGAGCCCCCTGCCGTGCTGTGTGGGGCGGCAGGTCCGCAGGTCTGGATGGTGGTCAGTGGGAATCCCACCACCTGGGGCGGCTGCACGGTGTGGTCCAGTACCGATGGGGTGAGTTACGCCAAAATCGGCACCATCAGCGGCCAGGGCATCCAGGGCACGCTCACCGCATCATTGGCGGCTTTTAGTGGGGCCAATCCCGACAACACCGACATTCTGGCGGTGGATTTGAGCGAATGCGCCGGAGTGCTGCAGCCGATTCCCTCAGGTGGAGCCGCCCAGGGCCTGTCGCTGTGTTTCGTGGACGGTGAACTGCTGGCCTATCAGACTGAATCGCTGACCACCGCCAATCACTACAACCTCACCACCCTGGTCCGGGGGATGTATGGCACCGTCGCTTCCTCCCATGCAGCAGGAGCGCAGTTTGCATTCCTGCCCAGCACCACGACCTTCAAATTCACGCTCCCCACCAACACCAGCCTCATTGGGCAGACGATTTATCTGAAATTCCAGAGTTTCAACCTGTATGGCTCGGCCACCCAGGATATTTCCACCTGCGTGGCGTACCCCTACACCGTGACCGGCCTGGGGAGCCAGATCCCGTTCACCATCCAGGCCTCCGTCTCAGGAACCCTGTCCGCCAGCCAGTCGGTGCTCCGGTATATCGCCAGCAGCAGTTTCTTCATTCCCGCCGGGCTCCCCGGCACCACGGCATCGGAAGGCGCCCCGGCCACATCCAGCGCCACATTCACTCTGGCAAAAAACGGCGCGGCCTTCGGGACCATTGCCATTGCGCCCAACGGTAGCATCACCCTGACAGCCGCGAATCAAACCAACTTCACGACGAGCGATGTGCTGACCCTCACCGCACCCTCAACGCCAGATGCGACGCTGGCGAATGTGGCGTTCAACATCTATGTGGTCAAGACAGCGGTTTGAATATTTCATTCTGTTCCCGTTATTTTGCGCAATCTGTCTCCTGCGAAAAACTGACCGAGGATGTTATTCTGGTCGGCTTACGCAGCCCTATATCGCTTTATATGCCGAATAAGTATCAATGAGACTTTTGGACTGGTCATGAAGATCGTAGAGACAGTCGTACTGTTGCAACGTGGAAAATTTTCCGAGTCAGCCGAGTGGCGGGCAATCCGCGACAGCATCCATGCCTTTGCGCAAGCAGAATGGCCGATAGGTTCTGGATCGTTCACCATCTGTCTGGAGAGCGGCAAAAAATCGGGCAAAGGTAACGCGGGGTCGTTCCCATCAAGACTAAGCCTATGCAGGTACTTCAAAGCCGCAGGCTGGACGCTTGAATACCCTTGGTGATATAGCCACGAAGGCCATCACAGCCAGCCAGAGGAGCAAAAGCACGAAGCCCAGCAATATTGACGCTGCGAAGCAGTTTCCACAAGGACTTGTAGTCGTCGAATGGGAAACGGGCAGCATTAGTTCATCTCACCGCGCTATAAACAAAATGGCGCTGGGCCTAGTAGTGAAGAAATGCGTTGCGGGCTTACTGGTCGGGGGTTGCACGATGTGAGTTTGGAATGGGTTGTGCTGTCCCGAGGCGACCAACTAAAACTCCTGTATCGCTCCATGAAGGCTCCAACAGCATAAAATTATTTGAATTCTTGAGACTTGATTTTATTAATCTTTTCCTTTATGACTTCCAACTGCTCTTTGTCTCCATTGTCTCCACTTGGTTCTGAACCTGGCAATTGACCAAATGGCAATGCATCATTATTTTGTAGCCTGTTTTTAATGGTTTGAAGATACATGATCGCCCTCTCAAAATCTTTATTCTGTAGCGCGTGGTCAGAAAGTAGATTTAGTTCGGTCACAGACAACCCTATTCCATCTTCAGGTGGCTTGACCGGCTTGAAATTATCCGAACTAAAAAATACAGAAAGTAGAAATACAACGGCTGCAATAGCGGCGACAACATAAAATTCGGACCTCTTGTCATTTTTATCTGAAAAAGCTGCAGCCACTAAAAACCCAACGACAATAGTGCCTATGGTAGTGATAATAATTCCCATTCCAGTGATTTGAATACTTAGTTTTACACTGGATGAATCGAAGGCTCGGAGAAAACTCCCAAGAAAAATTCCAGTAAAAAATATGAAGACGGCCAAACGAAAACGCGCAAACCTTGGAAACAGATCCACAATTTGGATAAGTAAACTGAGAAGAGATGCAATCCCGGATGCAATTGTGAGTGTGTCCATCAAAGTTCCTATTGTCTCGGCTAATAAATAGAGAAGAAAATGCGCCTTGGCTGATTGTAACTTAGGGCAACTATTTGGTGATGTACGGGCAGCATAACTGCCTGCTTCGGGACTTGGCGGATTCATGGGAAAGTCCAGTTTTATGGGCTGTGAAAACAGTATCTGGCACAGATGATGAAGGTATGGACCATACAGTAATCCTTCAGGCTCATTCAAAAAAACCGTCTTTCAATAAAGCCTACTGATTTTATCTTTCCAGGCATTGGCGGCCGCGGCCCAGGGCCTGTCGCTGTGCTTCGTGGACGGGGAACTGCTGGCCTATCAGACTGAATCGCTGACCACCGCCAATCACTACAACCTCACCACCCTGGTCCGGGGGATGTACGGCACCGTCGCTTCTTCCCATGCAGCAGGAGCGCAATTTGCATTCCTGCCCAGCACCACGACCTTCAAATTCACGCTCCCCACCAGCACCAACCTCATTGGGCAGACGATTTATCTGAAAATTCCAGAGTTTCAACCTGGATGGCTCAGCCACTCAGGATATTTCCACCTGCGTGGCGTACCACCCCCACACCGTGACCGGCCTGGGGAGCCAGATCCCGTTCACCATCCAGGCCTCTGCATCAGGAACCCTGTCCGCCAGCCAGTCGGTGCTCCGGTATATCGCCAGCGGCAGTTTCTTCATTCCCGGTTGGCTCCCCGGCACCACGGCATCGGAAGGCACCCAGACCACATCCAGCGCCACATTCACTCTGGCAAAAAACGGCACGGCCTTCGGGACCATTGCCATTGCGCCCAACGGATCCGTGACGCTGACAGCCGCAGGCATACTTCAAGATCATTCGCATCAGCCACCGGTGGAAAAGTCAGGTTCATAGCGGCTTACTTCACACGAAGATCTCCAGAAATTCGTCCAGCCCGGTCTCAGCCCGACCGAGATCACCGACATGACCCCAATGGACGGCATCAGAGTCGTGACCGAAAGGGTCGCCGGCAAGTTGCTGCAGACATTCCAGTTTGGCGTGGATGGCGGCGACATGTGCGAGGTGGGCGTCGATGGCAGTCTGCTTGGTATTCATCGTGGGCTCCGTGATGTGATTGATACTCCACCATTCACGCGCTGAACTACAGGTAAGAGCCAAGTTAATCAGCGATTCATTCCGCATCAAAAGATAGTCCGCGCATGCCAGACATGATAAATTACAGCCTTTGCTACTGGTTAAGACTTTATGCAACCAAATCAACCGCTACTGCCAGAGTTTCGCCATGAGTGAGCCATGGAGTTCGGTCGAGCAGATCGCCGAGCATCTCGGGGTGACGCGGGACTCGATTTATCGGTGGATCAACAGTAAAGGCCTACCAGCGCACAGGATTGGGCGGCTGTGAAAGTTCAAGATTTCCGAGGTGGATAATTGGGTGCGTGCTGCTGGTGCCGACGAAAGAAAAGGTCAGACAGGGAGCGGCAGACTATGAACAATACATGGGAGGACGTTGCTTGAGTCAGGAAGGGCAACTCCTCGACCAGAAGTCATTGCAATCTGTGACAGGCAAAAGTGCTGACTGGAGCGAGTTGGCCAAGGACTGCATTGCCTTCGCCAACGCGACGGGCGGCCGCCTGCTACTCGGCATCGAAGATGAGCAGGACCAACCACCCGCAGGCCAGTTAATCCCTGCCGATTTGCCTGATACCATCCGGCGCAAGATTGCCGAACGCACCGTCAATGTCAGCGTGTTGCCTGATGTTGTCACCGCCCCTAGCGGCGGTCAGTACATCGAGTTGCGCATTCCTCGCGCCCTGGCGGTGGCATCCACCACCGACGGCCGTTACTTTCTGCGCGTGGCCGACCAAAGCAAGCCCGTCACGGGCGATGACGTGATGCGACTGGCCAGCGAGCGTTCCGCGCTGCCGTGGGAAACGCAGACTACTTTACATATTCCGCGCAGCGAGGTGGATGCCACCAAGCGTGACAGGCTGCTGCAGGCTTTGCGCGCATCCGACCGCGTCAAGGCATCGGTCAAAGAAAAAACCGACGAGGAACTACTCGACCACTATCAACTCGCGCAGGGGCAGACCCTCACCAACCTAGGCGTGCTCTGCCTGGGCCGCCAGCATCACCGCGCCCAACTGACCACGGCACCGGTGATCCAGTTCATCAAGTATGACGAGCACGGCCAGAAGGTCAACAAGTTGGTGTGGGACGATCACACGCAGAGCCCGATGGAGTTGATCGAGGCGGTCTGGCTGGAAGTACCTGACTTCCGCGAGCACTATGAATTACCCGATGGGTTGTACCGCCAGAATGTGCCCGCCTTCGACGAGATCGTGGTACGCGAACTGCTTGTCAATGCCTTGGTGCACCGCCCCTACACCCAGCGCGGCGACACCTTTTTGAACCTGCACCCGGACCGACTGGAGGTGGTCAACCCCGGTCCGCTGCCGCTGGGTGTCACACCGCAAAACGTCTTGCATACAACGGTACGGCGCAATGAGCATCTCGCCCGCCTTTTTCACGACCTCAAATTGATGGAGCGCGAAGGCAGCGGCTTCGACAAGATTTTCGAGGTGCTGCTGTCTCAAGGCCGTCCGGCACCGGAGTTGATTGAAACCCACGACCGCGTGCAGGTGACGGTGCGCCGTCGCATCCTCAAGCCAGAGGTCATCGACTTCATCGCCAAGGCCGATCAAACCTATCAACTCACCCAGCGCGAGCGGATTGCCCTGGGCCTATTGGCGCAGCACGATGCGCTGACTGCTCGCGAGCTGGCAATCACCCTTGAACTGTCATCAGTCGAAGCACTACGGCCTTGGCTCAAACGTTTGCTGGACTGGGATCTGGTGCAGAGTGCCGGGCGCACCCAGGCCACACGCTACTTTGTTGCCCCCGGCCTGCTGCGCAATCTCAACTTCACGGGTGAAACCACTCTCAAGCGTATTGAGCCGCACCGCTTGGCAGCACTGGTACTTGAAGACCTGCAGCGCTATCCAAAATCCGCGATCGGCGATATCCACAAGCGCGTTGGCGGAGAAATTCACCCGAAGCAAGTCAAGAGAGCGCTGGAAGAGTTGATCGAACGCGGCGCCGTGCGCTTTGAAGGCAACAACCGCTGGCGGCGGTACTGGGCGGTGGCATGACCAGGCTATCGGACAATCTGCGCCATATCGGCGATAGCTGGGCGATAGAAGTTGGGCGATAAATGGTACCGGTCCAATGAATCAAAGGGTTCTATCGACCACAGGCAATAAAGGCCGGGAGATAGAACGCGGCACCTGGTCGCACCACCCCATTTCCTTTGCCTCACGCCCGATGCGTGAGGCAAACTCAACGAATTGAAACTGGACTTTTACGATGACAAGCATCCAACAACGTGCCGCCCTACAACGCCAAATCTGGCAAATCGCCAACGATGTCCGTGGCGCCGTCGACGGCTGGGATTTCAAGCAATACGTGCTCGGCACCCTGTTCTATCGATTCATCAGCGAAAACTTTGCGGCATACATCGAAGGCGGTGATGACAGCATCAATTATGCCGAACTGCCCGATAGTGTCATCACGCCGGACATCAAAGACGACGCCGTCAAGACCAAGGGTTATTTCATCTACCCCAGCCAGTTGTTTGCCAAGGTGGCCGCCAGCGCCAACACCAACGAAAGCCTGAATACCGACTTGGCCGCCATCTTTGCCGCCATTGAAGCATCCGCCAACGGCTACCCCTCCGAGCGTGATATCAAAGGCCTGTTTGCCGACTTCGACACCACCAGCAATCGCCTTGGCAATACCGTCAGAGACAAAAACGCACGTCTGGCTTCGGTGCTCAAAGGCGTGGCCGAGCTGGAATTTGGCGACTTTGACGCCAGCCACATCGACCTGTTTGGCGATGCCTATGAATTCCTCATCTCCAACTACGCCGCCAATGCCGGCAAATCCGGTGGCGAGTTCTTCACTCCGCAGCATGTGTCCAAGTTGATTGCCCAGCTGGCCATGCACAAGCAAAGCAGCGTCAATAAGATTTACGACCCGGCCTGTGGCTCCGGCTCGCTGCTGCTGCAAGCCAAGAAGCACTTCGATGCGCACATCATTGAAGAAGGTTTTTTCGGGCAAGAGATCAACCACACCACCTACAACCTGGCGCGGATGAACATGTTCTTGCACAACATCAACTACGACAAGTTCAACGTCCAGCTCGGCAACACCCTGATCGAACCGCACTTTGGCGACGACAAACCCTTTGATGCCATCGTCTCGAACCCGCCCTATTCGGTAAAGTGGATAGGCTCAGACGACCCCACGCTGATCAACGACGAACGCTTTGCACCGGCTGGCGTGCTTGCGCCCAAGTCTAAAGCCGACTTTGCCTTTGTGCTGCACGCGCTCAGTTATCTTTCCAGCAAAGGCCGCGCCGCCATCGTCTGCTTCCCAGGCATCTTCTACCGGGCCGGTGCCGAGCAAAAAATCCGCCAGTATCTGGTGGACAACAATTACGTCGAAACCGTGATTTCGCTCGCGCCCAACCTGTTTTTTGGTACCACCATCGCCGTGAATATTCTGGTGCTGTCCAAACACAAAACCGACACCACCACCCAGTTCATCGACGCCAGCGGGCTGTTCAAAAAAGAAACCAATAACAACGTGCTGCTGGACACGCACATCGAGCAGATCATGCAGGTGTTCGACAGCAAGGCGAACGTGGAGCACTTTGCCCAATCCGTACCTTTTGAGAAGGTGGCTGCTAACGACTACAACCTGTCCGTCAGCAACTACGTCGAAGCCAAGGATAACCGCGAGACGGTGGACATTGCCCAACTCAATGCTGAGCTGAAAACCACCGTCGCCAAGATCGACCAGCTGCGCAAAGATATTGATGCCATCGTCATGAAAATTGAAGGCGAGGAGCTGGAGGGATGAGCAGCGAGAATTTCTTGGGAAAGCGGCTTGATGGCGTTGAGGTGGAATGGACGGTATTAGGCGATGAGCGCTTTGTTGAAGTAGCGAACGCTGCCAGGCGACCAGTAAAGGCTTCGCTACGCGTGACCGGTGACACGCCGTATTACGGTGCGAACAATATCCAGGATTATGTGGATGGTTACACCCACGATGGCGAATACGTCCTAATCGCGGAGGATGGTTCGGCAAGCCTGGAAAGTTACTCTATTCAATATGCGACTGGAAAATTCTGGGCAAATAATCATGTGCATGTCGCGCGTGGTAAGCGAGGGCTGAACACCAGGTTTCTGTACCATTATTTGCGTATTGTTGATTTCATTCCGTATTTGCCCAACAAAGACAGGTCAAAGCTAACAAAAGGGGAGATGTTAAAAATCCCCCTACCGATTCCCTGCCCAGAAAACCCCAAAAAATCGCTTGAAATCCAAGCCAAAATCGTTCGCATTCTGGACGCCTTCACCGAGCTGACCGCCGAGCTGACCGCCGAGCTGACCGCTCGTAAAAAACAATACAACTACTATCGCGATCAATTGTTGAGTTTTGAAGAAGGTGCAGTGGAGTGGAAGTTTTTGGAAGAAGTGTTTGATATCTTTGCAGGCGGCGACGTCCCAAAAGATGCACTATCAGAATCTGAGACAGAAGAATTTAATATCCCAATTCTGTCCAATGGGATAGGAGATAAATCCTTATATGGATGGACGGATAAAGCCAAGATTGAAAAACCGAGCCTAACCATATCTGCGAGAGGCACGATCGGCTGGACCAGCTTCAGAGACAGACCATTTTTCCCGATAGTGCGGCTGCTGGTTTTGACGCCGAAAATTAGATTGAATCTGAAGTATGCCTACTACTTCATGAAAACCATTGAGAATAATTACAAAGTTTCAGAGGCTGGCATACCTCAGCTTACCAAGCCGATGATTAAGGATATAAAAATACCCCTGCCATGCCCAAGCGACCCTGAAAAATCACTTGCAGAACAAGCTCGCATCGTCGCCATCCTGGATAAATTCGACGCCCTCACCAACTCCATCAGCGAAGGCTTGCCGCGCGAAATCGAGCTGCGCCAGAAGCAATACGAGTATTACCGCGATCTGCTGTTGAGCTTCCCCAAGCTGGAAGAGGTAGACGCCTAACATGGGCAAGACGCTAACGGAAATCGCCCAGGAACTGAAAGACACCAAGAAGAAGGTGCAACTGATCTATGCCTTCAACGGCACGGGAAAGACGCGCCTGTCGCGGGAGTTCAAGCAGCTCATCGCACCCAAAACTGATGGGATTGCCGGAGAAGATGATGCGGACCAACCTGGGTTGTCGCGTAACAAGATACTGTATTACAACGCCTTCACCGAAGACTTGTTCTATTGGGATAACGACTTGGCGGGAGACGCAGAGCCCAGGCTGAAGATTCAACCCAACACCTTTACGGACTGGGTTCTGAAGGATCAAGGGCAAGACCAGAACATCATCTCCACTTTTCAGCGTTACGCCAACGACAAGCTCACGCCACGTTTTAATGCCGAACGAAAAGAAAAAGATAAAGACGGCAAAGACATCGCCATCAAAGCCTTCTCGGAGGTCACGTTTTCGATGGAACGCGGTGATGCCACGCATTCTGGAAACCTGAAAATCTCCAAAGGCGAGGAAAGCAACTTTATCTGGAGCATTTTCTACACGCTGCTTGAGCAGGTGATTGGTGTGCTCAATGTTGCCGAGCCGGCTGATCGCGAAACAGCCCACTTCAATGAGCTTGAGTATGTATTTATTGATGACCCGGTAAGTTCACTGGATGAGAATCATCTGATTCAGTTGGCCGTAAACCTGGGGCAACTGATCAAATCGAGTGCATCAGATGTCAAGTTCATCGTATCGACCCATAGCCCATTGTTTTACAACGTGCTTTATAACGAGGTCGACGCTAAAGGCGGTCATATTCTGAGTCGCTTGGATGATGGCACATTTTCTCTTGAAGAGAAAAAAGGCGATTCAAACAAAAGCTTTTCATACCATCTGCACATCAAAAATCTTATCCAGCAGGCCGTAGATGCAAATAACGTGCAGCGCTACCATTTTGCACTGTTGCGCAATCTGTATGAAAAAACCGCCAATTTTCTTGGGTATCGGAGTTGGTCCGACCTGTTGCCGAGCGATCAACAAAAAGCATACGCCAGTAGGATTATGAATTTTTATCCTCACAACACCTTGTCCAACGAAGAGATCGCAGAACCGACACCGCCCGAGAGAGAGATGGTTGGTCTCCTGCTTAGGAATCTGAATACCTATGGCTACTGGCAGCAGGAACAACAAAATGGTTGATTACGCCAAGCCAATTGCTGAATCCAACAACTTCATCGTTCTGGATAAGTACATTCAGGAATGGAAGGTCGCAGAAAGCTACCAGAGCGAAGGCGATCTGGAGCGCGAGTTTATTCAGGATTTGGTCAATCAGGGCTATGAGTTCCTGCCTACGCTGAATACCCCTGAAGCCTTGCTGGCCAATGTGCGTGTGCAGCTACAGGCGCTCAACAGCGTGCAGTTTTCAGACGGTGAGTGGCTGCGCTTTGCGGAGACCTGGCTGGACAAGCCCAGCGATGGCATCGTCGAGAAAACCCGCAAGATTCACGACGATTACATTCACGATTTTGTCTTCGACGACGGGCATATCCAGAACATCTACCTACTGGACAAGGAAAACATTGCCCACAACAAAGTGCAGGTGATCAAGCAGTTCGAGCAGACCGGTAGCCACGCTAATCGCTATGACGTGACGATTCTGGTCAATGGTCTGCCACTGGTTCAGGTGGAATTAAAGAAGCGCGGCGTGGCGATTCGTGAAGCCTTTAACCAGGTACATCGCTACAGCAAGGAGAGTTTCAATAGTGAACACTCCTTGTTCAAGTATTTGCAGCTGTTTGTGGTCTCCAACGGCACCGACAGCCGTTATTTCGCCAACACTGCCCAGCGCAACAAGAGCAGCTTCGACTTCACCATGAACTGGGCGAAGGCGGATAACAGCCTGATCAAGGACCTGAAAGACTTTACCGCCACCTTCTTCCAGAAGCACACCCTGCTTAATGTGCTGCTGCATTACTCGGTGTTTGATGTCAGCAACACGCTGCTGGTGATGCGCCCTTATCAGATTGCCGCCACCGAGCGCATTCTGTGGAAGATCAAGAGCGCTTGGCAGGCCAAGAACTGGAGCAATACGGAAAGCGGCGGCTTCATTTGGCACACTACTGGCTCTGGCAAGACCCTGACCAGTTTCAAGGCGGCGCGTTTGGCCACCGAGCTGGAATTTATCGACAAGGTGTTCTTCGTGGTGGACCGTAAGGATCTGGACTATCAGACCATGAAGGAATACCAACGCTTTTCACCGGATAGCGTGAACGGCTCTGACAGCACCGCGGGCCTCAAGCGCAACCTGGATAAGGACGACAACAAGATCATCGTCACCACCATCCAGAAGCTCAATAACCTGATGAAGAGCGAAGGTGACCTGCCTATCTATGGCAAGCAGGTGGTCTTCATTTTTGATGAATGCCACCGCAGCCAGTTCGGTGAAGCACAGAAAAACCTGAAGAAAAAGTTCAAGAAGTTCTATCAGTTTGGCTTTACCGGCACGCCGATCTTCCCGCAAAATGCCCTGGGCGCAGAAACCACCGCCAGCGTGTTTGGTCGTGAGTTGCACTCTTATGTCATCACCGATGCCATTCGTGATGAAAAAGTGCTGAAGTTCAAGGTAGACTACAACGACGTGCGCCCACAGTTCAAAGCCATTGAAACCGAGCAGGACGAGAAAAATCTCAGCGCAGCGGAAAACAAGCAGGCCTTGTTGCACCCCGACCGCATCCGCGAGATTACCCAGTACATCCTGAACAATTTCCGGCAAAAAACCCACCGCCTGCAAATTGGGGCGAAAGGCTTCAATGCCATGTTTGCCGTGAGCAGCGTGGATGCCGCGAAACTGTATTACGAATCTTTCAGGGAGCTGCAGAAGAACAGCGACAAGCCCCTGAAAGTAGCCACCATCTTCTCGTTTGCCGCGAACGAAGAACAGGATGCCGTGGGCGACATTCAGGATGAAAGTTTTGATGTTTCAGCCATGAATAGCAGCGCCAAGGAGTTCCTGAGCGCAGCCATCGCTGACTACAACGCGCTGTTCAAAACCAACTTCAGCGTGGATAGCAATGGCTTTCAGAACTATTACCGCGACCTGGCCAAACAGGTCAAAGCCAAGGAAATCGACCTGTTGATTGTGGTGGGCATGTTCCTGACCGGCTTTGATGCTCCCACGCTGAACACCTTGTTCGTGGACAAGAACCTGCGCTACCACGGCTTGATGCAGGCTTATTCGCGGACCAACCGCATTTTTGACGCTACCAAAACCTTCGGCAATATCGTCACCTTCCGCGATCTGGAGCAGGCAACCATTGACGCCATCACCTTGTTCGGTGATAAAAACACCAAGAACGTGGTCCTGGAGAAGAGTTACAAGGAATACATGGACGGCTTTACCGATGTAGTGACCGGTGAGGCGCGTCGTGGATTTGTGGAAGTAGTGAAGGAATTGGAGCAGCGCTTTCCCGATCCCTCTGCCATTGAAAAAGAGTCCGACAAAAAGGCCTTTGCGAAGCTGTTTGGTGAGTATTTGCGCGTTGAGAACGTGCTGCAGAACTATGATGAGTTCGCCTGCCTCAAGGCCTTGCTAGGCATCGACATGAACGACCCGACTGCAGTTGCGGAGTTCAAAGCCAAGCATTATTTGAGCGATGATGATCTGGCAGCACTGCAAGCGATAAAGATACCCGCCGAACGAAAAATCCAGGACTACCGCTCGACCTATAACGACGTTCGCGATTGGCTGCGTCAGGAAAAAACTTCCGCCGAGAAAGACAAATCCACCATCGACTGGGACGACGTGGTCTTTGAGGTGGATCTGCTGAAGTCACAAGAAATCAACCTGGACTATATTCTGGAATTGATTTTTGAGAACAATAAGAAGGTCAAGGACAAAGCCTCACTGGTCGAGGATGTACGCCGGGTGATTCGTGCCAGCCTAGGCAACCGCGCCAAGGAGAGTTTGCTGGTTGACTTTATTAACCAGACCGACCTGGATCAGATTGGCGACAAGGCCAGTGTGATAGACGCCTTCTTCACCTTTGCCCAAGCGGAACAGCAGCGTGAGGCGCAAGAACTGATCAGTGCCGAGAACCTGAATGCGGATGCAGCCAGACGCTATATCGCTACCTCACTAAAACGGGAATTTGCCAGTGACAATGGAACTGAGCTCAATGCCGTTCTGCCCAAGATGAGCCCACTTAATCCGCAATACCTGACCAAAAAACAAAGCGTGTTCCAGAAACTCGCTGCTTTCGTTGAGAAGTTCAAGGGTGTGGGTGGGCAGGTCTGAGGGATGGATGCCATGTTCATTCCCAATCGTCGCACCAACAGTACCGACAGCGTTCTGGTCGGAGGCCGGTTTGGCGGGTCAGGAATAAGGTGGCGCTGATATGACCAAACTCCCCATCAACCTTACCGACCTGCTGCGCCAGCGCACGGTCGAGGGCGAGCGCATCGAGTACAAAACCGGATGGAACCCAGACCCGATCATTCGCACCGTATGCGCCTTTGCCAATGACTTCGAGAACCTCGGCGGCGGCTATGTGGTGATCGGGCAGGATTGCGATGCCAATGGCCAGCCGGTATTTCCGCCGGTGGGTTTGCCAGACAACCAGATGGACAAAATCCAGCGGGAATTGCTGGCCCACTGCCAGTTGATCGAGCCGCCATATTTTCCGATATTGAGCATTGAGGAAGTTGAGGGGCGCAAACTGATCGTGCTGTGGGCGCCGGGCGGCCAGACCCGGCCCTACAAGGCGCCGGAAGTTGCTACCGCAAACAAAAAGACGTGGCGCTACTACATCCGACGTTATAGCAGCACGGTCGAGGCCAAGGGCGAGACCGAGCAGGAACTGCTGAGCCTAGCGGCCAAGGTGCCATTCGACGACCGCTACAACCAGTTGGCACGGATCGACGATTTGTCCAAACCCCTGATGCAGGTATTTTTACAGGAGGTGGATAGCGCATTGGCGGCGGACGCGCCCGGATTATCGATCGAGGCATTGGCTCGGCAGATGAACGTGGCGGGCGGGCCCACTGAGTCGCCGTGGCCCAAAAACGTGGGTTTGCTGTTTTTCAATGAGACGCCGGAGCGATTTTTCCCTGGCGTGCAGATCGATGTGGTCTGGTTCCCCGAAGGCGCAGGCGGTGATCGCTTCGAGGAAAAGATTTTCAAGGGGCCGCTGGCGCGGATGACGCGTGAGGCCCTGAACTACATCCAGCGCAACTACCTGCGCCAGACGGTTATCAAGCATCCTGACCGCGCCGAGGCTACGCGGGTCTGGAACTTCCCCTACGCCGCCATCGAGGAAGCCTTGGTCAACGCGGTCTACCACCGGTCCTACGAAGAACGCGAGCCCATTGAGGTGCGCATCAGCAACGAAGAACTGGTCATCTTGAGTTTCCCCGGCCCGGATCGGTCGATCCGGCTGGAGGACTTTCAGGCGGGGCGTATTGTCAGCCGCCGCTACCGCAACCGGCGGATTGGGGAGTTCCTCAAGGAACTGGAGATGACCGAAGGGCGCTCCACCGGCGTCCCGAAAATTCTGAAAGAAATGGCGGCTAACGGCTCGCCTGCGCCGCTGTTCGAGACGGACGACGACCGCCTCTCGTTCGTGATCCGTTTGCCGCGACATCCGCTGGCGATTGTCCCGCCAGCAGACTCCCCGCAAGTCACCCCGCAAGTCACCCCGCAAGTGGGAATGCTACTGTCCAGGATAATGGGGGAAATGACCCGACAGGCCATTCAGGATGCTCTGGGGCTTGCTGATCGGGAGCACTTCCGCAAGACCTATTTGGTACCAGCACTGGATCAGGGCGTCATCGAAATGACCCTGCCTGACAAGCCGAATAGCCGCAGTCAGCGTTACCGACTAACTGCCCTCGGGCAACGCTGGCTGGAAACAATCCACTTGCCGAATTCGAGGAGATTGCCCTGACATGACAAACCTGAAGCACTCCAAGAAAACCGAGGTCTCCCTCATCCGCTCCTCGGCCGCCGAATACTTGACGTTTGTAGCGGCCACCGGCAACGGCAGCGCCAGCATGGAAATGCGCTATGCGGATGAAAACCTCTGGCTCACGCAAAAGATGATGGCCACCCTCTACGATGTGTCAGTACCGGCCATCAGCCAGCATTTGAAGCGCATCTATGCCGACAACGAACTGGAGCGCGTGGCAACTGTTAAGCAGTACTTAATGGTTCAAACCGAAGGCGACCGGGAGGTTCAGCGCAAGGTCGATCACTACAGCCTGCAGGCCATCATTGCTGTAGGTTTCAAGATCGAAAACGAGCGCGCGGTGCAGTTTCGAAAATGGGCCAACCAGATCGTCAAGGACTACACGATTCAGGGCTGGGTCATGGATATGGATCGTTTGAAGAGCGGCGGCAGCGTGCTGACGGAAGATTTCTTCGAGCGGCAGTTGGAGAAGATTCGGGAAATCCGGCTCTCCGAACGCAAGTTCTACCAGAAGATCACCGACATCTACGCCACCGCGCTGGATTACGACCCTTCGGCCACGGCGACGAAACGCTTTTTTGCGGCGGTTCAGAACAAACTGCATTACGCCATTCACGGGCAGACGGCAGCGGAAGTAATCGTAGAGCGTGCTGATCACCAGAAGGACAGCATGGGTCTGACCCACTGGGAAGGCGCACCCCACGGCAAAATCCACAAATACGATGTTTCTATCGCCAAGAACTACCTCTCAGAGTTCGAGATGGCGCAGATGCAGCGGATCGTGTCGGCCTATCTGGACATGGCTGAACTCCAGGCGATGCGCCGCATCCCCATGACCATGCAGGATTGGGAAGAGCGCTTGCGCGGCTTCCTGAAACTGTGGGATCGGAAAATTCTGCAGGATGTAGGCAAAGTGTCTGCAGAAATCGCCAAGGCTCACGCCGAAAGCGAATTCGAGAAATACCGCATCGTGCAGGACCGCTTGTTCGAGAGCGATTTTGACCGAATTCTGAAACAGATTGAGTCTGGCGAGAAGCAAGGTGATGACGATGTGTAATCCGATGAGTACTGTCTATCTCCTAGCCTTGCGTATCTCTCCGAAGGCACCCTAACTGTGCAGTTCGTGAGCAACGGCCCCGACATCCCGGATGCGCTCTTGCAGGCGCACGAGGAAGGCCGCGTGGTGTTTTTCTGTGGTGCGGGCATCTCTTACCCCGCAGGCCTGCCTGGCTTCAAGGGGCTGGTGGAACAGATCTACCTGCTGAATGGCACAACACTCTCCGACATTGAGCGAGACGCCTTCGAGCGCGGACAGTTCGATGCCACACTTGATTTGCTGGAGCGCCGCCTTCCGGGTCAACGACTGGCTGTCCGAAGCAAGCTGGCGCAGGCGCTGAAACCGAAACTCCGTCGCAAGGGTGCCACCGATACGCAGGCGGCGCTGCTACGTCTGGCGCGCAGCCGCGAAGGTGCGCTGCGGTTGGTCACCACCAACTTCGATCGCATCTTTCACGTGGCTGCCAAACGCACTGGCCAGGCGTTCCAAGCCTACGCAGCCCCGATGCTGCCTATTCCAAAGAACAGCCGCTGGGACGGGCTGGTCTACCTGCACGGCCTGCTGACCGAAACGGTGGACGACACAGCCCTGAACCGTCTGGTGGTCACCAGTGGAGATTTCGGCTTGGCCTACCTCACAGAGCGGTGGGCGGCACGCTTTGTGAGCGAACTGTTCCGCAATTACGTGGTCTGCTTTGTGGGTTACAGCATCAACGACCCAGTGCTGCGCTACATGATGGATGCGCTGGCGGCCGACCGGATGCTGGGCGAAGTCACACCGCAGGCTTGGGCACTGGGTGATTGCGAACCGGGGCAAGAGCACCGGAAGACCATCGAATGGGAGGCCAAGGGCGTCACGCCTATTCTCTACGACGTACCCGCAGGCAACTACGACCATTCTTCGCTGCACCAGACCCTGCACGCATGGGCAGAAACCTACCGTGACGGCGTGCAGGGAAAAGAAGCCATCGTCGTAAAACACGCCCTGGCGCGCCCGCAGGATAGCACGCGGCAGGAGGATTTCGTCGGGCGAATGCTATGGGCCTTGTCGGACAAATCTGGTTTACCGGCGAAGCGCTTCTCCGACTTCAATCCCGCCCCTTCACTGGACTGGCTGCTGGAGCCCTTCGCGCACGAGCGCTTCGGGCACGGCGATCTGACCCGCTTTGGCGTGCCGCCCCAAGACAAAGTGGACACCAATCTACGCTTTAGCCTGATTCGGCGGCCTGCTGTTGTCTCCCGCACTGAATCGCAATCCACCGGCTGTTTTTTCTCATGATACGCCACCGTAGAGAAGTGGGGTGTGGTGGTGGAATGCGGGTGGAGGAGTGGCAGACCTGAGGCCATTGGACGGATC
>JAJYPA010000475.1 GCA_021795795.1 Pseudomonadota bacterium | reverse complement strand
AGCTTGGTCGGGGCGTTGCGCAGATGCACTGGAACCGGTTGCGTCCCGTGGGTTTGCACATCGCGCAGGGCGGCCTGGAAGGCCCGATAGACGGCGTTACTCTTGGGTGCCGAAGCCAGATACGCCGTGGCGTGCGCAAGCGCGAGATCCCCCTCGGGACGCCCGAGGCGATCGAAGGCCTGCCAGGCATCCAGGGCGATGGTGAGCGCGCGCGGATCGGCGTTAATGTTCCCGCAGCCCCGTTATTAGATCGGTTGGAAATCCGGCCCCGCCATCATTTTATGACCAGGCGCCACCACCCCATTCATCTCGACAAGGATCCGGCGATTCGGCGGCGTCTCGGCCTCGTTGTTCCTAACCACACGCGCAGACAACTCCTGATGCTGGCCCACCGCCGGCACCAAATCATCGACAAGATAGCGCGGGGCCCATCCCACAACCTCATAGCGCCGAGTCGCGAGCTGAACGGCGATACCTGTAGCGGGGTTATTCAGCTCCAAAGCAACCTGCAGGGGCTCGTCCGACATAAGCGTTGGCCAGACCTTATGCACCTCCTCACTAAGGTAACGTAGTCCGTGCAGAAAAAACCGACACCGAAAGCGGTTATCTGGGCCCATTTCCAGTCTCGGAAAGACCTCAAAATTGTCCGTCTGCAGCTCGCCGCCCGATAACGCCAGAATCTCCACTGGGTCTGGATGTGCAGAATCCAGTGCAAGCGTGCGCAGGTAATCGGGAAAATCTTTGCGCTGAAAATCAAGAACGCGATTCTTAAACAAAGGAAACAGCTCACCCGCCTCATATCGGGCGCGGAAGTTGGGGAAAGCCATAGGCGGACGAAACCCCGCCTTCTTCGCCGCGCGCCAGGCCCCGTGCACATACGTGAACCAGAACAATCCCTGTTGCCGATCTGTATCTAGGCGACCGACGGGGAACCAAGCATTTCCGGGCCCCGGGGACTGCCAAGCCAAGTATAGCGTTCTCGTCATACCAACCCCTTCAACACCTTCAATGACTCCGCCAAAAAAGCCGCACAAAAGGTCTTGGCGATCTCGCTCATTCTGTCCTCCGGGACCGACTCCAGAAAAACGGACAGCTGCGGCTTGCTCATACTGATAACCCCCGTAAGCGCCGGAAGGAAGTGCTCCCTGCAACCAGGCTCATGCATCGCTCGCGCCAAGAGCCGTTGCGGGTTCTCCCCCTGCCGGTCATCCCTCGACCAATAGACTGCACCATGGCCATTCCGCAGATACTCACTCATCTTACCATTGGCCAAAACTAGCTTCCGACGCTCATCGGTCAACTCACGACCTAACGATGAGGCGTGATCGAAGGTCGGTGCAACCTCGCTCATTGCGCCGACATTGCAAGCGGCGTGAAGCTGCCTTGTCTCTAAGATACCCCAGTTTCCATGGTGACGATCCGTGTTACCTATGAAGGCATCCAGAACTATATAACTTGCGAGCCTCTGCAGTGCCTGCACCCTCGCAACCGATTCGTGGAACAAAGAATATACAGCCCTCGTCACATTGCCAAGCGTATGATCGGACTGCTGAAAGCGCTTATTACGATCGTACCCTATGACCCCACCCGCCAAAATTTCGGCTATTTTTGCAATCCGAGGTTGGAAACGGAAAATCTGGCCTACGAAAAACTTGAATAATTTTTCGTCCGTTTTGTGCATTACCCGGTTGACACTATCGCAGTCCCGAAGCCTCTCATTTGTGCAAACTATGGTTGGGAATGCGATAATCACTGCGCTTTTGCATGCGTTATGAGTGATACGTGCCAAATGTTGGCCAATGGCGGTTTGGTGTCAGAAGCAGCCCTTCATTCATGCTGGCACGACCGTCTCTTGATCGGCCAAAGCGGATGATCGCGGCTTCTCCGCCAATCACCGCTGGTGGTCTCTGTGCAGGCGCCATCGCCACGGCGCGTAGTATCGAACAGGGGCTTCTTACCGACGCCAAAGGATCTTCAGTAGCGCGAGACCGCGCTGAACAATCAAATGGAACCATCTCTTCGTCGAGTCGGCGGCGCCCTTCTCATTCAATAGCTGGATGTATGCGTCCTTATCGCGGCGGTCGCGTTGTTTTACCGCCGCACTTTCGGAGCTCGTCATTGGAGGAGCATCGACAATGCGGTTCTTCGTTATCCAATAGTGCGATCTGCAGGCGTACTTCCAGTTACCGATGGACGGCCACAGGCTCACCGTAGAGCCACGTCTGATCACGCGCCACTGAGCTTCATTCAAAGGCGTGATGACCTCCTCACCACAACCGCAGCAGCACTTGTGCGCCGCAAGATCAAACTCTTCGCAGATGTAAAGGATTCCCTCTGAGAGTACTTCCGGCAGGTGCAGGACGCACTCAGGCCTGATGGTCTTGATCTTCAAGTTCCCGATGCGCTCCGATTCGCAGTGCGCTCCATGAGGTAACGTACTTTAGGACCAGCGGCTTCATTTCGTCCGCATAAAACGCTAGCCTCTGTTTGTACTTGACCATCGCAAGCATACCGTTGATGGCGTTGAGTTCTACAAGTTGAATGTTGTTATATACCACGTCTTCTTGGTCGTCAGCAGTAGGAAGCGTATCCACCAGAGATGCCGTATCGTGCTCGACCAGCGTCACACGGGCGCGCCCAAGCAACTGCGCGTTTTCAGCGATCTTGTCGACCCCGATCCCGACATCAATGAAGGGAATCCTCTTGGCGCTAAGGTGCTGCGCGATGATGCCGCGCGAAGGGCCGTCATCGATAGCAATGAAGACGAAGCTACTGTCATCGAGTCCATGAACATTTGCCGCGTCGATGCGCACAGGATGACTAAAGACTCCCGTGCGCATCGCAGAGTACAAGTCACGTAGGTACTCTGTCTTGCTGATGCTCGCATGCGCTTGCTCAATTGTCATACATCCTGGCATACGGTACACGGTGGCGGGCTCAATCACATCATGATCGTACAAGTGAATCTCATGCACGGGCGTCTTGGCAAGAGCGTCAAGGATGTAGCTGCCTGTCCCACCCAATCCGATAATAGAAACCTTGGGTAGCTTTAGCTTCGCCTCATAGGCATCAAGACCAGATCTCGCTATCGCAGTGTTGGGGTAATAGAAAACTGAACATTGCTGACGATAGGTAAACGAACCTGTCCCGCTGGCGCTGACCGCGGGGTCGATCACACGTGCATAGCTTGTCAGCTTCCTGATGTAGTGGATGAGCTTGTTATAGAAGTCCGCCAGCATCTCCGCGAGATCCGCAGGCATGTTGGAGAGGCGGCACTGGACCTGACGTCCTGCGATCGTTTGGACCGATTTATCGGCCACGAGGACATTTTCCAACGATGTGCCGTCCGCTTGGCATGGCACCGATCCCGTGAACCATACGGTATGGTCCTCTTTGACCTGCGGCACGCCATTGATCTCGACGTATGCGCAGATCAGCGCTCCGCGGTCAATCGTGTTCGTCCGCGGAATGTACGGGACGTTATCCACAATGAGGTAGCCGTCTTGGATGGTGACAGCATACTCTTCGTCAATCAGCCGCTGAACATCCGGGCTAGGAGCGATTGGATTTGCCGACATCGAACCGCATCCCGTTTTCAAGCTTGACGGACTGTCCCGGCACGAGAGTGCCTGCATTCTGACCGTGGGTCCATTCGACTTCGTACAGAGCAGGGTCCTGCGAGGCATCCACTCCGGCCAACTGCAACAGTTGCGCGAACGAGATCATGGGGCCGGTGACCTTCCGTAGTCGAGCGTTGACGAAGATCTCAAATTCCTTCGTGTGAGGCTCCTTGTCCTGATCCATGACGTACCTCCTTTTGTGCACGGGCGTTAGCCATCAAGTCGTTGCAGTGTACAGCACTTTACCAATATGGTAAAGTGCTGTAGGGTCCGCGTCGGAGAGCGCCTTGAAAATTCAGTACAGGGACAAGAAACTCCGGCAGCTGTGCGAGGTACGTGCAACTGCGGAGAAGCAACTAGGGCCGCAATGCGCAGCGAAGCTCCGGATACGCCTTGCGGCCCTGGAAGCTGCGGCTCGGGTCACCGATTTGGCCGCTGGCAATCCACACCCCCCTGAAATGGGACCGTGCGGGCCAGTTCGCCCTTTCTTTGGCAGGCGGAGCGCGCCTTGTCTTTTCTGCTGCGCAGAACCCGTGCCCGACTCACGCTGACGGCAGCATCGACTGGTCGCAGATCACCACGGTCTGCATCGAATTCTTGGGAGACTACCATGGCTGAACCAATCACTACTTTTGCACCGGACTGGGCTTCGCCGCCGGGAGAGTCAATTCTTGATTTCCTTGAGGAGAGGGGCTGGAGTCAAGCTGAATTGGCTCAACGTCTTGGGTACACAGAAAAGCACGTGAGCCTATTGGTCAATGGCAAAGTGGCGCTAAGCATCGATGCGGCACAGCGATTGGAGCGTGTTCTAGGTAGCCCCGCGGATTTCTGGCTAGCTCTTGAGACCAACTATCAAAAACACAACGCTCGCCTGAAGGCGATCGAACTACACGCGAGCTGGGTTGCTTGGCTTAATGAATTGCCGCTGCGAGATCTAATGAGAAGTGGAGCGATCCCCCGGCAGAGGATAGATGCCAAGCACAAGCCTGGCTTGGTGGACGCGTGTCTGCGTTTCTTCGGTGTTGCATCTCCGAGTGAATGGCGAGCTCACTACGGTGGGATGCAAATGGCGTTTCGCCGAAGCCGGTCGGAGCAATCCGACATCGGGGCAATTTCGGCTTGGCTGCGACTCGGCGAACGCGAAGTCGAGAAGCTATATGGCCCCAAGTACGACCGAGATCGATTTGAGGAGGCGCTCCAAATAATCCGCGCTCATACTCGCGAAACGCCTGATATTTTTGAGCCGCAGATGCGCCGCCTCTTGCACGAAGCTGGTGTGTTGCTTGTGCTGGTGCCGAGCATCTCCCGTGCTCATGTGAGCGGTGTGGCGCGATGGATGAACGGAACGCGACCGCTCATTCAACTGTCGCTGTATGGAAAGACCAATGATAAGTTTTGGTTCACATTTTTTCATGAGACTGCGCATATTCTGCTGCATGCGAACAATAAGGATGACAAGAAGTCAGTATTTCTTGATGACCCAAATGCGAGCCACAGTGACAGTCCACAGGAGCGAGAAGCAAACGAATGGGCCGGAAGCTATCTGATCCCAGGCAGCCATGCGCAGCTACTTGCCGGTCTGAAGACGAAGGCAGCAGTTGTGAGCTTCGCACAGGAGATTGGAGTGCACCCTGGGATCGTGGTTGGCCGCTTACAACACGATGGGCTGATTAAGCCCTCGTGGATGAATGACCTCAAACAAAGCTTCCGCTTCCGTGAAATACCGACAAGTAAATAAGTTTAAGCGGTGAGTGTACGCAAGGATCGCGGGGGTGGGTCCCTCAACGACTGAGCGGTAGCCTCCTCGCGCGCCCTGCGTCTGGCTTCGGCCGTCTCCTCCTTATATTGGCGACTGTCCGTTTCGGCCGATCAAAAGACGGTCGTGCCAGCATGAATGGAGGGCTGCTTCTGACACATTTCTGCCTTCCAAACAAACAATCCAACTAAAATGAGTTTTTTATGGGTCGTGTTGCATAGCCAATTTTCAACCTTGGTGGCTTTTCGTGAGTCAGCCTCGGTCATCCGCAAGCATTGCCCGATCCAACCTTAGATTGCAAATAGCCACAATTTCATTACCGTGAACCAAATTCACCCCGGATGACCGCGCAACGAAGGAGCGCGAAGCACATCCGCGTCGCCCCTGGTACACAGCAGGCTCAACCCTGGCGGCCGGTATGTTGGCGCCGCAAGCGATCTCCGCGGCAAGCTTTTCCGCCCAATCCTCACCGGTGTTCCCGCGCGCTTCCTTAAAGAGCCACTCATGCCCCTCGAAGCGGAACCAAAACTTCAGCTTTGAGCCAAGCGTTTCGTCCCCAATGACCCACCGTGGCGGAATGTCGATAACCGGATAGAATTGCATCGTAGTCCCGCCTCCGCGGGTTGCCCAAACCAACCTGATTACATGCTCTTTCCGGAGGCATAGAGCCACCCGCTCTAGCAGGGCATTAATCTCGAAGCGGAGGATCCAAGACAGGCCCTCGCGGCATTGGTCTTTGTCCTCAGGGGCCTCTTTCCCGCCGGAAAGATTTGCAACACGGAGCCTGTCAGGCGGTCCCTCTCCTGCGGCACACTCACTGCCGACTGTATACCGCATCCGTGATTAGCTACCATTGTGCGCCAAAGGAATCCGCTAAGGTAGCGTAGCCAGCTGCGCCCGATTACGGACCTGCAACCCCACATTTGAGTGCAGATAACCCCTACGACCCGCCCTCTTCCCGATCTCGGGTACGCAGGCGCATGAAACGCTCCTTGATGCGACCCTCTAGACCACGGTCGGTGGGTTCGTAGTAGACCGCAGGTTTCATGCCGTCGGGAAAATAGGAGACACCAGCC
>JAJYPA010000474.1:2821-6469 GCA_021795795.1 Pseudomonadota bacterium | reverse complement strand
ACGCCGAAATGAATCCTGCGGCGCTGAAGGACGTACTGAGGAATCCCAATCTGCTCCGTTTGGACTTTGGTATATTTTCACTCCACACTGGTCTGACAGCGCTCTTCGTAGTACTGCCCTTGGTACTTATTGATCCGCAGCATCCTCTCCTCTCTGAGGCGGATCAGTGGATGCTGTATCTTCCGGTCATGCTGCTGTCTTTCATGGCCATGATCCCTTTTATCATTGTCGGTGAGGCGAAGCATCGTCTCCGTGAGGTCTTTGTGCTGGCGATTGCAATTTTGCTGGCCGCGGTCATCTGGATGGCGCTCTCCAATCACAGTATCTGGTCTATTGCCATCGCGCTCTTTTTGTTTTTTGTGGGCTTCAATGTGCTGGAGGCAAGCTTACCTTCTCTGGTGGCCAAGTTCTGCCATCCGGGCGCGAAGGGAACGGCCACTGGCGTATATACCACGGCGGAGTTTTTAGGGGCATTCAGCGGCGGTTTGTTGGGAGGATTACTTTATCTGCCCGGTCAACACAACTACAGTGATGTCTTTTGGGCCGTGGCAGCCATCTATTTGATCTGGTTGATAGTGGCGCTCACGATGCAGCAGCCACGTTACGTCGCTACCAGGATATTTCCACTCCCTGCCGATGGCCGAGATAACACTCAGCTTACCCAGCAACTTTTGCAATTGCCCGGCGTAGTGGAAGTGGCAGTTTTTCCGGATGAGGGCGCGGTGTATTGCAAGGTAGAGAGCAAAACATATGATGATGAGCGGGTGCGGTCCGTTATAGGATAAACAAGTCAAACCCACCAGCCCCGCGTCGGCGGGGAGGTGCCCACGAACTCATCTACCGCCAGTATGTCGCTGTGCTGATCAGGAATGATCACCAAAAGACAGGGGAATGGAGTAGTTCAGCATGACTTCGTCTTCGCCAGGATCCTCCTGGGCGATATAAGCGTTGGAAATGTGGGCGATCTTGAGCCCCAGTCGCGATTGATCCGCAAACTGATAGGCCAGACTCAATTCCAGGCGAAACTGGAAGGTGCCATCCAAATATTTGCCCCGCCCCTGATTATATCCGCCCATGCCGAGTACCGGCGTCAGCACCCAGTGATCCCAGGCAATATCCGAATACAGGCCAGTGTAACCCATGAAACCGCCATTGGTATTAGCGACGACACCCCACAATGCACCAACACCGAACAACTTGGAGGCGGACTGGTATTCCAGATCGATTTCTGGAAGCGTCGCGTTACCCCGATGTCCGGGACCGGGCTCCACGCCCGCCGCATTAAAGGCACCGATACCAGCGTTGAAATAGGCCGGCCCGCCCTGAATCACATGTAACCCCGCACCATCCGCCCAGGCTGGCCCGGCCACCAACAAACTCAACGCCGTCACGCCCAGAATCCCCGCCAGGATTCCATTACCATCCTTCATGACTACTCCTTGTAGATTTGCGTCGGTTACCTTGCCGACAGAAATCGTTTGCGTTATGGTATCAACCGAACGGTCAGTATGCGTTCACTCGGCAAGCGTGTCAAAAATATCTGACAGACCTAACCCACACAGACATTACCCGCAAGGCCTATTTTAAGTAGGGTCTTCGCCTGAGTCGAGCTTCAGGAACAGGCCGGGAGTCACCCGGCTGCTTAGATTGCAACAAGGGACATATATGCGCTGGCTCAAACGCCTTTTGGTTCTGATCATCGTCGTCGTGGTTGCCTTTGGTGCCTACGCCTACTTCCAGATTGCCGATTACTACCCCAACACGGACGATGCTTATGTACATGCCCATGTCGTGAACATTGCACCGCGTGTTACAGGACATATCGATGCTATCTATGTACATGACAATCAGGTCGTGCAGGCTGGACAGCCTTTGGTCAAAGTGGATCCGCGGGCCTATCTCTACGACGTGCAGAAGGCCAAGGCTGAACTGATGCAGGCGGAACGGCAGACTGCTGCCATTCGGGCCAACATTGCTGGAGCGCAGGCCAACATCAGCGCCGACCAAGTCAACTACCAGAATGCCCGGCACAACGCCCAACGCGCAGCGGCATTGGCAGCGCAGAAATACCTCTCTGCGCAACAGGCGGATAACGAAATGACCGCGGCGAAAAGTGCCGGGGCGCGCCTGGCTGCCGACCAGGCTGTTTTGGCGGAGACGCAGGCGCAGCAAGTCCTCAACGACGCCCGCATTGCCGCCGCGCAAGCGGCCCTACATACGGCCGAACTCTATCTGTCTGAAACCACGCTCTATGCGCCCATCACCGGGGTCGTCAGCAAAGTGGATAATATCCATGTGGGCGACGTGGTCACTGTGAATCAAGATCTTTTCCCCCTGATTGGCAACGCGGAATACTGGGTTGAGGCCAACTACAAAGAAACCGATCTCGACCGCGTGCACCCGGGGCAGAGTGCGGACGTCATCATTGATATGTACCCCAATCATCGCTTCAAAGGAAAGGTAGTGAGCCTGAGTGGTGGTGCTGGCAACGCCTTCTCGCTGCTACCACCGGAAAATGCTACGGGTAACTGGGTCAAGGTGACGCAGCGGGTACCGGTGCGTGTTCTCATCACCAACCCGGATCCCAAGTTCCCGCTACGGATCGGTACCAGTGCGTCGGTCACGGTGGATACGGGTGGAGCGCCGGGTTGGGTCAAGTCACTGCGGCCCATCCTCTGAGAGATTGCGTTACCCCGGCGCAAACAAGCGGGCGTCGGCCCGGATTTTTCCGCGCCGGAGTGCCTAGTAGCTGCGGCGCGGATGCATCCTCACTTCGTATCAGAGATCAAGGTACCCACGCCAGCGTCGGTAAAAATTTCCAGCAATAACGCATGAGGTACCCGACCATCAATGATATGCGCGGCATGCACCCCAGCCGCCACCGCATCCAGGCAGCACTGAATCTTGGGTAACATGCCGCCATAAATACGGCCATCGGCGATCATCCGGCCCACCTCGGCGGCTTCCAGACGCGTGCGCAACTGCCCATCCTGATCCAGCACGCCAGCGACATTGGTCATCAGAATCAGCTTCTCGGCATTCAACGTCGCAGCGAGAGCGCCAGCCACCAGATCGGCATTGATATTGTAGGATTCGCCCAGGGAGCCCACCCCGATCGGGGCCACCACCGGAATGAAGTCGCCCTGATCCAGCAGGCGGATAATATCTGGATCCACCTGAGCGACCTCGCCCACCAGACCGAGGTCGACGCCATCCCGACGCAAAGGACGGGCACGCAGCAATCCACCATCTTTTCCCGTCAGCCCCACCGCACGGCCGCCCGCCCGGTTGATGGCTTGCACAATCTCTTTATTGACGCGCCCGCCGAGGACCATTTCCACCACTTCCATGGTCGCCGTATCGGTCACTCGCATGCCATCCACGAAATGGGTCCGCACCCCGAGTCGCTCCAGCATGGCACCGATCTGCGGTCCACCACCGTGCACCACCACCGGATTCATGCCTACCTGTTTCATCAGGGTCACATCGTAGGCAAACTGCTCCTGAAGACAGGCTTCGGTCATAGCGTTGCCACCATATTTGATAACGATGGTACGACCATGGAAACGCTGCATGTAAGGTAATGCCTCTACCAATATATGCGCCTGCAGGTGGGGATCATTGTGCATAGAGCTCATCACGTACTCG
>JAJYPA010000474.1:0-2811 GCA_021795795.1 Pseudomonadota bacterium | reverse complement strand
CATAACCTGCGGGATCGTCGGCAAAGGTAATGGGCGGATAATGGCGCAAGATATCCCGGGACTGGAAAAAGAAAACATTTGCGCCCAACAACAAGGTTGCCACCAGTGCCGGGTCAAAATCTACCCGCAGTTCACCCCGGGATTGACCGGCTTCGAGCACTGCGACCAGTGCCGAAAATACATCAGCAAAGCCCTGTTCGGCGAACTCCTGCGCTCTCGGCGCACCCTTTTCGAGAATTTCCCGCCATACCAGACGCACTAGTTCCGGTCGGTCTAACAGGGCCTGAAGATGGCAACGCGCAAAATGCCGGAGCACATCCACCACGGCTCCGTGGGCGTTGACCGCATCATTGAGCAATGTCCGCAAACTCTGGCTGGCCGCACGCAATACCGCATGATAGAGCGCATCTTTGTTGGGAAAATAATGATAGATATTGGCTTTGCTGATACCCGCCTGCAAAGCGATGGCATTCATGGAGACAGCATCAAATGCCTTATCGGAGAAGAGCCTTTCAGCGGCCGCCAAAATCCGCTGTCGTCCCTCACTTTCGATTGCCAGTGACAAATCCCCCATGAAACCTCCTTCAATCTACATATAGGGGTCGCCCTTGCACGGCGCCCGACCAATCGGTCAATATGCGGCCAGTGTAGCACCACCCATGGCGATTGTCCCTCTGCCGACAGCGGTGGATAGTTGTCCACCATTTGCTCGCAATTTGCTATTCTACGTGCCAACGATTTTGGCAAAGGGAGCACGCATGTTTACCCATACACCCAGCCAGGGAGATTTGTCTTTTTCGTTGTTGCTGCGAGCGCTTCGCGGCATCACCTTATGGCAGCCTATATTGGTGTATGTCATCGCCGTTTTCCTGGGCATGACCGGCCTGGAACTCTTCGCGCAATGGCCTGGGGGATGGTCAGGCGCCACCATTGGGGTGCTCATTCTGATGACCAGTTTTGGTGTCGGCTATCTGGGCGCTGGCGGTGTTCTACTGCACGAGGCGCGCGGCGACCCATTGCCAGGCGTGGCTAAAAGTCTCCGCTTTGGCATACGGGTGCTGCCGCGTCTGCTGGGGCTGTTGGTTATTGAAAGCCTCTTGCTTTTAGGCATTTTTGTCGTAGAAGTACTGGGATTTCTCGCGTGTAAGATACCGGGGGTTGGCGCGATGCTCTTTGTCCCGCTCTTCCCTGCCATCATGTTGGTAAACGCCGTTGTTTTCATCCTCGCCATTATCGTCTTCAATCTCTCCGGCCCCGCGTTGTGGCACGGCGAAAGTGTAGGTAACTCACTTCGTCATACCATCTCCATCGCTCGCAATAAACCAGGCTCTATTCTGTTGATGATGTTACTGCTCGCCGCACTGGCAACCGGCATGGGGATTATTATTGCGGTGATTCTCTACACCGGATACAGCATGGCACTAACGGCTGCGACTCCCGTGCTGGCCGAAGAAATCAGCCGCAGTGCCGAGATGTTCTGGCAAACGCTGGGGGCACTGTCTGGCGATAGACTCATCAACGGCGAAATACTTGCGCAACCGGTGGCAACAAGCACCTCCTTATATAACGCAGGACTCAGCATGGGGGTTGGCCTGGCCAGTGCGCTGGTATTTATTCTTCCCAATGTGGTGTTCCTGCTGGGTATGGCACATATCTATATTGAGGCTCTTGAACTGGTAGCACCTGAGGATGTCTAATTTCGCCATGAAAAAATGGATACACCAATTGGAAATTGAGAAACACCGCTGCCAGAGTTGTGGTATGCCGCTACAGTTTGATCCCCAAGGAGGGGGGACGGAGGCCGACGGCAACCATAGCACCCGTTACTGTAGCTATTGCTATGCGGCGGGCCAGTTCAAGGAACCAGAGCTGACGCTGGACGCCATGCAGCACCGCGTCCGCCAGCTGATGCGCAACCGCAATGCACCATGGTATATCCGCGCTTACATGGCGCACCGCATACCAACGCTGGCGCGCTGGCGGGGATGCAAAAAGCGTTAGTGGAATGCCTTATTACAAAAAAGCCCCCGCATGCTCATCGCTTCGGGGGCCTCCGTACGTAAAAAACCGCTCAGGTTGGGGGGATTAAATCGCGGAACGGGGACGTCGGCCGCGACGGGGTTTCAGTTCCTGCATGAGCGTGCTTCCACGGTTATCCAACTCACCCAACAGATGGCTGTTATCACCCACGCGGTCACGAACTTCAGCGACAGCCGCAAGAATCTGCGCAGGCTCCCAATCAGGCACCAGACGAGAAATGCGGTCCATCAATGACCGTCGTTGAGCCTCACGCTCACGACGTGCGCGCGGGCTTTCCTGCAAACTCCGCTTTTGCTGTTCGAATTTTGCCAACTGCTCACGCAACCGCATCTCTGTCTGACGTTGCTTCTCTTCTAAATCCGCCAGACGCTCTTCTGAGGTACGGCGGTGACGTTTTTTTGCTTGCGCTTCCATAGTCGTTCACTCCTTAAAATTAGGTTACCATGGCGGAAGAAATCACCAATAACATAATTATGTCAGCTTGTTTTTGCTTTGGCAAATACAAACGCATCAGCAAAAACGTGTTCAGCATTCAATCCTGCTCCCTGTAAAGCGTCGGATACGGAAAACACCATATCGGGATGCCCACAGATATAGGCATCGATTGCGCTCGCGTCTGGAAAATCATGAATGACGTGTGCAGTAACATAACCGGTAGCTCCCGACCAGGAAGCATCCGGACGCGATACTATCCGGGTTACCTGAAAGTGGTCGTGACACGACTGCCATTCATTCAGTAAGTCCTGATAATAAAAATCCTCCGCATGGCGT
>JAJYPA010000473.1 GCA_021795795.1 Pseudomonadota bacterium | reverse complement strand
CTCGTAGCCTTGCGGACGCGGCCCAAGCGAATCAGGCAGCCGCGCACCGTCAATATGTGCGGTTCGGTGCCTGTAGACTGGCGAATGTCCGCTGCGATCCCTGCGGCATCTGCTTCTGTGACCAAGCCATGAGTCCAGTCGGGCATCTGGAAGGCCAGACCGGAGTGAGTGCCATCAGGGTAGCCGCAGGTCCAAATCATCGCTTGTTTACCTCGCATAGATTGCGCCTGCCTAGGTATGGGCAGAGGTCGTCAATACTCACGCCAAAGTGCTTCGCAATAGCCCGTATCAGCGGTAGCGATGGCATAATGAGACCGCATTCAATGCGGGAGATCGTCGATGGAGCAACTCCAACCTCCTTTGCGACATCCACCAAGGACTCCAACCTAGCCTTACGAAGTGAGCGGAGAGATTCCATGCGGCCATTATTGCGCTTTACGCAATTTATTTGCAAGCATTATGCGTGTAGCGCTTTGCGCTATCAACAAGAACGTTGCAGCCTACACGCATGAAGACCCTGGGTGAGGTGATACGAGAACTGCGGAAAGCGCGTGGCTGGACTCAGGAGGAGCTTGCTCATCGGGTGGGGTCAGATGCTGGGAACATCTCCAGACTGGAACGCGGTATCCAGGGTGCGTCCGAGAGCACATTGAGGGCGATAGCCAAGGCGTTCGATCTGCGATTGTCCGACCTTTATGGCATAGCAGAAGAAGGACGTAGCATTGCCCTTGATCTGCAGATAGCCAGGAGTATCGCCGGAGAAGAGACTATTTCGTCGCTACTTCAGACGCTTGCGAAGCGTTTCGATCGTGGCGATCCTGCCGTCCGTGAGGAGGTGGCGCGGCTGGTTCTGCGATACCTGGAAAATCCACAGGCGGGGGAGCGCATTGCCAAGGCGATCGAGACACTCCTAGGTGGTGAGGATGAGTCCAAGTGATCCCCGAGTTCAACCGGCATGGACTTCTACCGCCGGGGATTTGGGAATGCTCCAAGGAACAAATAGCAGAAAGATTCTGCTGGAATCCACTTAGATCGACACTATTTAAAAACCTCAACACATTTCTTTCTACCGAATGGAGGCAAGCCAACATCGAATGCCCAATACTCATAAATGGAAGCTTTGTGCGCAACATACCATCACCTTCAGATATCGATACAATACTTGACATGTCCCACACAGAATCCGACGAAACGCTAGCACTTGCCATTGCTGTACGATTGCGCCATGACGCCATCAAGTCAGATCTTCGCGTTGATGTGTGGGTGAATTACCCGAGATGTTCAGATGATTTTATAAAAATATTTCAACAGATTGGAACGAAAGCCGCAGCAGAGCTGCGAATGAGCAGCACATACCCGAAAGGTATCCTGAGGATATTGCCATGACTCACAGAGAAAGTGCATATGATACGATACGCGTTTTCCTCGAAAACATGGTCACCGAAGGACTGCTTGCAAAAGAAACAGGGGTTGATGCGACACCAAGACAGATCGTAGACGCAACTTTTGAACAAATAATAAAAATTGCCGAAAAAAATCTACCACTAGCGCACTTGTTAGATAACTCCGATTTAGTCTTCCACGCAGAAGGCCGTGGTGTAACGCAAATAATGCCATGGCTATCTTCACTGACTTGGCTCACCAGCACGGTGGAACAAAACTTGCGACGCCTGTCTGCCGCGGTCATTGACTTGCTGGGTGCCAACGGTACCAAGCTTTCCAGACAAATTGATTTGCGGGTTACCGGAATAGCTCCCGGAAGTTTGTGGTTTGGCACCAAGATACAGCCCCCATCGGCCGACATGCTTCCAGAAGATGATCAACTCGTCATACGCATTCTCAATGCCATTGATCTTTTGCCCGTCCTTGCCAACGATATCGGAGATAATAGCGTGCTTCCTGGCGCGGCAGAGACCATGCCTGACCCGGCCTTACGCGATGTAGCGCTCCATACCCTCTTGAGCTTCTCGCCCACAGGTACTCGAGGTATCGACACCTTGGAATTTTCCAGCCGCGGAAACGGTACTGCCAGCTTGTCCCAGCATGATCGTGTCGTATTACGGTCGGCCTTGCGCTCACCCCTTGGAGATCGGGCCCTTCATGGTGCATTCACAGGAGAAGTACGAGCGGCGGATTTAGATAAAACACGCTTCAACCTGCGTACGAAAGAAGGGGTTTTGCGATGCATTGCGCCAGAACTCCACCCAGAGCAGGCACGGGCGATGCTCGGTCACCTTGCCTTGGTATCCGGGCGTTACGAAACCGACCGCGATGGACGCCCGCGATTGATGATGGTGGAGAAGATAGAGACCGTACCCGAGACAAAGAAGCTGCTATGACGAGCTAGTGCCCGTCCAATGAGTGAGAATGCCCGCCCGTGTGGCGGGTTTTTCAACACTAAGAATTTGCTCTTGACGCAAATTCATATTTGCGCATAATGCACTTATTGCTTGGTCGCTACGTTGGCAAAGGAGACCCTCCATGACTGCCCCCTTCACACACCAGTATGTCGCTCTGCAGGTGGCCGACCAGTGCTGCCCACTGGATGGCATTGCAATAGATCTGCGCTCCACGGTAGTCCAGATCCACCATACCCTACGACGGATCGGCCTGATCTTCAGCATCGGTGAATTGGTCCGCGCAGCAGATCTCACCCAGCCCATCTTGAGGCAGAATCTCGAGCTGGAGGTTCCCCATGTCCTCCACTAAACGCCGGCGCCTCCTAACCACCCGCCAGATCCAGCTCCTAAAACTGGCCCAGGCAGGATGCAAGACCAGCGTCATCGCCCGCGAACTCGGCATCCGGGAGGGTACCGTCCTCGCCAAACTGCGCGACATCAATCGGGGCGCGCAGCGCGCTATTCATGAAATAGCGAGCGAATTGGATACACCCCTATTCCAGGAGGATGGCCACCATGGCTCGTATTGATCTCAACAAGGACATCCGGGTAACAGACATGGAGGCGGTGCTTTCCGCGCTCAGGTCGGAAGCTGCCGCTCACGGGCTGTGCCTGGAACTCGCCCGGGATGAAAACAACGTGTGGATCATTCGGCCAGCGCCGCTAGAGGCCCAACCGACAAACAAAGGAGCCCTGCAATGACAGATATCATTGAGGAAAGCCGCACCGGGACCATACCTGGAACAGAAGCGCATACGGTCCAGGACCACAGCAACGCCATGGTTCCCAACAAAGACTTGGCTACCATCCAGGTGGCACGATGGGACCGCTTCGCCCCCATCCCGGAGTGCAGGGATCTCATGCCGTTGCGCCTTGCGGATCGGCCTGAATACCAGCGCCTCTTCGATTCCATCAAGACCTATGGGGTCACGGACCCCATCAAGGTCTCCCCGTTGGAGGGTGGTCGTCTCGGTGTGCTGGACGGATATCTGCGGGTCGTCGCCGCGGAGCAGCTCGGGTTGGATGTACCCTATGTGATCATCCCCGTGGAGAGCCTCTATGACGCCACGCTGAAAGCCGCCGAATTCAACTTCTCCCATCGGCAACTCACTGATTACGAAAAAGTCTGGGTGATCGGGAATCATTATTTGCAAGCTAAGCGGATGCATGGCGGGGATCGAAAAAGCGAGAAACAGGATCAAGTGGCAAATTTGCCACTTGATCCTGTTAATCAGTCCGATGCCGGGAAAACGCGCAAACGACTGGCGGCAACTTATGGTGTCGGCGAAAGAACCGTCCACAATTACGCCGAGGCAGTCACCCTGATGAACTCCATCGTCAACGCCCTCACCCGTCATCTGAACCTGGCGGAGGAAACGATCCGGCTGCACTTCTTCAATACCAACGCCGATCTGGAGGCCAATGTCGAGCTCGCCACGATTTTCGCCATCCTGCGCTACCTCAAGGCCCAGGGGAAGTTCCAGGAAATGGATCATTGGGTGAGCCTGGCCGTCCAGCGCTGGGCCAAGGCCGTTGCGCTTTCGCCGGACAGTCTGCCATCGGTCTCCCCCGCCAACTGGGTCGCCGCCACCTGGCACGTCTTGCCGGATGTGATCCAGATGGACGATTCGCAGACGGTGCATGACGTGGAGATCATCACCGGAAACCGCAGTGATGGCAGGGGTTCCGCATCTTCCATGGGCAATGGAAGGCATCTTGGTTCTGGTATTTCCGGAGGGTTGGCCGGCTACGCGAACGTCGCAACGGCCGAAGCCACCGTAATCGATACGGCCGCGCTGGATTACGAAGACGCCTATTGGACCAAGGTCGGCGAGAGGAGCCGATACTTTTTGGATACCTTGGCGGAGTTCCAGAAGGCTTTGGGGGAAGTCGTTGATCAGCATCTGCCCGCCTTGATGCGCATGACCAGGGAGCTCTACGAGGAATTACAGGACGCACCGGATCATGCGGAATCCGTGAAGATCGATCTCCGCAGACCGGCCTGGACTTCCATTTCACGCTTCTACAAGGAGCTGAACCGGATCAAGAGCGTGGCCCTGACCGGCAGCGATCGCCACCGTGACAGTGCTGTGCAATGGCTCACCCTGTTCCACCAACTGGGGGAACGTTGCCAGGAAAAAATGCCCCGCACGACGAGAGACCTGTTTTGAAGTGATGACACGCTTTTCCCTTAGAACCGACAAGAAAGCTGCAAGGAGATGCCCATGCATCTGGACGGAAAAACCAAAAGCATTATCGAAGACATACTGAACCGCAAGGCAAAGATCGCCCTGCAGAGGGAAGATATCCGCGAGGACATTAAGGTTGTTGCCGAGCGGATGGGTGTCACGCCCGCCGCAGCGAACCGCATTATGACCCTCGTGGACAAGGAGCGCAGCAAGGGCGATGCCCTCCACATCGAGCGGGAGGTCATCGATGCGGTGGAGATCCTGCCGGGCGTCAATGACCACGATGAGGACGCCTCCCATGCGTGAATCACCCGTCGGGATTTGGGAAGAGTGCGCGGGCTGGCTGGAGAGCGAGGCCCAAGGGTACCGCAATCGCGCCTTACATGCCCTCAAGATGGGCCAGCAAGGATCGGCAGATGCGCTAATGGAGCAGGCGGACCGCTTCCAAAAATACTCTTTGGTCGTCCGCCAGCAGCATCATGGCGCGTTGCAAATCACCACGGAAGAACTTTGCCATGCAAGGTCAAACCACGTTCATCACGCCTGAAGAAACCGAAGAGCTAACCGGATATGTCAGGCGCCCGGCACAGACCCGGTGGCTGGAACGGCATGGCTTCAGCTTCACCCTAACGCGCTCCGGCCGTCCGATTGTGCTTCGTGCCGAGATGGAGCGCCACCTTCTGGGTAACGGACAGACCATCACGCCAACGGAGGACTGTCCACATTGGGACAGAATCGCCTAACATATGGGCATGGGACGCAAGCGCACAAAGGATAAGGGTCTGCCACTGCGGATGTACAAACGCGGCGAGGTCTACTATCACGCCTGCTGGATAGATCGCAAGCTAAAGTGGACACGACTATCCGAGAATAGGGCTGAGGCGCTGACCTTGTGGGCTGCCATAGAGGGCCAATCCACGGTCCCTGGTGAAAAGACCGGAACCATAGGAGCCGCGATTGCCCGGTATGAGGGGGAAATCCTCCCTGCACTCCGCCCACGGACCCAGGAGGACTATCACCGCATCCTCAAGGCACTCAGAGATGTGTTCGGGCACATGCGCATTGAATCCCTGCGTCGCCCTGACGTCGCCGGCTATCTCGATAGGCGTAGCGCCAAGGTGGCGGCAAATAGGGAAATCGCCGTATTATCCAGCGTCTTCGCATATAGCATCCGCTGGGGATGGGCTGAGGAAAACCCCTGCCTGGGTGTGCGCCGCAACAAGGAAAAGCCTCGCAAGAGGTATATTACCGATGCCGAGATAGAAAAGTTACGTCAATGCGCTGATGAACAATGGAAGTGCATCATCGATTTGGCTTATCTGACATCCATGCGCCGTGGTGACATCATGAAATTGCGACTAGACCAGTGCACAGAGGAGGGGCTTTTGGTTGCGCAGGAAAAAACGGGCGCCCGCGTCCTTTATACCTGGACACCGGCCTTGCGCACTGTGGTTTCAAAGGCGCGAGGGTTGCGGCGCAGGATAGGATCCCTCTCGTTGTTTGCCTCCCAGGATGGGACACCTTATACCGTCAGCGGATGGAACAGCGCATGGCGCCGGTTGTTGGCAAAGTCGGAGGTAGATGACTGCCATTTTCATGACATACGCGCAAAGTCGCTGACCGATGCCTCCAAGATAGGAGGCCGCGACTACGCTCAAGCCCTAGCCGGCCATGCTGATGGAAGCATGACTGAGGTCTATATTCGCGACAGAGAATTTACTCATGTACGGCCGCTTCGCTGAAAATATTAGCAGGCTTGCTAATATCAGGATCAATGCCAAGCAGCGGTTTTTCGTAACCATCTGATTTAATTGGTCGGGGCGAGAGGATTTGAACCTCCGACCACCTGAACCCCATTCAGGTGCGCTACCAGGCTGCGCTACGCCCCGCGAGAACCCGTAATGTACT
>JAJYPA010000472.1 GCA_021795795.1 Pseudomonadota bacterium | reverse complement strand
CTGTCCCCAGGCCACGAGAAACCGGCGATGATAAAGCCGAGTGGCACCCGGCTCGCGGGCGCTGGCGGCATCCAGACCCCATAGCGGTGCACCGCCCAGGCGGGCGAGCATGGCGCTCTTATAGAGCCCCTGACTGTCGAGTACCAGATCATAGCGGTAACTGTGCAGCTGCCAGCGCAAGCCCCAAATAGCGGCCGGCAACGCCCGTCGCCGCGTTTTCAACTGTCGCAGGGAGAAAGGAATCACCTCCCGTACACAGGGATGCCAGGAGGCCACCGGCGCAAAAGCCGACTCCACCAACCAGTGAAGTTCTATATCAGGCCGGTGCGCCTGCAGATCGGTCAATGCCGGCAGAGTATGCAGCACATCCCCGAGGGAGCTCAGGCGCAGGAGCAGTACTCTCACGAGGGATACTTGTCGTGCATCCGCATTTCCCTGGCGATGGCATACTTCATAAACGCTCCCAGAGCCGTGGTCCAGGCAATCGCCGCCCCCTCCACCCCATCAAGCAGTCCGAATCGCAACAGATAGCTGCGCAGAAAAGCTCCCATGGCATGGTTCATGGGCGCCAACGCCGATACCGGACGCTCCCGGGCATACACCTTCTCGGCGTTAAGTTCGGCATATAGTTGCAGTTTAGGCAACATATCCTGAAGCCGCGCGACGGTGTAATGGTCTATCGAAATGCCGGGGAGTCTGGCAGTGGCAATGGAAGATTCCCAGGATTCATGTACCCAATCGTTGGGATCATAACGGCCATACCGCCGATCAAAAAGCCGCAGATGCCAATCATGAGCCCAGTCACCGTGGCGTATGGCTTTGCTACCAATGTAATTCTGCCAACGCAAGTAAAATCCACCCACTCCGCCCTCCCCTATGGCGGAGCGGATTTTGAAGCTAACCTCTGAGCGGAGAACCTCATCGGCGTCCAGCATCAAGATCCAGTCGTGGCTGGCCGCCTCCACAGCAAACTGCCTTTGGGCACCAAAACCCTGCCAATCATGATGGATGATCCGAGCACCAAACTCCGAAGCAATGCTGTAGGTAGCATCGTCAGAACCGCTGTCCACCAACAGTACCTCATCCGCAATAGCGGCAACACTACCGATCGACTGCCGCAAATGCGCTGCGGCATTCCGCGTGATATACACCACGGACAGCGTTGCGGTTTTCACGAGATTTCTTTTGGACACTTGTTGGGCAAGCCCCAATTTCGGGGGCGTCCAAGGCTATGCCATAACCAGAGGATGCCATACATCTTGGTCTTCTGACGCAATTTCCGACTCAAAAATAAGGTACCCAGGGTCAGCACACCGTTGACCAGAAAGTTTATACTGCTGGACAGATAAAGGATGAGCACCAGTAGCCTTTGTGCAAGAAGGCCATCGACCTTTTTCGCGTAAATCAGACGCGAGCGATGAAACTCAATGCGTGCCGCCGCTCGATAACGGTTCGCGGTCCCCCCCAGATCGTGCTCCACTCCGGCCTCGGGGCAGAACAGTACCGTAAAGCCAAGTCCGTGGGCACGTTGGCACCACTCCGTCTCCTCCAGATAAAAGAAAAAGTCCTCATCCATCAAGCCGAGTATTGGCAGAACCGATCTCTGCAACAAGAGTGCTGCACCAATAAGTGTCGGCACCACCATCGGCTCGGATACATTCGCCATCCGCCCCATAGGTCCACTCCGTAACACGCGTTTGAGCAAAAACTTCGGCAACAGATCATGCCACACCCGAGGAAAGGGGGCCACCACATTCTGCGGTCGCTGTTGCACATCCAGCAGACGGGCTCCAATCAACGCGGCGTCCGGAAATCTTTCTGCACAGCGAATCAGATGCGCCACGGCACCCGACTGCAGCCTGGCATCATTGTTCAAAATCAGTACCAGCTCTTGACCGGCCTCTCGAAGCCCCTGGTTAACAGCCCGGGCAAAGCCAGCGTTACACGCGTTGGCCACGATCCGGACGTCAGGAAACCCGTGTCGAACAAGTGCAAGCGAATTGTCGTCACTACCGTTGTCCACGACCACAATATCCTGCGCCTCAACCCCTTCTGCCACACAGGAAGAAATACAGGCCGGGATACACCGTGCACCATTATAATTTATGATAACAATCGAAATTTTCATTATTTATTAGATAAACCAGCTTCAACTTGCAGCGATACAAATATAGAAAATGGGATCACCAAGCTCCAACTAGACAAAATAACATCAGAAAAACTACCAATTATTAACCACAAAAAAACAATCAGCCTAATTATTCCGCCTCGATTCCATTGATTTGATATTTGCATTCCGATGCCCACCAGAAATGCAAGCAATAACGTAGCACCGACACCGCCAAGCTCTGAAACGTATTGCAAATAAGTACTAGTTGGTCCAACAACACCTCTGAGATCATTTGGGACGTAGGGTATACTATGGCGATGAACCATTTCGTAGAACACATGCCGGAATTGACCAACGCCCACGCCAAATATTGGATGCTCAACAAACATCAGCCAAGATGCTTGTGCATAAACAACACGCAAACCGACACTAGAAAGATAAGAACCATTTAAAATGACATCAACAGCCTGATAATAAGCTGCACTCCAAACAGAACGAAAGGCTGGAAACAGCACAGCTAAAGACAAAGCTCCAACAATGGAAATTCCGAGCACTTTTTTGTTTTTAATTTTATAAACAATAATAAAAAACAACACCATGATCAGTACCGCTTGCCCGGTTCGCCCACTGGTGGACAGCAACTGCCAGACCAACAACGCGAGAACCGTAACTGAAAGAATACGATTCTTAACTATGTTGTAGCCCGGAATGTCGTTGATCAAAAAAAGTATAGCCAAAGCCAACATCATACTAGACCAAATATGGAACGAGACGAGGCCAAGATGCCCTTGTCCATAGGTATTTATAACATGGAAACCAAGTGCTTCTACGATTCCCACTAACGCGTTAACGATTTGACCATAGACATACCAACGCTGCAAAACAAAAACATGCGCATTTTTAAGAAAAAAAGCGGATGTTATTGGAATATAAAGTAACCACAAAGACTGAAGCGCAGAATGAATCGAATCAGGATCAAACCCATGAACCCCAGAACTAACAAAGTGCATAAATACAATCAATATAACGATGACATTCAGAAAATTCGCAGAAACGTCTCGCCAACCCCTTAAAATCAAAAAATTTATCACATAAAGGCTGGAAAATATCTCAACAGCAACAATTGATAATGGTAGAAAAAACAAGGTGGCTGCCAACAAAAAAACCGCGAAAAATCCATGGTCACTTTTTATCATACAGCAACCGTAACTATTCTTTCAAAGGCAGACAACACATTGCTCAAGTCATCTACCGATCCAAGCACAATATTCTCAGTTATTGAATTAACATGATAACACGCTGGATTTGGCCAATTAAACAACCCAATTGCCGGAACCTCAAGCGCAACAGCCAAATGAAAAGGTCCAGAATCAGAAGATATAAAGCACTTACAAGAAGTAATAACCCCTAGCAAATCTTCCATATTAGTTTTTCCAGCCAAATTTTTTACACGCGGCCTAGCGACATCGCTCAAAGATTTCAAGATACCCTCATTCAGCCAAGACTCTTCTGCTGTGCCGGTAAGAATCATATCACAATCATATCTTCTAATTAACGAATTGATAATGTTCACATAAAGACTGATCGCCGGCCTTTTTGCCACCTCCACGTCGCCACCACAACCAATGTTTATACCTACCAACATACTCGCAACACCTAGCCACACAGCAACATCAGAACCGATCGGTCTTGGTGAAATGCTAATTTTCTGGCCATCTCTCCAGATTCCCAAGCAATCCAACGCAACATAATCTTTATCAGTGTAATCGAGAGGATAAGAGGTTTTATTTTTTTTTGCGTACACTCTATCATTATCGGAACAAAAACTATAAAATAGACATTTTAATGGATACTGAGATATTCCAATAGTTTTTATTTTTTTTAATCTAAACCAAACAGAGAGAATTGCATTGTCAATACCATGCAACTCTTGATCTATCACTAGATCAACTTGTTCCAACTCTGCAACTTGCCGCAATAGCTCAAATGCTTTTTTAAACGACCGTAAAGGTGTGTACCGGCCCCACCAACGTTTGACCTGGTCCCTCTGTATAATATGCACACTATCCAAATACTCAGAATGATACATTATATATTCCGCCGCACTGGGAGTTTTATGTGGCCAGAAGAAGATGTGAACACGCACTCCAGGAATCTGTTCCTTTATAGATCTCCAAGAAGCGGTACTACGCACAACATCGCCAATGCCAATGCCATAATGTTTTAATAGCAATATATTTTTAATTTCACTTTTCATAGGGATAACTCAATCCATGGGCCACTGCCTTGTACCGCTTATGGAACCACCAATACTGTTCCGGATGCGCCTTGACGACACTTTCCAACTGCTGATTTTTCTGATCCACAATATTCTGGTCATCGAGATTGTCGGGGTCATATCGCAGCTCATCAAAGCTTACGACAACACCCTCGCCGTCGGCTTGACGTGTGGCATATACCCCAAATATCGGGCTACCACGCAGCGCCGCCAAGCGCGCAATGATGGGCGATGTCGAAGCTGCGCGACCAAAAAATGGCGAAAACAATCCTTCATGCACATCCACATTTTGGTCGCTCAACACACCGATCACTTCCCCCCTTTTCAACGCAAGGATCAGCGGCTTGATCGCCGACTGCTTTTCAACCATGGTCGCTCCCGTCCGGCTACGGTATTTCTTGATCAGCGTATCCAGAGCCTTGTTATCTATTTTGCGGTACAACACGGTCATGGGCCATCGGGTGGGCAGAAACTGGATAAGCGTTTCCCATGAACCAAAATGGCCCGTAAACAGAATAACCCCTTTCCCCATGAGCATCGCCCGCTGCACGTTCTCAATGCCCCTGATTTCTCGGATAACCGCCAGGCTTTGCTGGGGTGGGCGCAACCAGAGCGGTCCGAGTTCAGTGATTCCCAGGCCCAACTGCGCAAAGGTTTTTTTTACCAGGAGCGGGCCGTCATCGGCTCCACACAATCCCGCAATCTTCAGATTTCGTTCCACCACATGCCGTAACTCTGGCATCAACCGGCAGGCCAGCAGCCCCATACCTTCGCCAAGCCGCCGACGCACCCGACCGGGAATGACTGCGAGTGCCCATAGAACAAACACGGCCAGCGCCTTGGCTAGCATCTCAAGACCTATTGACGCCGACCAGTATGGTCAGTGCCTTGTCCAGTACCGTCTGAGGGTCAAGCCTATCCAGACATTGGCTGCGGGATTGCGGATGCCGGTCACATCCCTCCAAATGGCATGGCACACAGGCCTTGGCATTATCTCCTTGTAGCAAGGTAACGTTTCCAACCGTCTGAGGCGCTTTTGTGTAAGATTGGAATGGTGGAAAATCCTGTTCATAACCCTTTGGCCAGGGGGCCCATTTCACTGGGTTAGTAGGCCCGTAAATGCTCAAAACCGCAACCCCCGTCGCCGCTGCCAGATGCGTAACAGAAGTGTCCACACCGATGTAGAGCGCGGCTTTGGATAAACACTGTGCCAGATCTGGAAAAGAGGTCTGGCCAGCCCGATTGATCACGGTTCCCGGGCCCGGGTAGTCCTCACGACAAAGCAATTCGCAGTAGCGCTTTTCTGCGGTATCAGGCCCGCCGCTCAGAACCACATCCAGTCCCGAGGTAACCAGGCCCGAAATCACTTTGATCCATCCTTCTTTGGTCCATTCCTTATAAGGGAACTTTGCACCGGGGTGGATCACCACATACTTCCGACGTTCAACGTTCTCATTTGTTGATGTTGCCACGTCAAGCGACGTAGGGACCACGACATCACGGACCGGCTTTACACCTATCGCATCCATAAGCAGGGCGTTCTGCAGTACGACGTGCCGGTCTAGCTTGTCGTCTTCCACCCAGGCAGAGCTGACCGCGCGCTTCCAATCCAAAAATGGTTTTTTTGAAGGAACCATGGATGCTCGCCACCTGGCCGCCAGCAGGGTATAGAAAATGGAACGGTCTCCACTTTGGGTAGACAGGGCCAGATCGTACTGACGGAAGATGCGAGACAGTAACCGGAGGGTGGCGCCAACCCCAGAGTTTCTTTTGACCGATATCACCTGGTCGATGATGCCATCGCCAGGACTGAGTATTCCCTCCGTGCCCTCGGCAACCAGAAAGTCGATTTGCACGCTTGGCCATTGCTCCTTCAGGCTGCGCGCAATAGGCGTCGCCAGCAGAACATCCCCTATCCGCTGCAACACGATAACCAGAACACGATGGGGTTCCCTGATTTTTGCCTTTTTCAAGGCTGCCCTTCCTCAGGAGACTGCGTACGGATGACATAGGTCATTTTGTTCTGTCCCTCAAAATAGATGCGGGACAGCATCTCGCCGAGTATGCCAGTGTTGAGGAATTGCAGCCCCGCGAGGAAAAACAGCACGCCGGCAATCAGCATAG
>JAJYPA010000471.1 GCA_021795795.1 Pseudomonadota bacterium | reverse complement strand
AAGGCCACGACTTATCATGGCAGGGCATTTACTGATGTGGCCTGCCATCCTGAACGTTTGGATCAGCCCTTGCGTTGGAAAAAGCCCCGGATGATCTTCGTGAACTCAATGTCGGACCTCTTCCACGAGACCGTGCCGGACGCATTTATTGATAACGTGTTCGCGGTCATGGCTCTTTCCCCACGGCATATCTTCCAGGTGCTTACCAAACGTCCAGGGCGGATGCGGGACTGGTTTGCGCCTGGGTACGACAACCGGGAGCACGAGGTCGGGCAAGCCATGCGGGAGATTGCCGCAGCTCGCGGTAGTGATGATGCCGGACTGCCGGAATGGCCGCTTCCGAACGTCTGGCTGGGCGTTTCCGTGGAGGACCAGCCGTCCGCAGATGCGCGTATCCCGGTGTTACTCCAGACACCAGCCGCCGTGCGCTGGGTGAGCGCGGAACCACTGCTGGGGCCGATAAATTTAGAGGAGGTTCCGGTCGGGATGTTGGGCCCGTTGCGGCCATACGGGGGATCCGGGTCTGATACGCCGAGGCTGGATTGGGTGGTGGCTGGCGGCGAGTCTGGCCCAAAGACCCGTCCAACGCACCCGGATTGGGTGGAAGATCTTCAAAGCGAATGCGAAGAGGCGGGGATCCCATATTTCTTTAAGCAGTGGGGTGAGTGGCTGCCGGTCAATCAGATGACCGAGACGGAACTCGACAAACTTCATCGGTCAAACCGGATCGCAAAAGATGGCGAGGACCAAGGTGCGATTGATGAGGTATTTGGGACGTATTGCACGGTGCCGACGACCATTGTGGGCACCGACGGGGTATGCCTTGCGGTGACGGACCCGATAGCTTTCCAGCCTGGCCGGGGAGGAATGACGACATTCCGGGTTGGGGTACACAAAGCCGGATGCAAATTGAATGGCAAGGGGTGGCATGAGTGGCCTGCTGGTTGGAACAGGGAGGAATTTGATGGTCGGCAACAAAGATAAATCCATGGGCGCGATTCGCCCACAGGGAAAGGCCGATATGCCGGTTATCTCGATGCGGGAATTTGTAGATCTCGCTGATCTGGCGGAGTGTCCCGCACGATTTCCGGTAAAGCCATCGTGACGCAGGCCGGAAGTCGGCAAGATTTACTGCAAGGGTGCCGATCTTCGCGTTTGGAGCCTTCCCCGGCTCCCCTTTTTAGGAGATATACGAATGATTATAAAAGATAAACCGTTTCTTTGGATTTGTTCTTATTCTGGTCAGCCTCTTTTGTGCTGGCATCACTTTTCTCCGGCTGTTTTGGTGCCGTCATCCGGTTCTTGTCGTTTTGAGCCCCTTCGCGTCGTGCGTTTTCATAGGCTCCGAGCCTACCAGGTGCGCCTTTCACGTTTGCTTGTGTTGCGGCGTTTGGGTCGGGTCCGTGGTTGTCGTCATTGGGACGATGGCCTGATTCATGCCGGGGATGTCCTAGGAATCATGAAGGAGTAAAAGATCATGCTGAAAGATTATCGCGAAATCCGCCATTTCCACCTGTTCTGCGGCTTGGGCGGCGGCGCTGCCGGCTTCAACCGTGGCCAGGCCCGCGTTGGCTCCATGCAGGCCCGTTTCCGCTGCCTGGGCGGGATTGATTCCGACAAGCGGGCCATCGTCGATTTTTCGCTCCTCGCCGGCGTGCCGGGCACGGTCCTCGATCTATTCGACCGGGATCAGTACCGCGCCTTTCACGGCGAGGAGCCGCCCGCAAATTGGCAGGAGGCGACGCCAACGGACATCCGCAAGGCCGCAGGAAATGAACGGCCCCATATCGTTTTCACCAGCCCGCCATGCAAAGCATTTTCCGGACTGCTTTCCGAGGGCAAGAGCAAAACCGAAAAATACCAGGCGCTTAACCGGCTGACCGTGCGCGGTATCTGGCTGACCCTGGAAGCCTGGAAAGATGACCTGCCGGAGTTCGTGATACTGGAGAACGTCCCCCGGATCCAGAACCGGGGACGGCACCTGCTGGATCAGATCGGCGGGCTGCTGCGTCGCTACGGCTACGCGGTCGCCGAGACCACCCACGATTGCGGCGAGCTGGGCGGCCTCGCCGAATCGCGCAAGCGGTTCCTGATGGTAGCCCGACACATGGAAAAGGTGCCACCCTTCCTCTATGAGCCGGAAAAACGCCCCTTGCTGGCCGTGGGAGACATCCTGGGCCGGATGCCCATGCCTGGCTCTGGCGGCGCCATGCACCGAGGCCCTTCTCTGCAATGGAAGACCTGGGTGCGTCTGGCCTTCGTCGAGGCTGGAGGCGACTGGCGATCACTCAACAAGCTGGCGGTCCAGGATGGAACCCTCAAGGATTATTTGATTCTGCCGGAGCGCCGCGCCCACTACCTGGGCGTCAATGCCTGGAATGCGCCGAGCGGGACCATATCGGGGCGCGGCGGTGTCACTAATGGGCGCTACGCTGTGGCCGACCCGCGCCTTGAGGAAATTCATCAAGGTACTTTGGGTGTGTTGCCGTGGGAGCAATCCAGTGGTGCCGTGACAGCCAGCGGACGCCCCATGACGGGACGATTCTCCGTGGCCGACCCACGTTTCTGCGGATCCGCTGAGTATGGCCAGTACGGTGTCCGGGATTGGGAAGACAGCATCGGTGCTATCAGCGGGCAATCCGCGCCGGGCGGGGGTCGGTACGCGGTAGCCGACCCGCGACCAGGCTACAAGAGCACTACGCACCAGAACATATATCGCATCGTCCCATGGGACAGCGTGAGTAAAACCGTCGTGGGCGCATCTCATGTGGCTGGCGGTGCCCTCGCCGTGGCCGATCCCCGCACGAGCCTTACTCGCGCCAAAGGGGATCACTACCTCACGGCGGCCCATTACGGCGTTGTGCCCTGGGCAGAATCCTGTGGGGCGGTCTCGGCAGCCGCCGGGCATGATAACGGCAAGTGGAGCGTAGCTGACCCTCGCGCTTCCTGTTTTTCGATCGGGAATGAGGCGGACGAAATGCCCGATCAGAACACCAATCTGGTGGCCGTCATCCGCGCTCTGGACAACACCTGGCACCGCCCATTCACGACGCTTGAGCTGGCGGCCCTGCAAGGGTTGGTGGACCCAGAAGCTCACCTGGAACTGGAAGGCCTTAGCGATTCGGCCTGGAGGGAACGCATTGGAAACGCAGTTCCCCCGCCGGCGGCACAGGCCATCGCCGGGGTGATGGGTCAAACTCTCCTGCTGGCGTGGTCCGGGGAAACATTCACACTCAATGCCATGCCCATCTGGGTGCAGCCGGTGGCTATTGCATTGGCCGTTGGTGGGCGGCAGTGCGCATGAAGAGCACGCCTTCCCTACAAATAAGCCTGTTCGCGGAAGTCGCAGGCGTGTACGCCGAGTCCTATGGCGGCGTTCTGGATAACGATTCGCTCTACTCGAAAGTAGCGGCACGCATCGGTACAACACCCGGCGCCTTGGATGTGCTGACACCTATCGGGCGCGCCGGCGTTCCGCGATCCACCGCCAAGCGTAAAATTCGCTGGTACCAGCAGACCCTTAAACAACTGGGAGTCATTGAGCACGCCGGAAAGCGAGGTGTCTGGCGACTCTCGGAAAATGCGGGGAAGGACCTGCACCGGGCGGCAACCGGCATAAAGCTGGTGGCCTTCAGCACCGAGTTGGGCATAGCCATCTGGGGAAATCATCAAGACGTATTTCGCCAGATCAATGAACCGATCGCCCTGTGCATCAGTTCGCCGCCCTATCCTCTGCGAAAAGCCCGTGCTTACGGCGGCCCAGACGAACGGCAGTACGTTGATTTCATCTGCGAAGCCCTGGCGCCGATTGTTCGTAACTTGGTGCCCGGCGGAAGCGTCGTTCTCAATTTGAGCGGCGATGTTTTCGAGCCCAAGAAACCCAGCCGGTCACTGTACCTGGAGCGTGTGGTCCTGGCCCTGAATGACCGGTTAGGCCTCGCACTGATGGATCGCATCCCCTGGGTCAATTACAGCAAGCCACCGGCACCGACCTATTGGGCCTGCGTGAACCGGGTGCAGCTCACTACGGCGTATGAACCCCTGTATTGGTTCACCAATGACCCGGACCGGGTTCGGTCGGACAACCGGCGCGTTCTGGAGGCCCATACGGCACGGCACCAACGTCTCATGGCGTCTGGCGGAGAGGGGCGGTTGGCCACTTATGGCGATGGGGCCTATCACATCCGTCCGGATGCCTTTGGGCGAGTGACCACCGGACGGATACCTCGCAACGTCATCGAACGCGGACATGCCTGCGGCGACACCATGGCATACCGGCGACACGCCAAGGCCATGGGATTGCCAACCCATGGCGCCATGCAGCCAACAACCATTCCGGACTTTTTCATTCGGCTGCTGACTCAACCGGATGAACTGGTTGTGGACCCGTTTGGAGGCACGGTAAAAACGGGCCTGGCTGCCGAGCGTTTGGGGCGGCGATGGCTGGTGACGGAATGGATGCTGGAGTATCTGCGTGGGGCTGCGGAGATGTTTCGGGGTTTTGCGGGATTTGGGCTTCACCCGGCGGTGTCCGTGGTTTCAGTATCGTAATGCAAAAGAAAAGGATGGTCCGAGCGTTCAGCCGGTAAGGCTTTTGATGAGGTATTCGTGATTTCCGCCGTGGATACGCCAGCTCGAAAGCTGCGTCAGCAGGCGATGGACGATCTGGGCTTGCGTCGGGCCTGCCTGATGGCCGTCGGATCCAAGGGGAGCAAGTATCACGCTCTCAAGGGGTTGAAGCCTGCTTTCTTTGCCGATGATTTGTGGAAGCATTGCCAGGAGGCAGTGGATGCTGGTGTACCCCAGGTGGTGCGGGTTTCCGGTGGACACGATGGCGACGGTGATCCGGTGCCGGGTGTTCGTGTCGTGGATAGCATAGGAGGGTTTTGCGGTGAACGATTCGACCGAAAAGTTGCAAACGCTCGTTAAGAGGGTGCTGACGGATACGCCACAGACAGCGCAAGAGATTGCGGACAAGACGGGGGGTAGTGTCATGATGGTGCGCCTGGCGATGGCCGCGCTGGAAAAGCAGGGGTATGCCATCAGCATGGGTGCCAGACCGATCCGCTATTGCGCGGCGAAGATGCCGGCGAAATTGGGGCAGAGGGAAGAATACCGGGGTGAGCCCATGCCGTACTTGCGTCCGGGCAGCTATTCGCCGCCGGCGCAACCACGGGTAACGCTTGTTGGCGCAGGATTGGAAGAAGAAACGGCATAAGGAGGATTTACATGAGCGGAATCATTGAGAGGGTTACACCGGGACAAATGGAAGATCCGGCCAGACTGAAAATGGTCCAGGCACGGCTGGATATGTTCGCCGATGAGTTACTGAAGTTGTTGACGTGGTTCCCGGAGGTCGCCAATTTCGGTCGGGATCTGGGGTTTGAGGTGGGGGGCGGAGAGAGCCTTCGGCAAAGCCTTTTGCGAAAGGCGAAAAGTGACGAGCAGATGCAGGCTGCGGCTAATGTTATGCAAATAGGCACCCAAAAGGAGGTGGGGGGCCAACAATGGCCCAATATCCGGCGTCACCAGCATCCAGGTGCTCCCGGAGGGGCCAAGCGCGGCGAGGATAACGCTGTTCCCCATCAGCACACCGCAGGCCCGCGACACGCTACGGAAGTGGGCCTTGGGGCACAGCTCCAACCGGGTATAAAAAGAGGAAAAGGAATGAACGATATGCTCTACAGCGCGAATGAACTGGCGAAGCGACTGCTTCCTGGGAGCGACTTCAATACTGCCAATGCCTTTGCAGTCGCTCACGTTTCCGCTGCCATCGAAAACATTGCAGAGTGGAAGTTTTTCAACAGCACGAGCGCCCAGATCGACCTTGATGCAATCGTGCGTGAAGTGCGCGAGATGAGCATGTCCTGGCAAAGCAAGGACGCCATTGTGGGCGCATTGCAAACCGCGCAGAACACAGCCTTCGCCTGCGAATGGGCGCTTCCTGAGTTCAAGTTCAACGAGTCTGGTTTTCTGCTTGTGGGAAAGAATGAAGCACCGTTCACCTGCAAATATTGCGGCTCGCCACCGCCGGACTACTGCCATGAGATTGACCACGGCACAGCGGAGGAACGGGCGGTGTTTGGTTCCGACTCGGCAGGGTTGTGATTCATACCAGCCACCATCGTCATCCTGTTGAGACAGTATTTATTTAGAGCACTGAACAATGATGCCACCCGATATTGCCATGCGAAACGCGATGTTTGATCTCCAGAAAGGGCGGTACAGGGAGGCCATCGGCGCGTTCCAGATGGTTTGGGGCAACGACCGCGCCCCGGTGATGATGCGCTCGGACGCACTTTCCAACGCCGCCGTGTGCCATTTGCGCCTGCATGAATGGAAATCCGCCGAGGATTCCGCACGCGCCGCGGTAGAGATGGATCCTGCGCACGTCGATGCCTGGTTTAATCTGGCGGGCAGCCTGAAAGAGCAGGGGCAGGTGTTGGACGCCCTGCACGCCTTCCGAAAAGTTTGCGAGCTGCATCCGCAACGCATGGATGGATGGCGCTACCGGGCGGAAC
>JAJYPA010000470.1 GCA_021795795.1 Pseudomonadota bacterium | reverse complement strand
TGCCTTGACTTTTATTACTGCAATTATTACTTGGTGTAATTAGCTCAGGATGAAAAAAACAAATAATCATGTGACTTCATTAAATTCAAACCGGTAACAGTTTGGTTCATGAGTTTAATTTATGAGGTCGATATCTTTTAGGGAAGGTCTGATCAATCGCCCATGGGGCGACCCTGTACCGCAGCCATTCTTCGCCGAAGTTGAAATTTGAAGGCAAACAGCAAATTTATCGAAATTTGCTCTGTTTTTACGCCTTATTCGGGCCTATTTTCGGCTTTTCCTGAACTCAAGACGCAATCATCCCTTGGCGGCGTTCATAATTTCGGGCACGAAACAGGTTGCTGAGCCCCGCCAAGAGAATGAATCGTGCTTTGTTCTTGGCAATGCCCCGATAGCGCACCTTGCTGTAGCCAAAACGGATTTTGAGATCACGGAATACGTGTTCGACCTTGGCCCGCCGACTGGCGATCTGATGGCAGATGGCTTGATAGAGTTCTGCCACTTCCCCGCCCAGTGCGGTCAGTTTTCTCAGTGTGCCCGGCCTTGGGCTGATCAGGCAGGTGATGGCTTTGCCCTGCATCTCAGATCGCTTTTCAAGTCCGATATAACCCGCATCGCCAATCAGGTGATCTTCCGCGCCGTGTAAGAGTTGATGTGTCTGGGTGATGTCGGCCACATTGCCTGCCGTGAAGTCCACCGTGTGAACGAGACCTGCTGGTCCCTCGTCCACCCCGATATGGACCTTGCCACCAAAGTAGTATTGATTGCCCTTCTTGCTCTGGTGCATGGCCTCATCGCGTTTGCCCTCAGTGTTCTTGGTGGAACTCGGGGCAGCAATCAGGCTGGCATCGACAATGGTGCCGGTCTTGAGAAAAAGACCACGCTGGGCAAGTCGGGCGTTGATGGCATCAAACAAAGGCCGGGCCAGACCATGGTGTTCCAGCAAGTGGCGGAAGTTCAGGATCGTGGTTTCATCAGGGACTTCATCAATGCCGATCCGGCAAAATTGCCGGATCGAGGTAACCTCGATCAAGGCATCTTCCATCGCAGGATCGGAATAGTTGTACGCCAGTTGCACCAGGTGAATCCGCAGCATGACTGTAAGTCCAATCGGCTGACGACCGCGGCGCCCCGACGTGGCGTAATGCGGAGCAATCAATGCCAGCAGATCTGACCAAGGTACCAGCGTATCCAGTTGCGATAGAAACTGCTCCCGACGAGTCTGTTTTTTCTTCAGCGACATCTCCGCATCAGAAAAACTCATCTGGCCGGTCTTTTTCATGCGGGGAATCTCTCAAAACGATAGGAATGACGGTATTTTATCAAGCAACGGGGAATTGATCAGACCTTCCTTAAGAGTTGGTTATGGACATTTCAACCCTTCGGCACGCGGACTCACTCGTTATCCCGCAGAAAATCCGTTCAAATGCATGGTCAGTATGGTCACTCCTGATTCTCTTGGCGTTAGGATCAATTCCTGAAGCGCACGCCATACCAGCCTTCTCTAGACAAACAGGAATGTCCTGTGCCGCTTGCCATGTCGGTGCTTTTGGACCGCAGCTCACGCCTTTGGGGCGAAAATTCAAACTACAGGGCTATAGGCTGAAATCAGGTGGGGGGTTTGACCCGAAGATTTCAGCGCAGGTTCTTGAATCATTCATGCATACGCAAAAAGACCAAGCAGAACCACCAGCCCCTGGTTTCAATAACAATAACAATTGGGAACTGCAAACCGTTGACTTGTACTTAGCAGGCCCCATCAGTGACCATATGGGCCTGTTCACCCTCGCCTCCTATTCGCAAAATGGACACACCATCGGCTGGGATATGACCGACCTGCGCTACGCACGAACCAGCCAGCTTGGCACACACTCAGCCATCTGGGGCATTTCGCTGAACAATGCCCCGAGCATTACCGACATCTACAATACGGCGCCTGCTTGGCAATACCCTTACGCGAGTTCTGATCTGGCACCAGGGGCACCAGCAAGCCCCATGATCATGGGGGCGTTTGCGAACGCTTCCCTCGGTGTGACGGCCTACACGCAAGTCGATGGAAAGTGGTATGTGGAGGCTGGTGGTTACCGGACTCTGTCCCAGTCTTTCCTCAATAAGGTCAATGCAGACTACCTTGGGCGCCTCACACAAACGGCGCCCTATCTACGCATGGCATATCAAACCGACCTGAGCCAACAGAGCAATATGGAAATCGGAGGCATGTATTTTTCTCCTCGGCTGCAACCATTGGGACAGGGTGTGGGTACAAACGACTACAAGGACTACGGTGTCGACGCCAACTATCAATGGTCCAGCAGCAATTTCAGACATAGCATCACACTGCAAGGCCTGTATGTGTATGAAAAGCAAACATTGAACAACACGTTCGCAGAAGGCGCCGCATCAAACTTGCACAATCATCTCAATGCGATGAATCTGAATGCTTCCTATTGGTATGACAACACTTACGGTGCCAGTCTGGCCGCCATCACCAATGACGGCAGTTCAGATGAGCTGCTCTATGGCGGGTCGCCCAACACGAAGGGTGGTGTTGCGGAAATAAGCTGGGTCCCGTTTGGCAAAGGAAACAGTTGGAAACAGCCCTATGTCAATCTGAAGGTGGGGCTCCAATACACTTTTTATACGGAATTTGCCGGACTCACGAACTCCGCCTCGGACAATAATACGACGTACCTGTATTTCCAGACTCTCTTCTAAGGAATCCCACACCGGGTTCTGCCCAGTTTTCACTAACGGTTGTGAGAAGGCTAATAATTTCAGATCCTCAATCGCACCGAGTTTGGTGAAGGTGCCAACTTTTAAGAAACTGGCGCCATTAGAAAGTCTATCAATTATCCCCCATGTCACTTGAACGAGCTGTTCGCATGGTGGTCGAGCACCGAGACGAATATCGAGGTACGTGCGGGCCAGTATCGAACGTGACCACAGCAAAACTGTGTAACGGGAAGTGGTGCGAGCTGCGCAAAAGTTAATGAGCACATGCGGCTTGCCCGCGAGATCGAGTCAATCGGTTATTCCAGGAAAATCACCCCAACCAACTTTAGCTATCGGAATTCACCTGGCTGAAGAGGTGTCATGGTTCAACCACAACCGTTTGCTTGGTCCCATCGGTTATATCCTTCAATACGAATCTGAGGTAAACCGCTATCCTCAACTCAATGGGTTGGTCTCTACTATGGCCTACCTTAAATCGACCGACCGCAACCCAACCGGGGGACAGCAAACACCCATTGATGGGCAACCCCTTAAATCACGGTAAATTGACCCATCATGCCGTTATCTTCATGCTCGAGGATATGGCAGTGATACATGTAGGGATGATCATCGCCCGCAGGTTGATCAAATCGGGCGATCAAGTGCACGGTTTCTCCACTCCGTACCAGAACGACGTCCTTCCACCCTTTTTCATGAGCCGGCGGCGGAGCGCCGTCACGGCTTAGTATCTGGAACGAGGTGCCGTGCACATGGAAAGGGTGGCCCATCATGCCGTCATTCGCCACGGTCCAGATCTCCGTGCTGCCTAGTTTGACACGCTCGTTTATCACCTTCATGCGCATATAGGTGCCGTTAATCGCGAACATATCGCGACCGCCCACGCCTTGGCTCATCCCCCCCGGACCGGATGACGCACTGACGGGAGCCGCTGCATTACCACCCATCATCATGCCGCGCATCATCCTCATCTGCATCCCCTGCAAGACGAATCGTCGCGCGGGTGCATCGGCCTTAAGCGGAGAGATCGACGCCATCTGCTCGGGAAGTCGCCCCGCTTTACCAGCGGGTGATCCCACACGCAATTCAAGCAAATCGAACTGACTATGATCATAGGCATCTGCAGCCATGGGCATACGGTTCAACTCGGGAATCACGCCGGAGGAATTGCTGCGCAAGACCAGACGTTTGCCCTGCATGTGGCTCAAATCCACCATGATTTCCGCCCGCTCACCGGTCGCAAGGACAAGATGCGTCACTTCTACCGGCCGTTCGAGCAGTCCGGCATCACTGGCCACGACATGAAAGGGACGATTGTCTGCGAAGGCCAGATTGTAGATACGGGCATTTGAGCCGTTCAGAATACGGAGCCTAACCCATTGTCCTGGCACATCGACAAAAGGTTGCTCGACACCATTGACAAGAAAATGATCCCCCTTCATGCCCATCATATCCATCATGGTGGACATGTAACTGAGTACGCCTGCCTCGCCGATACGACGATCCTGGATCACGATGGGCAAATCGTCCACGCCATAGGTGTGCGGCATGCCAATTCGGGCATCCATGCCATCGTCAATCCACAAAAAACCGGCCAGCCCGGCAAAAACCTGTGGTCCTGTTCGGCCATCCGGATGGGGGTGATACCACAACGATGCCGCGGGCTGATTTAATGTAAATGACACCGTTGCTTGCTTTCCGGGTGCTATCAGGTTGTGCGGGCCGCCATCAACTGCCCCGGGGATATGTGCGCCATGCCAATGGACGGTGGTCGACTGATCGATTCCATTCAGAATCTCAAAACGCAGAGGTTTGCCCTGCGGGGCACGCAAGGTTGGCCCCAAAACGGCGCCATTGTATCCCCAGGTGGGCGTACGCAGACCGGCCACAAGCTCTGCGTGTTGCCCGGCAGAGGCTTTGAGCTCATAGACCAGGACGCCGGCGGAATCGGTGGTCCCAGTAAGCTGGGGTGGAATAGGCATATTCCGACTAAAGACACCGGGTTGTATAGGTGCTGCAGCGGACTGTCCCATCATGCCCCCCATCATCCCCATATCTTGAGCCTGCACTGGCATCGCCAGTCCATCCAGGACCATGGCGGAAAGTACCGTAGTGGCACCTTGCGCCAGAGTTTTCAGCGCTCGTCGCCGATCAGGCGATCGAACGGAAGCCTTTGCCTCATCTTCCGGATTCTGTTGAGGGAATATATGCGCGGTAGACGGTTCGTGCGAACAATCATGGGACATGGCTAACTCCTTGGCGAACAACAAACGATAGTACACATCGAGTATATGACAATAAGTGCTGCAGATCGGAGTGATCCACTTTACCCAATCAACCCGTATCACCCACGGGGACGTTTGGCATAAAGAGTCCGGAGCGCTTTAAAACTCATATTCCATTTGCACCCGAATATTCCGACGGGGCGCGGCTGACGACGTACCAATCAACCAGGCCGCGTTATATTTGATGGCCTGACGTCCGCCCAGCGGAATCTTGCCGAATACGGCGGGCCCCAAGCGGTTACCGCGCTCGCTTTCCGGCGCCCAGTCACTCCATTTACCGACATTGCCAAATCCCTGCAAACCAAACTCAAACACAGACAACCAGCGATACTTGGCCTGCCATTGATACCCAAGCTCCGTCGTGCTGGAAATCTGGGCATGATATTTCCGTTCGAACAGCAGGTTGGCATTCAACTGCACCTTGCCGAACTCCGTCTGGAATAAGGGACCGTACTTCACCTCCCAACCATCGGCATGATCCCGCGGGCGCTCTATTTCCAGCAAAAACCCGATATCCATCGGGAAACGGCCGGTTTCGGTGAGTTGAAACTTGTTCTCCCACTCAGTGGCATCGTAGGTCGTGGGCTGGCCATTCGCTTTCCTGCGCTTCATATAAATTTCGGTAAACCACCAGGCGTTAACGCCATAGCCCAATCCGATTGAACTGTCGGTCTGCGGTTGGGCGGCATTCGTATTCCAGTGACCGAATTTGACGTCGATTTCCCGCTCACCTTGCTCAACGGTGGGTGTATACACGTAGTCGGCGGGGCCGGCAAAGGCCAGATGACAAGCCAAAAGGATCCCCGCCCCCGGAATGAGGGCTAAATTTTTTTTCATATGTCGCTCTTTACGGAATGAAGGAAGCTTAACGTTCAGCGATGGGCATAACACGCCTACTGGCCCAGCGCATACCCAACAGAATCAAGGCGAGCGTGCCGCCATAAAACACTACCTGCATGCCGGCAGGGTTCGCGTCATACCCCAAGAGGGTGTGCAGCAACGTGCCGAGAGCGGAGTCGTTCGTGAGCAGCGCTGAGGTATCCCACAATGGGGAGGCCAGGCTGGGCAGGATATCGCCCTGAATCAGCAGGCGCGCCACCTGACTGGCCATGGCGGCGGCCAGAAACAGAATCAACCCGCTGGTGACAACAAAGAACCATCGTGTCGGAATGCGCAGAAAACCGAGATACAGCGCCATGCCAGCCGCAGCGCCTGCCGCTAGCCCCAGTGCCGCCCCGTTCAATACGGATAACAAACCCTCCTGGTTACCCATCGCCATGCCATACAGGAACAGCGCAGTTTCAGAACCTTCGCGCAGCACCGCCAAGGCGATTACCACGAATAGGAGTGGGAGCGCCTTCGTCCCCGCCTGCACGTCCCGGCCCAGCTGCTTGGCATCCCGAGCCAGATGGGCGCCATGGCCCGACATCCAGATGTTGTGCCATGCCAGCATCCCCACAACCGTGCCCAACACGATGGCGTTGAACAGCTCTTGGCCCATGCCATAGGCCAGTTCGGCAATCTGCTCGGTCA
>JAJYPA010000056.1 GCA_021795795.1 Pseudomonadota bacterium | reverse complement strand
CTCCAACGGCATCGATTGCCGCTATTTTGCCAATACCACTCAGCGCAACAAGAACAGCTTCGACTTCACCATGAACTGGGCGAAGGCGGATAACAGCCTGATCAAAGACCTGAAAGACTTTACCGCCACCTTTTTTCAGAAGAACACACTGCTTACTGTGTTGCTGCATTATTCGGTGTTTGATGTAAGTGATACCTTGCTGGTGATGCGCCCCTATCAGATTGCCGCTACCGAACGCATTTTGTGGAAAATCAACAGCGCCTATCAAGCCAAGAACTGGAGCCATCTTGAGGGCGGTGGCTATATCTGGCACACCACTGGCTCGGGCAAGACACTGACCAGTTTCAAAGCGGCGCGCTTGGCCACCGAACTGGATTTTATCGACAAGGTGTTTTTTGTGGTGGACAGAAAAGACCTCGATTACCAGACCATGAAGGAATACCAGCGTTTTTCGCCGGATAGCGTGAATGGTTCGAACAGTACAGCGGGGCTGAGAGAAAACCTGGACAAGGACGATAACAAGATCGTCGTTACCACTATCCAAAAGCTCAATAACCTGATGAAGAGTGAAGCCGACTTGCCCATCTACGGCAAGCAGGTGGTGTTCATTTTTGATGAATGCCATCGTAGTCAATTCGGTGAAGCGCAGAAGAACCTGAAGAAGAAATTCAAGAAGTTCTATCAGTTTGGCTTTACCGGCACGCCGATCTTCCCTGAAAACGCACTGGGTGCCGAAACCACCGCCAGCGTGTTTGGGCGTGAACTGCATTCGTATGTCATCACCGATGCGATTCGCGACGAGAAGGTGCTCAAATTCAAGGTGGATTACAACGATGTGCGCCCACAATTCAAGGCGATTGAAACCGAGCAGGATGAGAAGAAACTCAGCGCGGCTGAAAACAGGCAGGCCTTGTTGCACCCCGACCGTATCCGCGAAATCACCCAGTACATCCTGAACAACTTCCGCCAGAAAACCCACCGCCTGCAAGCAGGCAATAAAGGGTTCAACGCGATGTTTGCCGTCAGCAGCGTGGATGCGGCCAAGCTGTATTACGAGTCATTCAGGGAGTTGCAGAAGGATATCGATAAGCCGTTGAAGGTAGCCACCATCTTCTCGTTTGCGGCTAATGAAGAGCAGGAAGCCGTTGGTGACATTCAGGATGAGAGCTTTGATGTGTCGGCCATGAACAGCAGCGCCAAAGAGTTTTTGAGCGCGGCGATTGCGGACTACAACACGCTGTTCAAAACCAATTTCAGCGTCGATAGCAATGGCTTCCAGAATTATTACCGCGATCTGGCCAAGCAGGTCAAAGCCAAGGAAATAGACCTGTTGATTGTGGTCGGCATGTTCCTGACGGGCTTTGACGCGCCCACGCTGAACACGCTGTTCGTGGATAAAAACCTGCGTTACCACGGGCTGATGCAGGCTTACTCGCGCACCAACCGCATTTTTGACGCCACCAAAACCTTCGGCAACATCGTCACTTTCCGCGACCTGGAGCAGGCGACGATTGACGCCATCACGCTGTTTGGCGACAAGAACACCAAGAATGTGGTGCTGGAAAAGAGCTACACCGAATACATGCAAGGCTTCACCGATGCGACCACCGGCGAAGCACGGCGTGGTTTTGTGGACGTGGTGAAGGAGCTGGAAGCACGCTTTCCCGACCCAGCAGCCATCGAGAAAGAGTCTGATAAAAAAGCGTTTGCCAAGCTGTTTGGCGAGTATTTGCGCGTGGAGAATATCCTGCAAAACTACGACGAGTTTGCCAGTTTGAAAGCCTTGCAGAGCGTGGATATGAATGACCCGGCAGCGGTGGAGGCGTTCAAAGCCAAGCATTATCTGAATGATGACGATCTGACTGCGCTGCAAGCCATCACGCTCCCCGCCGAGCGCAAAATTCAGGATTACCGCTCAACTTATAACGATGTGCGTGATTGGTTGCGCCGGGAAAAATCGTCCGCCGAGAAGGAAAAATCTACCCTCGACTGGGATGACGTGGTGTTTGAGGTGGATTTGCTCAAATCACAGGAAATCAACTTAGATTACATTCTGGAACTGATCTTCGAGCACAACAAGCAGGTTAAGAGCAAGTCGGAACTGGTGGATGAAGTGCGCCGCCTGATTCGCGGGAGCTTGGGTAACCGCGCCAAAGAGAGCTTACTGGTGGACTTTATCAACCAGACCGATCTGGACAAGATTGGCGATAAGGCCAGCGTGATTGATGCCTTCTTTACCTTTGCCCAAGCCGAACAGCAGCGGGAGGCGCAAGAGCTGATTGGCGCTGAGAACCTGAATGCAGACGCGGCCAGACGCTACATTACCACCTCGCTCAAGCGGGAATTTGCCAGTGACAGTGGCACGGAGCTGAATGCTGTGCTGCCCAAGATGAGCCCGTTAAACCCGCAGTACCTGACCAAAAAGCAAAGCGTGTTCCAGAAAATCGCCGCGTTTGTGGAAAAGTACAAAGGCGTGGGCGGGGTTATATAACCTTTTGATCATTCACGGTCGGTGGTACAACTCTAAATTGTCCTGCATGACCAAAATCAATTCATCCGGCCATTATTCAACCGGCGTTTGCCGTCTATGAGTACCTCCTTTAGTCATCACGGGGAAAATTTTTGGACGTTTTTTTGTCCAGATATTTCAGATATTCCGGGGGGGATGTGATTGCTAGGTAAACGGTTTCGGGGTGATTCTTCGCCAAATCAGCCCACCATTCAACATGAGACAATCTTTCGCTATATGAGCCTTCTGTCTTGGGGCTAAACGCATCGCGCCAGATCCAATATACAAGTTCGTCTGTGGCGTTCGGTGCGATTGACTGAATCATCTGTCTGATGTTCTCAGGCGCCTGCCCCTTTGCTATCGCTACAGTTGCTACTTCTGCTACTGGTGTTCCCCTAACATTTACTGGCTGCGTTGCTACTGCTGCAGTTGCTACACATGCGACAGGTGGTTTGGTCAATATTGAGCGCATCTTGTTTGCAAAGCTCATGATGACACCCCCAGCAATGAGGGGTTCAGCTCTACGAAGCGAGTTTTGCCTTCGCCATCAATGCGCAGATGGTTGGCGTCTTCAAGTAACTCGAGGGCAGCATCTCGTGCGGCTTTTGCGCGCAGTTGGTTAGGGGCGTATTGACTGATTTTTCGAGTTGTAATGCGTCTGCTTCCCGTGGAGCGACATTCCTTGGTGAGCCAGTCAATTAGCGTTTTGGCGTGAAGCACACCCAATGGAACCGCCAGTTCATTAAACAGTCGTTTGGCTTCGTCAAGGTGCCATGACACAATTATCGCGGCGGCCTCAACGTGATCGGATTCGATGTCCCCTGATCGTTTTTCTGCGCAATGAAAAACGGCAGCCAATCGCGCCACGTTATCTGCGGCCTTGCTTGCTGAATCACGTAACTCGTGAAGGTCTCCCCCTCTGCGCAGTTCGATTTCGATCTGGTCATGAACTGATATCCATGTGCGGCGTCCATCGTCTGAAAATCGCAGCATTTCGGGTGTTAAATGGCCTTCCTCATCCATGGCTGGTTCACGATCAAGCAATCCAGTCATAACGGCATGCATCTGATTTAAGTTCGGCCAAGATGCTGGTGCATACTTAAACGGGCGATATCCTTGCGTGCTCTCAGGCCAGCACACCAAAAACCTCGCTAAAAATCCTGAGCCGCGTGCAAGGGTGCCGGACTTTTCAAGAAATGACTGGATTACACTCGGTTGCACCATAATGGACGCCGAGCATCGAACTCCATCGCTTGCGGGGTAGCTTTCCGAGGTGCGGCGATCCACGCCCTCGACTTTGCCGCCCCACGCGGTATTCAATACAGCCAGATTTTTTAGGATGTTGTCAGACTTCATGCCATGACCGCCAAAAATCACCCCGCCCTCAGATGTCGATAGATGCTTACATGGCCACATGTTTGCCAGTGAAAACGCGAGTTGTTCAGGCGTGATGTCGGTGGCAACGATTTTCGGGGTCCGGGGTAGCTTAGGTTCACTCTCCATGTGGTCTTTGAGAAAATCGAGCGCATTCGCCTTTTCCTCCGGGCTTTTGGCGTTGGAAAAAGTACGTGCCCGAACAGATTTTTCAGACTCCCACATCGCCGACTCGTCTTCGAAGCTTTTGCGAGCGTTTTCTCCCCTGATGCGGTGATGCGCGTCATGCGCGGCGATTGGGCGGTTGAAAACATCTTCAACCGTCGTTTTCCGCTCGCCGGAATCGGCGAGGATCAGTCCATATAACGATGTGGGGCCATGAAGAGAAGGCGCACGCTCCACATCAAAATGTGCTTGAACGCATGCCGCCATGGCTGTAATCGCTGCCGTGGCCACCATGGCCAAAGGCGCTTGGGTGAAGGATTGCACCTCAATCACCGCGTGTCGCAGAGTATCTGGTAGCACGTCGATCGGGTATGGCGTTGATTCGCTTTTGAGAACCAGTGGTACTGGGTCATCCCAATGAGTAGCAGGTGTAGCGAAAGTAGCAGTAGCAAATGCCTCGTACTCAGCTTGATCATACAAACTAGCCATGTCGCACCTCGCGAGAAACCCGTTGACCAGCTTCGGTTAAGACATAATGGGCGCGGCGCAGGATGTCATAATCCGATCTATCTAGTGGTTGTCCGCTAATGGCTTTACTTGCACAAATGCGGCAAACATTGATTTCAGTTAAAACCGAATCAAGGACTTGCAGGCAAGGCCACCCCTCAAATTTCGGCTTGATGTGCGGTGCCTGACCGTACCCATGGCGCAAGTGATCGGGAAGTAATTCGACATAGTGCATGCCGACCGCAGCTAAGATGTCGCGGTGCACACACCCGGCGTTACAAACGATCTGTATGCTCCCACTTTCGGTTTGTCTCATCATGAGCGTCCGATTTTCGTGACGGCTCCTGCCGTCACCTTGGTGGACGGGACACCATGAGCGAGCCGACTTGCCGTTGATTTTCACGTTAGGGAACCGACTAGCTATAGCCTCAAAACCTTGAAAGCTTTTCATTTCTTTGCCCCCGCGATGTGAGCGGCGTGGCCAGCCTTGATACCTTCCATAAATTCGGTGCGATCAAATAAAAGCTTGCGTCCAAACCTATAAACCCCGGGTATCTCGTGCCCTTTGGTAAATAAGAGGTGACGCACCCCGCCAGGCGTAAGAGCAGGTTCCATTTGGGTTAATTGCTCTAGCGTGAAAAGCGTCGGCTGTGGCGCTGCTAGGGGTTGAGCGGCTGGTGTGTAGAGTTGGATTTCAGCAGTGTGACGTGTGTTCATGGTTGATCCTTTGATATTCACGGTTGCCGCATTGCGTTGTCGTTGCGGTATGGTGAAAAATCATCGGACGGGGGCTAGACCCCGCAAGAGGGCTATAAAAACACCATATCTATTTGATTTATATGTTTATTCAAGCGGGGGCTCCGTTTTTTAAGTGGAGCCTCCGCAAAAATATTATTTTTTGGATTTCCATCCCCGAAGAATATCTCTTTCAATAGACTTGGCGGATGGCGATTGATTGTTGCGATTTTTTATTCTGAGGTCTTTTTTCAATCGCTCATGAATCTCTTGGGCGAGGACATAAATCTTTTGGGTTTCATGTCCCGGATCGATTTCTTCTGCGATTTTCCTTGCGTGCAGCTTCCATTCATCCTCGCGCCTTAAATTTTGCTCCGCCTTTTCTCGGGCTAAATCACCAGAGATGGAATCTGATGATTCTGATCGAAGTTCACTTTTAATGAACGCAGTTTTAGCTGGTTCGTCAACTAAATCTGAATTAACAGGTTGCTCGTGGAAATATTGAACTGGAGCTTCATGAGGGATGGGATTTTCATTGGTGTTGACTTGGGACGATGTCGGCTTGAAGAGCAACTCAAGTTGCTCAAGTTCCGATGCCCTGATTCGCAGATCTGACGGGGAAATCCAAGGGAAAGTTGGTTCACCGTTTCCTGGAAAAATATTGAAGACCGCTTGCCATGACTCAGGATCATGCCCCCAGTGATACTTGCTCACAGCACATATATCAGCACCTTTGCACGCTCGCACCCATGTAACCTCAACAGGCTTGCCTGACCTCAATTCTTTAACCGTCCAAGGATGCAAATCTACAAGCCCATCCAGTGATTCGCGCGTGATGATTCCTTTTGTTTTCCTGAACAAGAACCAGTTGTTGATGTAAACGCTGAAAACCAGATCACTATTATCCTGCACGCCGTAATCCATTAGGTTTTGTGGAGTAATCTTCTTCCCCAGAAGGTTCGACATTCTTTCAGCAGCCTCATCAACCGTGAAGAAGTCCATACCCATAGGCCCAGGGCCGAACGCTGATGATTTCATCTTTTATCCCCTCCAAAAATGGATGCTGCCATGCGCTCAACGGTGGCAATTTTATGATCATGGGTGAGGTGGCTATATCGTTGCACCATCGCAAGGGTTTTGTGTCCGAGAATGTCGGCAATCTCACGCAATCCCGCCCCGTTCATGGCCAGATAGCTGGCAGCGGTGTGTCGCAGGTCATGGAATCTGAAACCATCAATGCCAGCGCGTTTTAATGCTGTTTGCCATGCACGTTCGAAGTCTAGCGGGGTGTTTTTTGTCTTGGGTGTTCTGCCCGGAAACACGAGAGCATCAGCGGCTAATGGTCGAACCTTGCCCCATTCCCTCAGGGCTTCATGCGCCACGCCCACCAAGGGCACGGCGCGGATATCCCCGTTCTTAGTGTCCCGAAGGGTTAGGGTTTTTCGGCCAAAATCAACATCACACCACGTTAGCCCGGTAATCTCGCCCCGGCGTGAACCGGTGGTAATCGCCAACAACACGATGATTTTTAGCTCTGGCGTATCGGCGGCAAGGTCGCAGGCTTCAAGTAATGCGTTGCGTTCATCATTGGAAAGAAAACGAACACGCCCCCGGCTTTCCTGCCCCAATTTCACGCGCTCGCATGGGTTTGATTCAAGCCATTGCCATTCGGTGACACAAGCGGTTAAAACAGGGCTAAGGGCGGTTAGATAGCGGTTTACAGTGGCAGGTGATCGTTTGCGTGATTTAGCGTCAGGCTTGGGCTTTTTGGCGCGGCTGGCAACCGGTTCGGCGCTCAGTCTCTCTCGATATTCGGCAATCTTGGACGGGGTTAAATCGGCCAGCATCAAGAAGCCGGCGTGTTCTTCCCACCAGGCCAGCAAACGCCCCCGGTTCGTGCTGTCCTTCAGTCTGGGCAATAGCTCTCGACGGTAACGCTCTATGGCATCGTTCAGGGTGTGCTTTTTCCCTTCGGGTGTTCGAAAGTAGCGGCCTTCTTTAATCGCCGCCTCGGTTTGCTGTGCCCATCGTTTCGCATCAGTCAGGCGGTCGAAGGTGGCGGATTCGGTCGGGTGGCCCTTTAATCGGATCTTGACACGGTAACTATTCACGCCTTCGGGGTTCGTTCGCTTCTCGATACTTGCCATGTCATGCCCCAAATGCAAGGCTGATGGTGCGTTTTAGAATTAAGTTGGTCATGTCGCTGCCTCTCGCTCAGGTTGCGGGTGATCTGGTCGGTTGGTGGTTGTACACCTTCCGGCTTTTTTCATGTCCTCAGACAATACGCCGTAACACAAAATAACGCAACAACGGATAGTCTATCCGTTTGCAATTACACATAACACACTGCTATTTAATGATTAAAATAGTTCAAATATCACTTTTGGGGCACTTATGGGGCATCCAGAGGATAAATATTGCTGCTCATGGCCTTGTTCGTGCAAGCACCGAGCGCCCCATGTGGGGCAATTTCTGGCTGGTTGGTTCTGTGTTTAACGGTGGGGTCTTGTGGCTTAGTGCCCCATAAGTGCCCCATGACTGGGTTTTGGACAACAAAAAACCCGCGAAAAGCGGGCTAAGTGTTTGTTCTATATGGGGTGACCGATGGGGTTCGAACCCACGACAACCGGAATCACAATCCGGGACTCTACCAACTGAGCTACGGCCACCATTGTTTGATTGAGCGCGTTTGGCGCGCCCGGCAGGACTCGAACCCGCTACCCTCGGCTTAGAAGGCCGATGCTCTATCCGGATGAGCTACGGGCGCAAGTGAAGCAGAAATTGGTCGGAGTGATAGGATTTGAACCTACGACCACCTGGTCCCAAACCAGGTGCGCTACCAGACTGCGCTACACTCCGAAACAAGGCTTAAAGCCTTACAGTCCTTGTCTTTCAGGACATACCCGATCACAAGAAGCGCGCATGATAGGCATCCAAGCAGGGATTGTCAACCGTAAACTTGGTCGATTGTTTATTAATGGAAAGGGGCCATGACGAGGTTCAAGAACCAGCCCGAATCAAACTGCCCAGCCCCCGCTCTTCAAGCGCCTGGGAGAGCATAGCCCGAATTTGAACTGGTCGACTGCACTCAAGAGCGGCAAAGAGTAATTGCCGTGCATCGGTCTGCTTGAAGCTTCGAATCACCCATTTAATCCGAGGCAATGACCCCGCGCTCATCGAGAGCACGTCGATACCCATTCCGAGGAGCAGGACCGCCCCCATTGGGTCGCCCGCCAATTCGCCGCAAACCGTGACCTCTCGCCCCAGCAGGTGCGATGCATCAACCACTTCAACGATGGCGCGTAGTACTGCTGGGTGCAACGCATCATAACGAGCAGCCACGCGCTCATTATTGCGGTCGATGGCCAAAATGTACTGCGTAAGATCATTGGTACCGATGGATAGGAAATCCACCATGGCTGCAATGATATCGATCTGGTATACCGCAGATGGCACTTCAATCATGACACCGATGCGCGGAGTGGAAATCGTCTGCCCCTCTTCCCTCAATTCATTCAGTGCCTGGAAGATGTACTCTTTCGCCGTTTCCAACTCTTCAACGGAACCGATCATGGGCAGAAGGATGCTGAGATTATCCAAGCCGATGGAAGCCCGTAGCATGGCCCGGATCTGCGTGAGGAAAATTTCGGGATGATCCAGCACCAGACGAATTCCGCGCCACCCGAGGAAAGGGTTATCTTCCTTGATCGGAAAATAGGAAAGCGGTTTGTCTCCACCGACATCCAGTGTCCGCAGCACTACCTCCTTTCCTCGGAAGGTTTCAAGCGCTTCCCGGTAGATCGCCGCTTGATCCTCTTCACCTGGGAACTGTTTGCGGATTTGAAATGGAATTTCCGTACGGTAGAGACCGATACCTTCGGCACCCACCGTCATCGAAGGGGCCATATCGGCCAGCAAGCCGATATTGACGTACATCCCCAAGCGATAACCATCAAGAGACTGGCCAGGTAAGTCACAGAGTGCCTTGAGGGCGGTTGTAAGTTGCGCCTCCTCCTGCGTGAGGCGCGAAAGCTCCTGCCGGAAAGAGCCGACCGGACGAACAACCAGCAGCCCTCGGTAGCCGTCAACGACGACTTCCTGGTCATTCAACGACACGATAGGTAAATCCGACACGCCCATCGCTGCGGGAATACCCAAAGCACGAGCCAGAATAGCCAGATGCGATGAACCCGTACCACTACTGGACACAATTCCCACCAGCCGATTGGTTGGAATCTCGGCCAGATGGGATGCAGAAAGATCCCGCCCAATGAGAACGATACGCTCTGGCAGATCTCGTGCGTCCTGTGTTCGTGCCCGCAGTTTCACCAAAATACGGGTGCCTAAGTCGCGTACATCCTGCGCACGTTCGCGCAGATACGGATCACTCATGTGTTCAAATACTGCAGCGTGCTCGCGCACCGTGTCTCTGAGCGCCGCCGAGGCCGACATCCCCGCTTGCACACGAGATTCCATACTGCCGATGAACGTGCTACTGCCGAGCATCATAATGAAGGCATCAAAAAGGATGTTCTCATCTGCATTGCCAGCGGCACGCGCAAAGTCCGCCTTGAGTTGGGCAAACTCGGAACGAACGGCATCTATTGCAGAGAGCAGGACCTGCCACTCAAGCGCAGGATCTTCGACGACTCTATCGGCAACACTTTCAAGATCAACGGAATTAAGTACGCTGACCGCCGTGCCAAAGACAATGCCTGGTGAACCCGGCAAGCCTCGGGCAACGACAGCAGCACCCAAATCAGAGGCCGGAGCCTCATGCTGAGACAACTCGCCGCTAACTTGGGCCTGTCTGATACCTGAAGCCAATTGGGAAGCCAGTGTGACCAGAAACGATTCTTGATCAGACGAAAATCTCCGCCGTTCGAGCGATTGCACCACGAGCACACCCAGCACGTCACCCCGGTAAATAATCGGCACACCAAGAAATCCGTGGTAGAACTCCTCGCCAATATCGGAAACGAACTTGAATGCAGGGTGATCGGGTGCATTCTCAAGATTGACCAGTTCTGCTCGACGAGCAACCAACCCAACCAGTCCCTCGTTGAGGGCGAGCATCACCTGACCGATCATAGATTGATTCAGGCCTTCGGTTGCCTGTAACAGCAAACCTGTTTCTCGCGGGGGCTCTGGGCGTGTCAATACGTAAACTGAGCAGACATCCACATTGAGCGCATCCCGCACCCGTCGGGCAATCAAATCAAGAGCCGTTCGCAAGTCCACCGACTGAGCGACCTCGGTGACTATTCGACGTAATTCATCGAGCATATGCGGAATCCTTGTCCTGAGTTACTTCCTCTGCAATCAGCAGGGATTCGGGCGGTGTACCGGCATTTGCTGCCCCGGAAAGGAATAACATTGCTTCCTGGTAAACCAAACGCTTGAAGTAAATGACTTCAGGCAGAATCGACCAGTACGAACGCCACGCCCAGCCATCAAACTCTGGCTTGTCAGAAGCATTTAAATCGAATGCTGACTCAGGTGAACGCAGGCGCAACAGAAACCATTTCTGCTTTTGGCCGATACAGGTGGGAAATAAATGGCGACGGATCATATTGCGTGGCAGGCGGTAACGGAGCCAACCACAAGTCCAACTGATCACTTCGACATCAGTTGGTTTCAGACCGGTTTCTTCATGCAGTTCACGGTACATGGCAGCCAAGGGGCGTTCATCATCATTGATTCCCCCCTGAGGGAATTGCCATGAACGGTGCCCGGCGCGTTTGCCCCAGAAGACTTCACCAGCCTGGTTGATTAAAATGATGCCGACATTCGGGCGGAATCCATCACGGTCGATCACGGTTATACTCAAATGCAAAAGGTCTTACGCCAAAATGGGCAGGCCAACAGACAATACCGCCTGTCGCCGCAGCCGAGGAGGAATTGACACATATCATGCCCCGTCGGAATCTTGCATTCATTTTCCACGGGTTGACCCTGTTTGGCAAAACAAAAAGCCCGGCTGGATTAAAGTAATTTCACGGTCTGGAAAAATCCATTTTCATTCCCCCAATTTTCACGCTGAGGTACGAGATGCAACTGGCAATTTTTGATCTGGATAACACCTTGCTCACTGGCGATTCAGACCATGCCTGGGGACAGTTTCTGGTCGATATCGGCGCGGTGGACAGCGAAGCATACGCGGAGCAAAACCAGATTTTTTACGAAGAATACCAACAGGGGACGCTCGACATTGATGCATTTCTGCGTTTCTCACTGGCTCCCTTGGCGAAATACCCCATCGAGCAGTTACATGCATGGCGCGAACAGTTCGTGGTCGAAAAAATAGCGCCAATGGTGACGGATAAAGCGAAAAACCTGGTTAAACATCACCGCCAGCGCGGTGATGAAATGCTCATCATTACTGCAACCAACGCCTTCGTTACCCAGCCAATCGCCGAACTGTTCGGCATAGAACATTTGCTTGCAACCCAACCAAGCATCAATGAAGGCAAATACACCGGAGGTTACGATGGCACTCCAACCTTTCAGGCCGGGAAACAGACCGCACTGGCGCAATGGCTGCAGGTACGGCAACTGCAACCAACCAAAACCTGGTTCTACTCAGACTCGCGAAATGATCTACCTTTGCTGAAGGCGGTTGATCATCCTGTAGCAGTCGACCCAGATACAGCGCTGCGCGAATACGCTTTAAACGAAGGCTGGCCCATTATTTCATTGAGAGATTGAACACGGACCCCCTGCCCGGAAGGTGAAGCCGATCATCTCGGTAGACATGATCGGCCACACCGGGTAAATCAGGCCGTTGGCAACGTAACGCCACGCTGCCCCTGATATTTGCCGCCACGGTCTTTGTACGAAGTTTCGCACTCTTCATCCGATTCCAAAAACAGCATTTGGGCGACGCCTTCGTTCGCGTAAATGCGTGCCGGCAATGGTGTCGTATTCGAGAACTCTAGCGTGACATGACCTTCCCATTCCGGCTCAAGCGGAGTCACATTCACGATAATCCCGCAACGGGCGTAGGTGGATTTACCCAGGCAAATAGTCAGCACCTTTCTGGGAATACGGAAATATTCGATCGTTCTGGCCAAGGCAAACGAGTTTGGCGGAATGATGCAGACATCTGATTCGATATTCACGAAACTTCGCTCATCAAACGACTTTGGGTCGACAATGGTTGAGTTGATATTAGTGAATACCTTAAATTCGTTCGCACACCGCACATCATATCCATAACTGGACGTACCATATGAAATCAGACGATTACCATGCTCGCTTCGTACCTGTTGAGGTGCGAAAGGCTCAATCATGCTGTGCTTTTCAGCCATTTCACGAATCCAACGATCCGATTTAACACTCATGCCACTTATCCCCGTCATCCATTGCAATGCAGGCGCATTTTGGTGTCGATGGCAAGCCTTGTCCAGAGGCATATTTTGCACAACCTTGACCAGATTAGCCACGCGCCCCAAAGAGATAACGATCCTTCTTCTCTTTATTTTTCACTTCATCAGTCACAGGCGCTGGCTTAGTCTTGGGCTTATTTGCGGCACTAGGTACCTCTGGAGTCTCTAGAAGACCAAGATAATCCGAAACCTGCATGGACAACACGAGTAAATCTTCGTCTTCACACTGATCGGCGGTTTTTAAAATAGACAGGGCATACTCCCTTTCAGCCAAAAATCGATAGGTATCTACCTTAACGCTCAACACACGCAACAATTTGAGCTTGAAGCGCGCCATCATTTGCATTAACTCAGGTTCCATTAGCCCTCCTTAATTCGTGTCTTATAGCGTTCGAATTAATACGGTATCTAAAGCAAACTATGGGCCAATAAACCTATACTATTGATGGATAAGGAGCGAACCACATTCAGCAAGACTATATTTCATGCTATCGCACCAAAAAAAAGCAAAAATCCATGGCCGATGCACACAAAATGCACCACACCGTACCTAAGGCAATCGCCAGATGATAAAATCAAACGCAGACTCTTCATACCGTATATTCTCTCGTGACATTCGGAGGAATCAACATGCACCTGATCAATACCCATCTTTTGAAATCCTTGGTGATCGGTGCCGGCCTTGCGCTGCTCACCGGCAATCTATCCGGTTGCGCCAACAACCCGCCAGCCACATCCTCATCTAGGGACACACAAGCAAATAAAGCCATCAACGACAACAACAGCTATAACGAATATGAAACCACGAATGAAGCTGTGAATTTCCTCGGCGGCTCGGCGGAAGCGATTGCCAAGCTCATGGACAAGGCATTCGCTGACTATGGAAGACCGAATGCGTATATCAAAGGTGAGGAAGCCGGGGGCGCCATCGTTCTGGGCGTACGCTACGGTAAAGGTGAATTGGTCACCAAGTCCGGCCAACGTATGACGGTTTATTGGCAAGGCCCTTCTATAGGCTGGGATTTTGGTGGAGATGCCGGCAAGGTGTTCATTCTCGTATACAACCTGCCGCAAACTGATCTGATCTTCCAGCGGTTTGCCGGCGTCAATGGCTCGCTTTATTTTGTGGGTGGACTTGGCATGGATTATCTGCGTTCGCAGGATATTGTGGTCGCGCCCATTCGCGTCGGCGTGGGTATCCGTTTGGGCGCATCCGTCGGCTACATGCAATTTACCAGAGACAAGTCCTACCTACCTTTTTAGGGAAGGTCTGCATAAATGCAGAACTTTCTTGGCAAAAGTGGGATGGTGAAATATGCCTATTTCTTCTTGGCGCGTGCTGCGCCACTGATTCCGTAAATCACCAAAGAATAGTCTGTCAGATCGAAGTCATACTGCTGGGCTATGGCGGCGATGCGTTCCTGAATAACCGGATCATGAAACTCTTCGACCGAGCCAGTTTTGATACAAACCAGATGGTCGTGATCACCCTTTGAAATCAGCTCAAATACCGATTTTCCGCCTTCGAACTGATGCCGCTTGAGAATATCCGCACCTTCAAACTGAGTCAGCACTCGGTACACGGTAGCCAGACCAATATCTTCACCGCGGCTCAACAATTCCTTATATACGTCCTCGGCACTCATATGCCAATCCGGATTGCTTTCGATGATTTCCAGGATTTTAACGCGGGGCAAAGTGACCTTGAGCCCTGCTTTTTTCAGATCGCTTTGTTCCAAAATACACCTCTGCCCCAGAAAAATACTTGTGGGAATAAGTTAAGGATTGTAACTGATTATCCGGATAACACGCTGGTTTGAACTACGGCAACCAATTATTCTCCGTGAACATCTGGAACAAACACCCTGTACTTGCGTATGATTGCCTGACTCTTGATAGAACCAAACGTAAAAAACATGCAACACACACCATTGACCACCTGCCGTGCTCTGCGCGCCCTACCAATCCTGACCTTGCTTTCCCTCTCGCTGATGGGTTGCTCTTCAGTGTACGTACCCAGTTTTATCAAGGTATACCAACCGGATATTGCTCAGGGCAACATCCTTGAGCCGGAGCAAGTCGCCAAAATTCAGGTCGGCATGAGTGCCACAGAAGTCAACCAGATTCTAGGCACACCGGCCCTAGAAGACATTTTCCACCGCAATCGCCGCGAGACCTACGTCTTCTACGACAAACGTGGTAAGGACAAAGCATTCCAACACAACTTGTTTGTATTATATGACGCCAATGGTCGGGTAGCGAAAATCGAACAAAGTGGTGACCCGCTGTCGCAAGCACCGGCGCAAGACTTTCCAGAAGCTTTGCGCAACGACAAGAAGCCTGCCGATCAAGCACCCGCAGCCACGGATACCGAAACGAATAGCAGTGCACCCAATCCCTATTCGTTGACAGCTCCGGCCACATCGACCCCGGCATTAGGCGGCGGTGGTGGCCCATTGGAACCGACCGCTCCTGCTCTTTCGCAGTAAGCGCCAGTCTCCAGACTTTTAGGGAAGCATCGTGACTGCACCACGACTCTGGCTATTACTGGGTATTTCAAACGCACTGCTGGCGGTGATCTTAGCCGCAGCGGGTGCTCATGGCCCGATGGCACCCGCAACGCCCTTCCTGCAGCACATTCTTTCTACGGCCAGTATGTTTCATTTAGTTCATAGCTTGGCCTTGATTCAGTTCGGACTCTGGTTGGTTCTGAATCCGGATCGACACTCACTCGTAGGCTTGTGTTTACTGGCTGGCACGGTGCTTTTTGTCGGCAGCCTGTACGCCATTATCTTCACGACGCTACCGATTCCCGGCGTACTCACACCCATTGGTGGTGCGCTTTTGATGCTTGGCTGGTTGATCTGGGGGTTTCAGGTCCTTATGTCCGGGAAGAGAGATCGGTCAAATTCATTATAAAACAGCCTGCCGTGACGGCAGAAAAGGCTAAAGATGCAACCACCGAATACTGCGTTTACGTCTGCGCGCACGCAAATTGGCAATTCAAGGATTAAAAAAGCCCTGTTTCGGGTAGAATTGCTCTTTTGTGCTTAACCGTATTTGAGTAAACATGACACAGTCCAGCTTTGAATTCGATGATCTGATCCGCTGCGCCAAAGGCGAAATGTTTGGCGAAGGAAACGCCCAGTTGCCGCTTCCACCGATGCTGATGTTCGATCGCATCGAACGGATTGCGAAGGACGGTGGCAAATTCAATAAAGGCGAGATGATCGCGGAACTCCTGATCAAACCGGATTTGTGGTTCTTTGCTTGCCATTTTGAAGGGGACCCGGTGATGCCTGGTTGTTTAGGCCTCGACGCCATGTGGCAGTTGGTCGGCTTCTACCTCGGCTGGAGCGGCGGCAAGGGACACGGTCGTGCACTTGGTGTTGGTGATGTCAAGTTTTCAGGCCAGGTTCTGCCCGAGAACATGAAGATCACCTATCAGGTCGACATCAAACGAATCATCATGCGTAAATTGACCATGGGAATCGCAGATGCCCAGATGTCCGTCGATGGTAAAATCATCTACGAGGCCAAGGATCTACGCGTTGGCCTGTTTACCAATACACAAGCATTGTCGGAGTAAACCATCATGCGCCGCGTCGTCATTACAGGCATGGGAATCGTTTCCAGCATAGGGAACAACCAGAAAGAAGTGCTCGAATCATTGAAGACTGGGCGCTCGGGTATTGAAATCAACCCGGAGCAAGTCGAACGGAGTTTCCGCTCGCACGTTGCCGGTACGTTGAAAATCAATCCCGAAGAGCTCATTGACCGTAAGCTTTTTCGTTTCATGGGTTCGGCTGCTGCGTACACCTACATCTCCATGAAAGAAGCCATTGAGCAATCTGGGTTGACCCCGGAGCAGGTTTCCAACCCACGTGCAGGTCTGATCGTCGGTTCAGGTGGGTCGTCTTGCGCCAATATCGTCGAAACGGCCGATATCGTGCGCGAGAAGGGCGTGAAACGTGTTGGTCCTTACATGGTCACACGCACGATGAGTTCGACCACTTCCGCGTGCCTGGCGACACCGTTTGGCATCAAAGGCGTCAATTTCTCCATCAGCTCTGCCTGCGCAACCTCTGCACACTGCATCGGCTCCGGAGTTGAGCAAATTCAGTTCGGCAAGCAGGACATCGTCTTTGCGGGCGGTGGCGAAGAGTTGCACTGGTCACAAACGGCGATGTTCGATGCCATGGGTGCCTTGTCGTCTAAGTATAACGACGCGCCACATACTGCCTCCCGCCCCTTCGATGCCACCCGCGATGGCTTTGTCATCTCCGGCGGGGGTGGCGTGGTGGTTCTCGAAGAGCTCGAACACGCGTTGGCTCGTGGCGCAAATATCCTGGCGGAAGTTGTCGGGTATGGCGCCACGTCCGATGGCTACGATATGGTTCAGCCGTCAGGCGAAGGCGCCTTACGCTGCATGCAGCAGGCACTGGCTACCGTGGACACGCCGATTGATTACGTCAATACGCACGGCACCAGTACGCCTGCCGGCGATGTGCGTGAGTTGGAATCATTGGCGAAGATCTTCCAAGATTACAAGCCGTATATCACATCAACCAAATCCCTGACCGGACACTCTCTCGGGGCGGCTGGCGCACAAGAAGCAATCTACTCACTGCTGATGATGCAGAACCGGTTCATTGCTGCCTCTGCCAACCTCAATGAAATCGACCCGAAAGCCGAGGGTGTGAACCTGCTGGCGAAAACGCTGGAAAACGTCAAGATCGATACCGTGCTGTCGAACAGCTTCGGTTTTGGTGGAACCAATGCCTCACTGGTAATGCGCCGCTATCTGGGTTAACCGGAGCACGCAGTGCATTCGAGAAAACGCCGCACAGTCGGCGTTTTTTTTCATCTATTGATCAATCACACTGGCGAGCAGTTGCCGAGTATAGGCGTGACTCGGCGACTCAAACACCTGTGCGGTCGCTCCCGTTTCCACAACGATACCCCGGTACAGAACCATCACGCGGTGGGCCATGGCCCGAACAACCCGCAAGTCGTGGGTAATGAACACATAGGTGAGTCCGAACTGCTCTTGCAGCGCGCGCAGCAGACCAAGGATTTGTTTCTGTACGGTTGCATCCAACGCACTGGTCGGTTCATCCAGAATCAGGATTCGAGGTCTTAGGATCAAGGCACGGGCAATGGCAATCCGCTGGCGCTGCCCACCCGAAAATTCATGCGGATAACGGTGCAGGCCCACACCGTCCAGTCCGACGGAGGCCATTGCCTCCTGCACCCGCGCCGCATATTCGGTCTTGGCCAAACGAGGCTCGTGAACGCGCAACCCTTCACCAATCAATTCGCCAATGGTCATCCGGGGCGACAGGGAACCAAACGGGTCCTGAAAAACGATCTGAATATGCCGGCGCAGCGGGCGAAACTCAGACTCACTTAGGTGCTCAACCGCTCTGCCCTCAAGCAGAATTTCTCCCATTGAATGTATAAGGCGCAGCAATGCCAGCGCCAACGTGCTTTTCCCCGAACCCGATTCACCAATTACGCCCAATGTTTTCCCTGCCGATACGGAAAGATCAACATGAGATAAAGCCTGGAATGGGATCGAAGAGGACAGCCACCAATAGCGCCGCTCACCCGGAGCGAATTGCCGAGGCTGCTTGAATTCAACATTGAGATCCCTCGCGCCAAGCACCACCGGGGCATCCTTGGAAACGGCGGGCAAAGGCTCGGGCCCTGGCGTTGCCGCAAGCAGTTGCTGGGTATAGGGATGCTGCGGCGATAAAAAAATCTCATGCACATCACCTCGCTCGACAATCCGGCCCTGCTGCATCACGGCAACCGCATCGGCATAGCGTCGAACAAGATGTAGATCGTGCGTAATCAGCAGCAAGGCCATGCCCATCTCCTGCTGAAGCTCGGTCAGCAGATCCATCATCTGGCCCTGCAACGTCACATCCAGTGCCGTTGTCGGTTCATCGGCGATCAGCAATTTGGGGCGACAAACCAGCGCCATCGCAATCATGGCCCGTTGTCGCTGCCCACCTGAAAGCTGGTGTGGAAACACTTGTGCTCGTTGCTCAGGATCGGGCAAACGTACCCGCTCAAGCCATTCTATGGCACGGCGGTGCGACTCCAACCTCGTCAGCCCTTCATGCACAATGGCGACCTCGGCTATCTGCTGGCCGATGGTCTTCAAGGGGTTAAAGGCGGTCATCGGTTCCTGAAAGATCATGCCGATTTCACGCCCACGAATGCGGCGAAGGGCTTGCTGGGGCATGGTCAGTACATTCTGACCATCGAAGGTGATCGCCCCGGACGTGTACTGCAAATTATCCAGCAACCTTAGAACCGAGAGCGCGGTAATCGTCTTGCCGGAACCGGATTCCCCGACCAGCGCCATTCGCTGACCGGGCAACACGTCAAGACTAACCGCCGAAAGTACCGCTTCGCCGGGCGTGAAATGGGCGGTCAAATCGCGGATCGACAGCAACGCCCCGCCATCGGGGTGGGGATCATGCTGGCCCAATTCTAGGCGTGGGCCTGGGCCTGGGCCTGGGCCTGGGCCTGGGCCTGGGCCTGAGCATAGGGCATCACTCGAAAGAACGTCCGGTATCGGCTCAACTGACATACAAACTTCCTTCGACAACCAACCTTGCATCAATAAACTTCAAGGCCAGTTTATCAGCCAAAACACGATGCCACCCCATAAATGGCGCAACAAGAAACTCACTTTTCCGGTACAGTCACGCGATTATTATCGAGAGAATACCATGACCGATTTAGCCTCCTTCGCACTATCCTGGCCGATCACCGTCGTGAGTGCGCCGGACATGCAGGCGCCTCTGGCAGAAGAAATACGTAGCCTGGTCGATGCCAAAGTATCCGACCGTCCCTTCGGTATCCTGCTTGATGCCACACCAGAACAAGCCTATCGCATTGTCTGCGACAGTCTCATTGCGGGGCACGTGTACCTCACCCTGATTACGGGGCAGGCGGCCACGGCGGACGAACTTTATCGACTGGTGCAACAAATCGACTGGTCAAAGCATCTGGCGGCAGAAGACTATTTCACCATCAGCGCGACAGGCTCAACCGATGCACTTCGCCACACAGGATTCGTCGCCACGCGCATCAAGGATGCGATTGTCGACCAGTTTCGTGAACGAACCGGCTCGCGACCGACGATCGACAGCGAACAACCCGACATTCGCTTGCATTGCCACCTGACGGCAAGTGGACACACCACACTCTCGCTTGAACTCTCGAACGGCTCGCTGCATCGGCGTGGGTATCGTACCGATGGCGGGCTGGCGCCGCTGCGGGAAACACTGGCCGCGGGCATGTTGTGGCGCGCGCGCTGGCCGCAACTGGTCGCTTCCGAAATCGAGACTGGCGCCGCGCTTTTTGATCCGATGTGCGGGTCGGGCACCCTGCTAATCGAAGCGGCCCTTCGCCTGACGGGCTTGCCGCAGAATTTGCGCGTTCAGCGCATCGGCTCAACTGGCTGGCTGGGCCATCGGGAGCAAGCCCAAAAGCAGGTGCTCGACAATCCACCCGAACGGATTGAGGGCATCGACAAGTTGACCTTGATTGGCCAGGACATCGATATCGAGCAGATCACCGCCGCACGCGCCAATGCGGAACGTGCCGGTGTTGATCATCTGATGGTTTTCCGTGAGGCGGATGCGTGGAAAGCCCCCTGCCCCCCCGAGTTTGAAGGCAAAACACGCGGACTGGTGGTGAGCAACCTGCCCTATGGTCACCGGCTGGACGTCGCCGGTGATCACATGAATGATCTCGGTAGCGAATCCAACTGGACGGTACTGACCGATCAATGGCAGCGCTGCTTCAATGGCTGGTATTGGGCCTTCTTGCTTCCGGAGGGTGAAGGGCAAAACTGGCCGCTGCGCTACGAGCGCGTATTTCCCATGGATCAAAGCGGTATTGCCATCGATATGATTCGCGGCAGTTTCGATGGCAAGGCCAGACGAGAAGCACCCGGTCCGATCGGGCTGGCCAATCGGTTATGTGCCGCAGCCGAACAGGCAAGAGCACTGGTCGATGCCGCACCTTTTGCCAATCGCCTGCAAAAAAATTACCGCCACCTGAAGAAACTGGCGGAACGTGAGGACTGGTGCTGTTTTCGCGTCTATGACGCCGATCTGCCGGACTTCAACTGTGCGATTGATCTCTATCGCGATGAGGCCGGTGAAACCTGGGCAGACATACAAGAATACCGGGCACCGAACAAAATCGATCCGCAACTCGCCCGTGCACGCTTATCGATCATTGTCGAACAGGTCATCGAGAATCTCGGTCTGGCAGAAAACCATAGTGTCGTGCGGCAACGCAAGCGCCAGACCGGCGCAGAACAATATCAGAAGATCACCCAAGAGCGCCTGGAACGCGTGGTTCACGAAGGCGGCACTCGTCTCTGGGTGAATCTCACCGACTATCTGGATACAGGGCTATTTCTGGATCACCGCTTGGTACGCAACCACGTCGCGGAGCTGTCGCGCGGGAAGAAACTGCTCAATCTGTTCTGCTATACCGCAACCGCATCGGTTCGTGCCGCACATCAGGGCGCCAGTCGCACCGTTTCGATTGATTTATCGAACACCTATCTCGACTGGGCCGAGCGAAATTTTGCATTGAACAATCTCAAGGTGGGCACGGAACACAGCCTGATTCGCGCCGATGTGCTCGACTGGCTCGAACAGCGCAGCAATACCATCTATCAACCCGAACGATTCGATGTCATTTTCTGTGACCCGCCGACATTCTCCAATTCAAAAGCCATGCAGGACACCCTGGATATTCAACGAGACCAAGAATTCATCGTGCGCAGTTGTATGCACCTATTAACTGACGATGGCAATTTAATCTTTTCAAATAATCTAAAAGGCTTTACATTGTCACCTATATTGCTGGACGAATTCAGAATCAATGACTTATCAAGAAAAACATTGCCAAGTGACTTTGCCCGCACGCCGAATCGACGCAGTGTCTTCGAAATTCGACACCGTGACGACGCGTAACGCGATGGATGGTACGAACACACGGAAGCATTTGTTGCCCACTCTTGGGTTGGTTGTTTCTGCTGCTTTCGGCATGGGTGGCTGTACTACGCTCCCGAATGATGACGGCAATCACGCGCGCAACGACTCGGGTTGGGTTAATACCGTGACCCAAAGCGAAGATGATAATTACAGTTTCAAAAACAGCTCGTTAAGCCCTAAACTCCCTTCGGAACCGATCAAGGCCATCGATGATCCAAACGGTGTACGAACGGCTGCGACACAGGCCATTCTGCAGGCAATCAGCCAGCTCGGCACAGCATATCAATGGGGCGGAAAATCGCAGACACAAGGTTTTGACTGCAGCGGGCTGACCCGTTTCGTTTACGGGAAGGCGGACATCGACATCCCCCGGACTTCACGCGACCAGTACGCGTTCACCCAACGTATTGCACGTTCGGATCTAAAACCTGGTGATCTGCTGTTCTTCAAGATCCGTAGTCGCAAGATTGATCATGTCGGGATTTATATTGGTGACAATCGGTTCATCCATGCACCCAGAAAGGGGGAGCAAGTTACCTTTGCGCAGCTGAACACCGCTTATTGGCGTAAACACTTTGTAGGAGCCGGGCGCGTTCCGGGTGCGCGAAAATTCGATACTGCCGATCTAAATGCGCTGAACGCTCAATAGAACCGGGTACTCGATTTTTTCGCTGTCTTGTGGACACTCTGTTTGCACCTTAATAAAAGCAAACTTACTTCCCACCACTGATGACCCAACCGGTAATGCCGGTAAACGCCATCAGAAAACCGAGCGGTGCCAGCATCAAGAGATCGAGAAACACCGAGTGGCTGCCGTCCTTCATCAGGAACATGGCACTGAAGCCGCCAATCACACCGATGGTGGTCATGATAGCCCCCACCACGATAAGAACCTTAGAAAACTGCCCGATACCCGATTTGGCATATTTAGGTTCAAAGCGATGCGGGTTTTCCACGCCCGGCTCGAATTCTTCCCTGGGATCGTCTTGTTGTGGATTCATGACCGTTTTCCTGCTCAAAATCTATAAAGGGTATGTCTGTGACAGTTCTACCGCCGGTTTCGTTCACGATACCACGATAGAGCGGCTCAATCTGATAGAATCGACGTTTCCACCCTCAGTTTACAGGAGCTTTGCCGTGTTGGAATTTTCAGTCAAAAGTGGCGCACCGGAAAAACAGCGATCTTCCTGCCTGATTGTCGGCGTTTTTGAAGCCAGAAAATTATCAGATGCGGCAGAGACCATCGACAAGGCCAGCGATGGCCACCTCAGTGCCATTACCCGTCGTGGGGACATGGAAGGTGAACTGGGCGACACGTTGCTGATCCATGGCGTACCGAACATTCAGGCCGAACGCGTCTTGCTGGTCGGGCTGGGCAAAGAGCGTGAATTTGACCTCAATGCCCTGAACAAGGCCACTACCGCGGCCGTCAAGGCATTGCACTATCGTGGCACGACCGAGTGCGTCAGCCACCTGACCGACATCGACATCAAAGGTGTCGAATTCGAACAGATTCTCCGCCAAAGCGTACTGGCCATTGATGCCGCCGTTTACCGCTTCGACCAGTTCAAATCGACGCCGGAACCGGGACCACGCCGCCCGCTGCGCAAGGTCACCTTCATCACACCCAGTCGTCGCGGCCTGCTTGAAGCGGAAAACCACGTGCGCGAAGCCATGGCCATCAGCTCGGGGATTCACCTCACCAAGAATCTGGCCAACCTCCCGCCGAACCTCTGCACACCAACGGCGCTTGCCGATCAGGCCCGCAAGTTGATGGAAACCCATCCGCATCTTGCTGTTGAAGTGTTGGATCAGTCCCGCATGGAAGCCTTGGGAATGAATGCCCTGCTCGCAGTCGCCAAGGGCAGTGTGGAAGCACCCAAATTCATCATCATGGAGCACATGGGCGGTCGTGATGACGAAGAACCCATCGTACTGGTTGGTAAAGGGGTAACGTTCGACACAGGCGGCATCTCGCTCAAGCCTGGTCTCGATATGGATCAGATGAAATACGACATGGCCGGCGCTGCGGCTGTCATCGGTTTGATCTCGATCGTGGCGGAATTGAAGCTGCCGATCAATGTCGTGGGTTTGGTGCCCACGGTCGAAAACATGCCCGACGGCAACGCATTGAAACCGGGCGACATCATCAAGAGCATGTCCGGTCAGACAATCGAGGTGTTGAATACCGATGCTGAAGGCCGACTGATTCTGTGCGACGCGCTCACCTATGCCAAACGCTTCAAACCCGATGTCGTCATCGACATGGCGACCCTGACCGGCGCCTGTGTCATTGCGCTGGGTCGTGTGCCGAGTGGATTGTTCAGCAACACCCGCGCCCTGGCCCAGGAAATCACCAAGGCCGGTGAAATCAGTAATGACCGGGTGTGGGAACTGCCTTTATGGGATGACTACCAACCGCAGCTCAAGAGCAACTTTGCCGATATGGCGAATATCGGCGGTCGCGAAGGCGGTGCACTCACAGCCGCCGCTTTCCTCTCCCGCTTCACCAAGGACTACCGTTGGGCACACCTCGACATCGCCGGTACGGCCTGGGTAACAGGCGATAACAAGGGCGCCACCGGTAGGCCGGTAGCTTTGCTTAGCGAATTCCTGCTCAAGCGGGCCAGAGCCAACGCCCAGAGCCAAATCAAATAATTAAGGCGCCAGGAATCAAGCATGTTCGGTCTGGGTCGGAGGCGTCCGCCGAACGTGCAGACGCGGCCCAAGGTGGTAATCACCGACGAACTTCTGCCAGAGACTGGCATGGCGTTCAAGCTTACCCGCAAGGCGATCAAAGGCGTGTATCTAAGCATCGGGCGCGCGGATGCACTACTACAGGTTAGCGCGCCCCACCATATCGCCTTACCTCTGATCCACCGGATTCTGCTGGAAAAGCAGGACTGGATTCTCCAAAAGCAAACCCAGATCAAATCGCAAAGAGCCCTTCAACTCCGTTCTGATGCGATCTCAGACGGTTCAACCATTCGCCTGTTCGATCAGGATCACCTCATCAGTGTTCATCCCAATTCCAAACGGAATCAGACGCTGATCGACAATGGAACGGTACAGGTCTTTACGCGTGCAAATGCCTTGAGTCAAACCCAACTGCACGAGGCGATCACGCAACAGTTAAGGGTCACGCTTCAGGACTATCTCACGACTCGTTTGCCGCATTGGTGCGAAAAAATCGGTGTCGGGATCAATTTCATCGGGATCAAACAGATGAAGACTCGCTGGGGCAGCTGCAATATCCGCGATAAACGAATCTGGCTGAATCTCGAACTCATACATATGCCGGCAGGCTGCATCGATATGGTCCTTGTGCACGAACTCGTTCATCTCCACGAACGGCACCATAACGCCCGGTTTTATACCCTCATGGACCAATTCATGCCGGATTGGCAAAGATGGCATACCCATTTGAAATATAGAGGTATATCCGACGTTTAAAATTGAATCCTGTGGTAACAGTTGGTAACAGTTCGGCAATAGCCTCGCAATGACTTGGCGGCACACTGCCCCTTCCATAAACGAAGGAGAAACAAGATGCGCGCCACCAAAACAACATTAATCGGCAGTATTCTGATTGGCATTGCTGCCCTCTCATCCCAAACATGGGCCGATACCCTGACTCCCACCCAGTCAACCGTACACACCATGAACCAAGAGCAGGTTCAGTCACAGCAACGTCAGGCGCCGAATGCTGCCGATTTCGAGCGTCTGAACAACCGGAATGAACACGAATCCAGAAGCATGAACAGGCAGTCTCAGGGCAAGGGCACTGGAATCCAGCAACAGTATCGTTATGGAAGTGGCAGTATGAGTCGTGGCGGCATGGGGGGCCGAGGTCATTGATCTGAGCGATTTTGACCTATGAGAACCTTGAAAGGTTTTTCGGGGTACCTCTGGATAAATCTGCTGTGATAATCTCCAGCCTGAGCTCAAATTGTATCTGCGAAGAGAAACACGGCCGGAATTGTTTGAACATGATGATCGAACGAAACGTTCTGAAATTGGTATGAACGGGGGCAGGCAGCAATTGAAAATGTCTGACCGCACCATCCAGCATCTACTTGAGCACATCCCGGCCACACATCCCTACGCCGGTCGGCGACTGTTCTCGATGCAAACAGTAGGTGGTGGCAGTATTCATCACGCTGTATGCCTGCAAACAGATAAGGGGCATTTATTCCTCAAAATCAATACGCTTGATTCCGCCGCCAATTTCTCAGCCGAAGTAGATGGACTCAATTTGCTGGCACCCCAAATTCGCGTCCCGAATGACGCATTTACTGGCGTAATCGATCAACAGGCATTCTTGCTTATGGAATGGCTGGATATATCCTCCAATTCAAGCGGAAGCCGAGCAGAAGAAGCCTTAGGTGAGCAGATCGCCACACTGCACAGACAAGGCGCACACGCCTTTGGCCTCAATCAGGACAACTTCATCGGCGCCTCGCCTCAGCACAACGTCTGGGAAAGGAATTGGCCGGATTTCTTTGCAAACCACAGACTCAAACCGCAATTGGACTGGGCTGAATCTCGAGGTCTCCCGGCTGCTACACGCGAGGCGGGTTACCGATTGATGGACAAACTCAATCTATTTTTCACCGATTACCGTCCCACCCCATCGCTCATCCACGGTGACTTATGGGGCGGAAACCACGGGTTTCTTCACGATGGCACCCCGGTATTGTTTGATCCCGCCGTTTACTACGCCGATCGCGAAGCCGAAATTGCCATGACGGAACTGTTCGGTGGTTTCTCGCACCGGGCACGACAAGCCTACGAATCGGTCTGGCCGCTGGATGTTGGTTACGCGCAACGTAGAAACCTGTATAACCTGTATCACATACTCAACCATTTCAACCTGTTTGGTGGTGGCTACGGACAACAGGCTGAACGGATGATTCGACAACTTTTGGCAGAAGTGAGCTAGTACATGAATTCAGACGCAGATCTGAGCCAACCGCCGGGCAGAAATCCTGAGATGCAACGTCCATGGCCACAGCTAAGGTGATCGCCTGAACATGGCATTAATGCAGTACTGTGAAAGCACTCAACCTCCACGGATTATCGGAGTCGTTCTCGCTGGTGGGCGAGGACTGCGCATGGGTGGCTGTGAGAAGGGATTGCTGCCTTTCCATGGGAAAACACTTCTGGGGCATGCTATTGACAGACTCGCCCCGCAGGTCGACAGACTGGTCATCAATGCCAACCGGGAACTAGATAATTACGGTGAGTACGGACTCGAAGTCATCCACGATCAAGATCCGATGACCAGTCAGGGTCCAATGGCTGGCATCAATGCAGCCATGTCATTTTTCCACCGCCTGCATCCCAAGCACGATTGCTGGCTGCTCATTGCACCCTGCGACAGTCCTTTGCTACCGCAGGACTTGGCAAAAAGACTGCTCAGAGCAGCCACCGACGCCAACTTGCCAGCCGCCGTCGTCTGGGATGGCACACGAATCCATCCAACATTCAGCCTGTTACATACCAGTCTTCAGTCTTCACTGAGTCGTGCACTGGCGAACGGTGAATTCAAACTGGGGCAATGGTTGCAGGATGTACGGGCGGCAAGGGTCGACTTTTCAGATCAGCCGGACGCCTTCATCAACTTCAACACCCCGGAACAACTTGCTACTGAGCGCTTATTCCAAAGCGATCAAGTGGTAACAGGGCCGATGGAACCATGAGCAATTACCCAGATCGTGGTGATGAAGCCGAACCCGTATTGGACTTTGATCAGGCCATCACGCACTTGCTTGGTTTCGCCAATTTGTCTCGACAAAATCAGGATCACGACCGTGAACAGACCCTGACTTTGGCGGCGTGTCTAGGCAAGGTATTGGCCCACCCGGTCTTGGCGCCCTGTGCCGTCCCCCCTTGCCCGGTAAGCGCATTGGATGGCTATGCTGTGAATACCGAGAATCTATGCGCGGAGGG
>JAJYPA010000469.1 GCA_021795795.1 Pseudomonadota bacterium | reverse complement strand
TGCCCAAAGGCCGTTTCTTGCCATGGGGTTTGGGGATTTCCAAGCGCTTGACCGGTTGACATATCAGGAAAAGATAAAGCCCCTAAATATTCAGGGGCTTATCATCAGTCATTGGTGGAGGCGGCGTCCACATAACATAGGTGTTATATAGTCCGTATCAGTCCAGAAGCTATCCGCTAATGCCTTGCATTTACAGGGTAATGGTTTTATTCTGTCCGTAACAGTCCGGCTTGTTCCATGTTTCAGAGTAAGACGAAAAGCAAGACGGACCCTGACAGGAGCAAGACCGATGGGAAAACTCACAGCACGCAAAGCAGAGACGGCAGGACCGGGCAACCATCCAGATGGCGGCAATCTCTATCTTCGGGTGCGACCGAGCGGCAGCCGGGCATGGGTGTTCAGGTACGTTACCAGCGGCAAGCCCCGCGAGATCGGCATGGGTTCGCTGGATGTTCTCTCTTTGGCGGATGCCCGGCTCCGGGCGGCAGACATGCGGAAGGCGGTTGCAGTCGGCAAGGATCCCGCGCACGTCGTCCGACCGCCAGAAGAGGCCCCTAAGCAGAAGTTCAGGGAGATAGCCGCTGACCATATCGCCGCCAAGTCACCAGCCTGGAGAAACGCAAAACATGCCTGGCAGTGGACGCGCACCATGGAACAGTTCGTCTTTCCCGTCATTGGCGACCTGACACCGGACAATATCACTGTGGATCACGTCTTGCGGATTCTGACTCCGATATGGACCACCAAAACAGAAACAGCTACCAGAGTTCGGCAGCGCATCGAGGCCGTCATGGATCGTGCCATTACTTTGAAGCTCAGACCGCGCGGCGAAGGCAACCCGGCTGAGTGGGCCGGGCACCTGGACAACCTGCTACCGGCCCCCAAGAAGATACAGGCGGTAGTCCATCATGCGGCCATAGCGCATGGCGATTTGCGCGCCCTCCTCTCTCAGCTTCGGACGGTTGAAAGTGTCGGATCGTACTGCCTGCAATTTATTACCATGACCGCCGCGCGCTCTGGTGAAGCGCGGGGTGCAACGTGGGATGAGTTCGACCTGGCGGCCAGAACATGGACCATTCCCGGCGAACGGATGAAGATGGGGAAACCACACGTGGTTCCGCTGAGCGCCCCGGCCCTGGCGATTCTGGAAACAATGAAGGCCGCCGGAACACAGCATGTTTTCGCAAGCCCCACGAAGCCCCGGCAGCCGATCAGCGACATTGCCGTCATCAAGACATTGCACCGGATACAGCCTGACATAACCGTTCACGGTATGCGCTCCACCTTCAGGGATTGGTGCTCAGAAAAAACCAGCTTCACCAATGAGGTGGTGGAACTCTCCCTGGCTCATGCGCCCAAGGACAAAACAGAGGCCGCATACTTTCGGTCTGACCTTCTGGCGAAGCGGCGCGCTCTTATGGATACCTGGGCTTCGTATCTGGTGGGTGCGCCGGTTGTTCAGTTGCGGGCGGTGGCATCCTAAAAAGACGCTTGCAAACTGGAAAAGACAGTTTATAGTGTAGCCATACAGTAAATTAGCACTGTATCGAATGAGGAGGACGGCGCGAGCCGACGCTATCAGGGGTAGATCCCCAGAGCGGTTTGCCTAATCACTCGACACTATCGGGTCCAGACGGCCAGGGTGTGCAGCTAAGAGCTTGCGCCCCGTGGCCGTTTCCTATTTATAGGCCGGGGCGCTTCGAAAGAGGCCCTGAGTCATGCAAAACCAAATCAAGCAGTACCCCCCAGTAAGCAACCTTCCCGATGTAAAAGAGATCACCGGCCTGGGCAAGTCCAGCATCTATAAGCTGGTCAAAACGGGCGAGTTCCCTGCGCCTAAAAAGCTGTTCAGCAACCGCGTTGTATGGTCTACCGCCGAGGTTCTGGCGTGGGTCGAGGGCAAGATGGGGGCCGCGCAATGACCACCACTGATAAAAAAGCCTCCGGGGACCAGCCGGAGGCTTCTCACAGCATCAACCAACCCGCCCATGATCGCATATCTCCGCAAGGTTTCAAAGCGTTGCACCACCTGCTTTATGCGACCAAGCACCTGCACGATATGGCCGATCTGCCCGCCGATGGATTGCAAGCAGGCGAGTTATTGGTGACGCGCATCCGTGCCGACCTGGTGCGACTGGGAGGCGCAAAATGACGCGCCCCATAGATAAGATTCTTCCTCTACTCGACCGCGTGAAGAAAACAGGTTCTGATCGCTGGGTTTCTTGCTGTCCAGCCCACGATGACAAGCGTCCAAGCCTGAGCATTAAGGAAGCCGACGATGGCAAAGTGCTGCTGAAATGCTGGACGGGGTGCGGAGCCGCCGAGATCGTCAACGCCATGGGCCTATCCCTGGCCGACCTGTTCCCCGGAGACCGTTACACGGTAACGAACACCGGCCCCATGCGCCGCCCGTTCAACCATCGGGACGCACTGGCCGGGATCGCGCATGAAGCCACCGTCGCCCGGTTGATCGTTGCGGCAATCAACCACGGCGAGGACGTGGATGCCGACGCCCTGGACCGGCTGGCGCTGGCGGAAGAACGCATTGACGACGCCTTGCGCGCTGCCGGGGGTGTGCAATGAGAGACTTTGACGCAGAAGCAGAAGCCGCCGCCGTGGACGGCGAATGGCCTACCCCTGAGCGGATCGGATCAGACTTGCCATCCGTACCGCAGATGGACGTGGAGAAGCTGTTACCCGCACCCCTTACCGGGTACGTCATGGACGCCGCGCATCGCAAGGTAGCGCCGCCGGAGTTTGTCGCCGTCTCCCTGCTGGTGAGTCTTGGCGCGTTGATCGGCGCAAGGTGCGGAGTCAGGCCCAAGCTATTGGACGACTGGATTGTGGTCCCTAATCTCTGGGGTGCAATCATCGCACCGCCGAGCAAAAAGAAATCTCCCTCTATGGCCGATGGTACAAAGCCGCTCAAGTACCTTGCAGCGAAGGCGCGAGAGAAGCACGCCAAGGCGATGGAAGCGTATCAGGGGGAGGTTGAGCAGTTCGAGGTAATGATGACCGCAGCGAAGAAGGCGATGGCGAAAGCCGCAGACAAGGCCGACGACGAAGGTGTCGATGCTGCAAAGGCCCGTATAGCCGCCCTCAAGGAATCCAAGCCGCAAGCGCCTACGCTCAAGCGGTACACCACCAACGACAGCACCATCGAGAAGCTGGGCGACCTGCTGGTGGAGAATCCCCAAGGGCTGCTGACCGAGCGGGACGAATTAGCCGGGCTGCTGACTTCCTTCGATAAATCTGGCCATGAATCCGACCGCGCCTTTTACCTGGAGGCGTGGAACGGCACAGATGGGCACGAGGTGGACCGCATCGCCAGAGGCTCCCTGTATATCCCCAATCTGGCGCTGTCAGTGCTGGGCGGTATCCAACCCGAACGGCTGGAGAAGTACCTAGACGGGGCATCCAGGGACGTGGGCAATGATGGACTGCTGGCCCGTTTTCAGTTGATGGTGTGGCCGGACTCTCTGGGGTTCGAGTGGCGGGACACGCTGCCCGACAAGGGCTTGAGGGATGCCGTTTATCATATCTTCGAGGTACTGGACGACGACGACTTTATCGGCGCATGGGGTGCGGAGCCTGCCGACCAGTTCCGGCGGACCCCTTCATTCAGGCTATCCCCCGCAGCCGCTCAAGCCTTCATCGCGTGGGATACCAGACTACAGACGGAGATCATGCCCGCCTGTCAGCCGGTTCTACAGGAGCACTTCGGAAAATATGAAAAGCTGGTGGCTGGGCTGGCCCTTATTCTGGACATGGCCGAGCGCGCAGATGCAGGTGGGATCATAGGCCCGGTTCGTGAAGGCCCGATGCTCAAGGCGATTGCCTGGGCGGATTTTCTCGGCGCTCATGCAAAGCGCGTGTATCACTTATGGATGCACCCGGAGGTCAGAGCCGCGCAGAAGTTGAGCGAGGCGCTGCTGCAACGGAAATTGCCGGACCCGTTCACCACCGCAGATGTTCAGCGCAAGGGATGGTCAGGGCTGGGATCGCCAAGGGAGATTGTGGCCGCGCTGGAGTTCCTGGAGTCTACCGGATGGGTGCGACCACTCCCGAAGCCGGAGATGCCCACCCCTGGACGACCCCGCAAGGGGTATGCCGTGAATCCAAAAATTCACAGCATAAACGCAAAACATGAACCGATTAAACCTACTAAACCCCCCAAGGAGCAATTAAATAGGTTTAATCGGGTGCCTTCTGGCGTTTGTGAAGATGTTTTTTCAGACGACGACACCCCTACGGATGGTGAGCTATGACCCCCGCCACCCTGCTGGCCGAGATCGAGCAGGTAGATGGTGAAATCTGGAGGGACGGCGACCGGCTCAAGTTCCGAGCCGTCCCCAGCCGCCTGATACCTGCCATTCGTGAGCACAAGGCCGCGCTTCTGACGCTGCTATCCCCCCCCGCCCCGGACGATTACGACATCGAGGAGCGTCTGGCGATTCAGACGGAGGACAGTCTGCCCCCGGATCGGGGCTGGGATGACATTGCCGGATTCGAGGGGATGCCGGACCTGACCCCTTCTGAACATGGCGTAATCCTTCGCCGACTGATGGATCTGCAATGAACCCCATCCCGCCAATTCGCCCTGCACCGCTGTCATGGTGGATCAAGCTGTTATCCCGCACGCCTTCGGAACTGGAAGCAGAGCGCAAGGCGCGGGAACCTGCACCGGCACCCCATCGCCAAAACGCTCAGGAAGCCCCCAGATTTGCCCTAGGATGCACGCAAGCCGGGCGGGGTGGGCAACCATAGCACCCGCCCTATAAAAACAACCTTGCGTGCTTTTGTAACTACTGTATAATTATTCACTAGATGCACTCTATGGGGGTAGAAACTATGACGGCAGCATACATGCAGGCCAGACGCGCCCGGCTCAGGGCCGAGGGCGAAATCGTCAAGCTGGCAACTGAGATCAGCGCATTTTCCAAGATGACACTTGAGGAACAGGCACGACAGGGCCACCGCACCCTACGCGGGCAGATCGAGCACTTGATATTCGAGGAAGCAAAACGCCACTATGAAAACACCATCCAACCCTGAAAAAGTCACCGCGGAACTGACCCCGGCTGAACTTGAAAGCGTGCTCAAGGCCCGCGCACGCCAGCGGCAAGAGACACCTTTCCGGGAAATGACCCCGGAACAACAGAGCGCCCACCTTCGCAAAATGGGAGTACCGACACTATGAACTTCGCAGAAGCAAAAGCCGCGCACGACCGCGCACTGACCGCCGAGCAACTCGCTCAGAAGGACTTGGATGCCGCCAAAGAAGCTAAAAATCAGGCACTTATCAATGCTTCCCGCGCTGGCGCGAAACCTGATGACCCGGCTATCGTATCGGCGACCACCGCACTCGAGACCGCAAGCACCCGGCTGGAAATGGCTGCACTGGCCCTTGCCGATGCCGCGCACCACATGCACGAGGTGGAGATACGCGAACTTGCCGATAGAGCCGCCGCGCTGGTCGCCGCTCATTCAGCCGCAACCGATGCAGCCAAAGCAGCCAGTCAGAAGGCCAGGGACGCGCTACAGGCCGCACAGGATGCCGTTGAATCTTGGCGGGGTGCCCGGTATGCGGTGGCAGCGGCGGCACGGGAAGGCACCCAACACGACATGTTCATCGAGGCACGTGCAGCTTCCAATCCGATTTTGATGGGCATACCGAACCCGGAACGCCCCCGGACGCGATTGCAGACACAGGGCAGCGGTTCGAGCCAGAGTTTTGATGTTGCATTACTTGCCCCGACCGGATTGCGCCTGCGCGTGGCGGATGTTTTCAATTAACTGATTTTGCGGCGGATGTGGGCACTTCGGGGCGTAACGGCCCCTTTTTTATGGAGGTGGAAAATGGCGAACAAACACGCATTACATCTCATAGCGCGACACTTAGGGGTGCCATACTCGGCATTACTCGGCGCCACCCATGAGCAACGCAGCGCCCGGGCCGCTGGCCTGCCCAATGCGCCGACACAGGACTACAAGCCTTGGTATGATGTCCAACGCGCCCGCGTCATCTGTGGCGCACGCACTCGCTCAGGATTGCCTTGCCGCGCTCAAGGATTAGGTGCGGGCTTCCGTTGCAAGCACCACGGCGGCGCTTCCACTGGACCCAAGACCCCAGAAGGTCAAGCGCGGGCATTGGCGGCTCTGGAAAGGGGACGGCACAGGAAATCCTAACAAATCCCTACATTCTCTCGCGTACATGTGCGTCATGGGGTGCATCGTGACACTGTAACGGGCCTGCCCGCCCCCGCTGACTGCCCGCCTCCCTTCGTTCCCCCTCTCGGCCTTGTGACACTGTAACGGCTGGACGGGATCGGGAGCAGCGCCCTAGCAAAATCCCAAAGTAAGACCAGAAGCAAGACGAAGGCCGGAAGGCAAAAAGAAAGCCCCAGAATATCAGGGGCTTATCATCTGTCATTGGTGGAGGCGGCGGGAATTGAACCCGCGTCCGCAGTACCTAGACCACCGGATCTACATGCATAGTTTGTCTATTGGCTTTAACCGCACCGCCCTCCGACAGACAGGATGACGACATGGCG
>JAJYPA010000055.1 GCA_021795795.1 Pseudomonadota bacterium | reverse complement strand
CCGTACATCAGTTCTCCGAATGTCACGACCGACATACCCAACTCGGCCGCGCGGTGTTGAGCGAAACGTGCTCGCACCTCAGGAGGATGATGCTTGGTGATGTAGATACAGATGTTGGTGTCCAAAAGGTATCCCTGCGACATCACAGCCCTTCGCGTTGCTGCGGGATAGTATCTTGTCGACCCTCTGCCAAGAAATCATTGGGCAAACTGGCCAACAGATCAAAAATCTCTGACGCGTCGCCCACGCGCTCGCGCAAAACTATCTCGTCACCACGCCGGAAGATGTCAACCTCCTCCGTACGAAAACGGAATTCCTTGGGCAGCCTGACGGCTTGGCTATTCCCAGACATGAATACGCGCGCTTTGGTCATGGTCGCATCCCTCGCCCTCGCCTAACAGATATACGCAGAGTATATATTGTCGCCAGCCGTGGCGCCATTCTACCGGAAGGGAGTCCCCAGCTCCCACAATCTAGTGGGGTCAAACCTATGGTCCGACACGCTGTCGGACCACCTGGGCTTCACCGTCCGACAGAGAAGGTGATCGTCTGGCACCCCTGTCCGACTTGAGGGGGAGGACGTCGGACTGCATGTCTGACAGTCGTCGGACATAGCGTCAGACATGCCGTCTGACAGTCTGTCTGACGCATTTTTTGCTCTTTTTTCTCACCACACCTGACGCACCAGAGGTGCAGTTATTAGAATCCGTCCAGCTTCCCTTGGGAACATTCCCAAAGCATCTGCGACTGCAGATATCGGAAGGGTTGGCCATTAACGGGGGTGCCTTCATTCCGCATTCCGTTATCATTATCTGGCTATTTGCAAACCGGGGTTGGAATCGAGTAGTTTTACTGTTGGAATGGCCTGATATTCTTCTGGCCTCTTGGTTGGAAATTCACGATCCAGATCGATCCAACACAAAGTGCTATTGGTTGGAATTCATGTCCGTATGGACCGGTTTTCCATGAAACGCAACTTGGGCTGATTCGGCAAAGCCAAAGCAGCCAGGAGGCAAGCGAGCGAAGCGAAGCCGGCTAACCAGTTTGGAGCGTTTATGGCGTACAGTTGAAACAAGCCTCGCGTAGCTAGGCGAAACATCGGTTCGGCAACGAGCCAAGCTAGCCCGAGTGGTGAAATTGGTAGACACAAGGGACTTGAAGCAATTTGAGCCCTCCAGGGGAAACCCCGGAGGTGAAGCCCGTCAAATTCGGCGAACGCCGCCTGGATGCTGCAAGCATCCGAGCCAAGCCTAGGATCGAAAGATTCGAGGGAAGGTGTAGAGAGCAGACGGCTGGCACCTACGGCCGCAAGGCTATGGTGAAAGCGTGCTCCAGACCACGAACTGCGTTCGCGCTGGCGGCGAAAGCCGAAGTGGTAAGAAAATCCCTCGACCTTTAACAAGTCGTGCCGGTTCGATTCCGGCCTCGGGCACCAATTTGAAGAGCCGTCCTTATACCAAGGCCGGCTCTTTCATCTCTCTGCCCCATTAGGCAGCAAATGGCCGCTGGGCAGCGCACACACACTTCGTTAGAAAACATCTGGTCCTGCGCGCGCCCGTGGAGGTGGCGAGTGGTGAACAAGCTTCAGTCGGCGTTCGCGACGCTATTTGGCCAACCACTGCGCGTAGGCTTGGACATCGATCATGGGTACGGTGCCGCTGAACTGCAGCATCGAAATAACCTTGAAGAGAAATGCCGTTGCGGGCTTGCCTTCGATGGTTGAGTCGTAGGCACCCTTGGTTGGGTCCCAGACGAAGTGCCCATGCGCAGCGACGCAGCCCAGATCAAGCCGGTTGGTGTCATCGCCACCCGACAAGGCGTTCTGCAGTGGCTGTCCGAAGCAAGGCGACCAATCGCTCTCGAAGGTCAGTATGCCGCCAAGGATTGGAATCAACGGCTTCGGTGGATAGACGCCTTTAGCGTAAGGGATCGGCAGGCTGGTCCGATGAAGCCTGCGAACCGTCGCGACCTTGCTGCGGGCGTAGGCAACATGATCAGCGTTGATGGTCTGTTTCGCTTCGAAGACAGCGTACACGCTTTCTGCTGGAACTATCGTCTGGCCCTGGTACTGAAAAATGAACGGCGAGTACTGTCTGTCGAACACCACCACGTCGATCTGTTCGCTAAAGACGCCGTTGCTATCAACAACATGCGCCTTTGCGACCTGGTAGCGCTCAGGAAGATAGGTGTGCAGCATTTCGAGCCAGACCTGCTCGCTCGCGTCGCCCTTGGTACCAGAATGCGCAAACGACTTCCGCGCTATCAGTAGCCGGTTCTGAATGTCGTCGTGAAGATTTGCCAGCAATATTGGTAACGACCATTGGCTCATGTCTTCTGCTCCTCGAACGGTGGCGTTGGCTTCATCGCGCGTGCGATTTCCAATGCCCGTGCGGAATCAACCGCGCTTGACGGATATGCGTCGAGCACGATGCCAGGCAGCAGGCGTTGGGTCAGATCCGAAAACGTGAAGCCATAGGTGTTGCCCTTGCCTTTGCCCGTAGCCGTGACGATGTCGCCTATCTGCTTTTCCGAGAAGCCCAGCACTTCAAGCGTGCCGGCGAGCACTGCGTGACGCTGCACTTCATCAGGACGACCGAACGCCAAAATGTCGGCCGCACGACGCTTGACGGCAGGGTCGAGAGCGCCCAGCCGGTTCGTGCACATGATGACCGCAGCCGGCAGCTGACCATTGCCGAGCCGGTCGATGCCGCGGATGAACGCATTGACCCCGGCGCGGTCCTCATGGTGCATCTGCGCCGATTCGCGCGACTGTGCAAGCGCATCCGCCTCGTCTACCAACAGGATCACCGCACCGCGCGCCCGGCCTGTGCTGCTCTTCAACTTGGTGGCTTCCGCCACCGTGTAGTCGAAGGCTGCAGAGAGGAGCTGGGTCATTTCACCCACACGCCCCTGCCCGCGACTGGACAGGCTCAGCGGAAACAGCGTGATTTCGATCTTCTCCTGACGGGCGACGGCGTCGCCGATCGTCTCCGCCAGTTCGGTCTTGCCGGACCCCACGTCCCCGGCGAGCACCACAAGTGGCGGGCGCCGCAGGATGCCCTTCAGCAAGCCCTTGGCTTTCGGGTGATGCTTCTGAGTCCACATCTCCAACCCTACTGGGTTCACGAGCAACGCGAGAATCTTGGTCAAGCGCGCCTTCTGGTCCTCGAGCCCGACAAGTTTTGCGAGGCGTTCCTGCGGATCGAAATCCGGGTACGTCAGCCGGCGCTCAAAGAGTTCATCAATCGCAGGTTTGGTGTGCGCTGTCATGAATACGCCTTTACGCTTGCACGATTCAAAGCTCGCCCTCCGGCCGAATACATGCGGTCGTCGACAAGGTGGCCGTTTACCGAAGGTTCGGTTTTGCCAGTGCGGTAGAACGGCATGCGCTTTTTAAAGGCATCCTTTTCGGCGGACGAGAGGGCCTCCCAGACTTCCGAGTAGGTCAGGTAGTTGTGAAAGGTCGCACCGACAATATTCAGGCCGGGCCGAATGCGCCCCGGGTCATCGTCGTTAGCGACCATGCCCGCGAGATCGCGCGCGGTGTACCGCAAAGTCGGTTCCACCCACTTGTCGTCCCGGAGAAAACCAATCGTGATGGTTCCCAGGTAACCGGCCTTCAGAAGCTCGGTTACCTCGGCCTCATAGTTGGCAATGTCTGTATCGCTCGGATGGCTATAAAAGCGCTGCATGCGCTTCAGGTCTGCTGAAACCTTTGCAGCCATGTGCCTGGCATGCGTGACGGTGAATGTCGTGGAATCGGAAATGGTGTAGCTAGACATTTTTCTCCCTCACGCTGCAAGAGAATTGCCAAACACTTTTTGCCAGTAGTAGACCGTTTCCTGCTTAGTCGGTGCGGACAAGGCTGCGTCAATCGCGTCGCCGGCATCCAGCGCGGCCTCAAAAATAGCCGCCGCGTTTTTATCGGTATAGAGTCGGCTGACGTTGTTCAGACCATTGACCGGGTCAATGATCTGCACGCGATGACTGAAAGTGCCGACTGCCGAGGCCGAGTAGTTGTCAGTGAAGAAGATTTTCTCCCGCAGATCGCTCTTCGCGACGTAAGTGAAGAAGTGCTGCAGCGCTTCGGGATAGTTGGAAAAATCCAGTCCCTGATCGCAGAGGCGGGCGAGGATCAGCTCGATCATGAAGGATTTGAAACGGAATTCCTCATCAGCTGACTTCATGCGGGCGGCCCAATATTTAATCAGGCGCACGATTTGCGCGAAATGATCCGGCTGTGCCCGCTTGCGCTTGCGGATGAATTCCAGGTGCAGCGGAATATTCGTATTCAGGAAGGAGTCGTCATCCCGGCTGATCAGATTGCCGTACCAGTTGGGGTCGCCGTCGTAAAGGATCGGAACCACGTCAACGTCCAGCCCGGACCCGCGAAATGACACCGTCACGCTGTATGTCTGCGGCTGTACCTGGTCGGGCGAGAAGTTTGGAAATGCCTTGCGCAGTCGCTCCGCCAGATACGTCAGCAGCGCCGAGACATCATGCGGCGCGTCCGCCCCGCTGATGTAGCAGGCCACGTCAATGTCGTTCAGGGAGCGCAGCGCCGTGCCTTTGGCTAGGCTGCCGGCGAGCAGCATCTTCTTCAGCGTGAAGTCTGGGTGTTCACCGAGGTAGGCCTCCAACTTATCGCGGAGTCGCTTGGCCTGGGCGCGGTATTCGTCCGCCTTCTCCTTCGGCAAATTGACCCTGTCCTGGGCGAAGCGAGCGATATCACTGTGGCTGACGTGTTCCTGGGTCATCTTGTGCACCTTTCTGCACCGACCATGTCGGGATAGACATGTACTATGTGTCTTGTTTATACTCTGCTTCGCAAAAGGAGTCAACTTCAACATGGCGACATAGACATGGCCGATGACCGTCCACCCTCCGAGCTGTTCCAAGAGCGGCTCAAGGCAGCGCGCGACCTGCGCCAGTGGAGCCAAAGTGATCTGGCTACGCAGGCGGGCATGCCTCCAAGCTCGATCGCGCACTTCGAATCAGGCTCCCGCAAGCCATCGTTTGACACGCTTCGCCGGCTGGCTAATGCACTTGAAGTCACCACCGATTTCCTTTTGGGCCGGGTCGATGATCCTGCCCTGGCGGAGGCCGGTGATCCACTGTTCCGCGATGTAGGCAAGCTGACGGGCCATGACCGGGAACTGGCGAAAGACTTCCTGAAGATGCTAGCTGCGAGGAACAGCAAGGGAGAAAAAAATGAGCCAGCTGCTGCGCCTGAAGCTCGCGAAACAGAGGGCTGAAGCCGTTCTCGTCGAAGAAAAGATCACTGGCCTGCCAGTCGATCCATTCGCGCTGGCGGCGCGGCACGATATTGTTGTTGAAGCAAAACCGGATATTGCGACGGGCGTCTCCGGGATGCTGCTGCGGCACGGCAATTCCTTCGGAATTCTGTATTCAACAGATATTCCAAGCGAAGGGTTTCAGCGCTTCAGTATTTCGCATGAATTGGGCCACTATTTTCTTGATGGCCATATAGATCACGTTTTGCCGAAGGACGGCGTTCACGCCTCGCACGCCGGATTTGTGTCTGCTGATCCCTATGAACAGGAGGCGGACAACTTCGCCGTTGGCCTTCTCATGCCAACGGGACCTTTCAAGCGCCTGATGCGCCGCGCCAGTCTCGGTCTTGCCGATATTGAGGCGGCCGCTGAATCCTGCCGTACTTCGCTGACGGCGACCGCGATACGTTACGTCGAGCTTGCCGATGATGCTGTCGCAATTATCGTCAGCACAGGCCGGACTATTGACTATTGCATCATGTCCGAAGCGATGAAGTCGCTGCCAGACTTGTCCTGGTTGAAGAAGGGCTCCCCCGTACCTGCAAATACCGAGACCGCGCGCTTCAATGCGGAGATCGAACGGGTTCTGCATGGCGAGCATGCGACAAACGAATTGGACGTATTGGACTGGCTGGGAGGAAAGCGGTCCGTCTCGGTGACGGAAGAGGTGGTCGGTCTGGGGCGCTATGGGAAGACGCTTACCGTGCTCTCGTCACGATCGATAGGCCCCGAAGCCTATGCGGACGAAGGCGATGATGAAGACGATCTCATCGAAAGGTGGACGCCGCGTTTTCGCAAATAGGCAATCATTCGCAGAAGCGAAATGGGCAGCGCGAGCGGCCGCTTCTGCCGATTCCGACAGCCTCCTTTGGGTCGGGTGCGCCTGTTCGCGCAACGCCATTGGCCACTCTGGGGGGCTCATGAGGCAGGGAGACGCGGGACCGAAGATCTATTTCTCAGATTTCTTCGGCGTGGAGCCCGAGGTCCTCGAGGAGTACGGCGCCTTTAATGTCGCGCTCATCAACGACCTGCCGTTGTTCGTGGACCCGTTTCTGCTGTACGACAGCGAGAACGCGGTCTACAAGGGTCTGCACGAAGAGATCATCACCTACCTCTGCTTCCTGCGTGACCGCGCTGTTGCTGGCGAGCTGACTGCGGGTTCAATCATGCTGTGGCTTCTCTTCAAAGAGGTCAAGCAGAACTGGCTGGGTTTCAGTAAGACCGGCAACGTCGGCACGGGCCTCGGGCCCGACTTCGCCCGTACCCTCGCGCGCAACTTGACATCAGTGTTCAAGGATTTCGGCAACGAGACCATCTCGAACGGCAGCCACTTAGAGAAGCTTGGTCTGCTGAGTGGCGGCGTTGGCCGTGATCACCTCAGCGACTTCACGACGAATCTGATCAAGGGCTTCTTGCTGGAGTACACGCAGGCCTTCGCCCTTGAGTACCTTGAGCCGAAACAGCGAGCGCGCTGCCGAATCGAGCGCGTGCGATTTGCCTATGACACCCAGCGCTGGCAGGCCAGCTACTTCGAGTTGCCCATCGCGAACGGCGACTACGTGATCCTGACGCCGAAGGAGATACTGACGCGCGACGAGGCGTGGATCAACCAAACCGACCTGCTGGACAAGTTCCACGACATCTGCGTGTCGTTGCCCGATGAGGGGCTTCGAGTCCAGGTCAACGACCACTTTTACAACCAGATTAACAAGCGGACCAAAGAGAAGGAAAAGAGAGCCGCCGCGCTGAGGACCATAGAGCAGTTTCAAGAGCTGCTGGACTACTACATCCGTTGGAAGGAAGAGCACGGCCCCGAGGCGCATCGGTCAGCCGACGCCAAGGTGCAGGAGACGCAGCTTCAGTTCGTCGAGAACATCAGGGCATTGGTCAGCGAGCACTTGGCGGGCACAGAGTTCTACAGCTATGACTCGTCATACGAGCAGAGCATGAAGCGCGTGATGTACCTGAAGCACGTCATCGAGGACCAGGGCGGTCAGCGCCTGTTCTACATCAACGGGAAGCCCGTGCAGCGCGAGGTTGACCTGCATGTGATGTTCAGGCTCACGTGGTTCGACAACGACCTTGATCTGAATGCCGAGGTCAACAACGGCCGTGGGCCGGTTGATTTCAAAGTCTCGAAGGGCAAGAAGAACTCGAATCTTGTGGAATTCAAGCTCGCCAAGAACACGGCATTGGAAAAGAACCTGCAGCACCAGGTGAAAATCTACGAGAAGGCCAGCGACGCGAAGACCTCAATCAAGGTAATCATGCACTTCTCGGACTCTGAACTCCAGCGGGTCATGGACATCCTGAAACGTCTGAAGCTCACCGCCTGCAAGGACGTCGTCCTGATCGACGCCAGCCCCAAGGAGTCAGCGTCGAAGGCCCGGTCGTCATAGCAGCGGTAAGCGTATGAACTGGACGAGAAGCTGTTCCTCGAACTCTACGGCCCCGCCCAGCAACCCGCCCGGCGCAAAACCGCACGCTGAGGAGGTGTCCATGATCTCCTATCCTTGCAACGACCACCCGCTCTTACCGCCACTCTCCGATCTCCGACGAGGCCGCCGTCACGGTCCTGGAGTTCCTGCACCACTTCACCGAATGCTTCGAGAGTCAGTACTACGGGGCGGGGAGATCCATCGGTATTACGAAGAACGATCACAGGCCAATACTCAGGCCGCTGAGCTGCCACCTGCCGACGATCCGCTGTTCTGAAAAACTGAACAATCCAGTGCCATGCCGCCCGTTCACAAAATAGGGCTGTGTGGCTTTTTTATGCCGCTGTCTGCACCCCTCATATAACTTGACCAGAGAACCATCAACTTGGCTAACCACACTCAAGGCGCGTTTGTTCAAGTTCTTCGAGGGGGTTTACCCCCAGCCCCAGCCCCTCACGCTACGTGACCGTCAGCGCATCCAAAGCCATCAATATCTCTGACCGTACTCACAAGAAGTTGGAAAGGCTGGCGCATTGATCACATAGTTGACAATTGCCGTCCTGCGGCTTATCCGGGTGCCGCTCGTTGCGGCCCATCATTAAGCGACATGAACCGCCCCCGGTTCATGCTTTCGCTGCCTCCGTCAGCACGTCATTCACTGACCGCGCGACGACATAGCGCGCCGGATTCTCACCAACAGTCAGCGACTGGAAATGCGCCTTGCCGCAGGCGATCTTGGCGCTCTCCTTGTCGCGCAAGTCATCCGTGAACAGGCTGCTCTTGGTTTCCACCACGAAGTACAGGCGCTGCGCACCATCCTGCTCCACCAATATCGCCCAGTCGGGGTTGTAGCTGCCCAGAGGCGTGGGCACCTTGAACCAGCCGGGGAGCTTGGCGTACAACTTGATGGCGTCATTCTTCTCCAGCGCATCGGCAAAGTCCCGCTCTGTGCTGGATTCGTACAGCACGTGCTCGTAGATGGATTTCTCCGTATTCATCAGCATGTTTTTTAGGTAGCCCGTGAGTTCTTCCTGATCGAACAGCTCTTGCGCATAGAAGTGTTCGTCTCCCAGCTTTTGGTACTTGATCCCATCAACCAGTGCCAGACGCTTGCAGCGGTTGATCGTCTCGGCGGCGAGATCAATGAACTGCTGCGGATTGCGCTTGAAGTCATCAAGCCGTCCGCTGCCGGTCAGGATGCTGGCGATGGTGCGCCTGGTGAGCTGGGTGCGATCCTGCAAGTCGGTGAGCAGGTCCGGCAGCTCAATATCGGCCTCATCTAGGTTTACGGTGTAAGCACCTTTTTTTTCCTTCACCTCTACGCCTGCCTTGCCGATGGCGATGTCGGCCTTACGCCATTGCAGACGAGCCTTGGCGATGGCCGGAGCTTTCTGCAAGGCCACGATGCAATCCGACACGAGCTTCGCGTTGTCGAACTGAACTCGATAGGTGGTCTGGTACTTGATGCGGTCCCATAGCGCCTTGAATTCGGCGCTGAGATAGATCGCCTTGCATACCGGCACTTGCTTACGCTCGTCAGCGTTCTTGATCTCCAGGCGGCCAGACACCTTGCGCAGCACCTCGGCGATCTGGGCTTTCTGCTTGTCGAATTCCGGCGGTAGGGCCAGGATGCCGTCTTTCAGCGCCTTTTTCAGCGAATCCTGCACCTTGCCTTTGGCGTCAATGTGGCCGGCGGCTTTCAGGTGTTCCCACAGCGCCTTGGATTGATCGACACCCAGTGGCGTGATTTGTCCGTCGGGCGTTGTCACGGCAATGGCGGCAAACTGGTGCTGCTCGACGATGCCGAAGCGGATGCCGGTATCGGCCTCGATTTCCTTCTGCAGGTTCTCGGCGAACTGCTCGTAGTTCTCTGTGGCAATCACGGTCAGCGTGTTGACCTCGAAGCCGCGCACCCGCTCGCCATGCTGATTGACGCACAGGCGCAGGCCCCGGCCGATGGTCTGGCGACGCTCACGCTCGGTGCCCATTTCGCGCAGGGTGCAAATCTGGAATACGTTGGGGTTGTCCCAGCCTTCCTTCAATGCCGAGTGGGAGAAAATGAATTTGAGCGGGGTTTCAAAGCCAAGCAGCTTCTCCTTCTCCTTCATGATCAGATTGTAGGCCCGCTCGGCGTTCTCCCGGCTGCCTGCGTTGCTTTCGCTGGTATCCGTCCAGCCACCTTTCTTGTCGATGGAGAAGTAGCCGTTGTGCACTTCCTCAGCAGCACTTGCCAGATCGATTTCGGCGAACAGACTCTGATACGCGGGGAGTTTGGCCGCGCGGCGGTATTCCTCTTCAAAGATGCGGGCGTAGTCGCCCTTCACCGGATTGCCCTCGGTGTCGTACTGGCGGTACCTGTCCACCGCATCGATGAAAAACAGCGACAGCACCTTGATGCCCAGCGGGCGCAGGCGCTTTTCCTTATCCAGGTGTTCCTTGACGGTGCGACGGATCATTTCACGCTGCACAGCCAGGGCGTCGACATCGCCATGCGCCTGGCCCAAGGCCAAGTAGGCTTCACCGCCGGGATAGCGCAACTCCAGAAACCCCTCGTCTTTGGCGGTGTTGATCTCGCCAATGCGAAAATCGGCATAGATGGCTCTTTTGGTGATCTGCTCCAAATCATCGCCATCGCACACCGTGATCTCCTGCCTTTTCACACCGCTGGCCGTGGCCACGTCGAGCTCGACCTTGGCGCTGACCGTCCCTCGCTTGCTGCTCACCGACACTAGCCGAACGAATGGCTTGTTGTGGGCATCCTCCACGGTGGCCGAAGCCACCTCGATCTGCTTCACCAGCTTGCGCTCGTAGGCATCCACGGCGTCGAGGCGAAACACCATGTGGTGCTTGTCCACGTGCGTGGCTGAATAGCGCAGTGTGCAGAGCGGGTTCATCGCATCGAGCGCAGTCTTGCCAGCACCCGTCAGGCCGCCGTCCACGCTCTGCGGTTCGTCGACGATCACAATGGGCCGGGTCGCCTTGATCAGGTCGATGGGCTTCTCGCCGCCGGTTTTCTCGCTGTCCTTGTAGAGGTTGTTGACGTCTTTCTTGTTGATGGCCCCGACCGTGACCACCATGATCTGGATGTTCGAGCTGGTGGCGAAATTGCGCACCTGCCCGAGCTTGCTGGAGTCGTAGAGGAAGTAGTCAAAGGGCACGCCGGCGTAGAGCCCCTTGAAGTGATCCTCGGTGATCTGCAAGGTCTTGTAGACACCTTCCTTGATCGCCACCGACGGCACCACGATGACGAACTTGGTGAAGCCATAGCGCTTGTTTAGTTCAAAAATGCTGCGCAGGTAAACGTAGGTCTTGCCTGTGCCGGTCTCCATCTCCACCGTGAAGTCACCCGAGGCCAGGGTGCTCGACGGCGGCAAACCGCCGCGTAGCTGAATGTCGGACAGATTGTAGTGCAGCTCATCGTCCAGCAGGGTGAGACGGTTGCCGACCCCCAAGTCGGACTCGGCGACACCAAGCGTCATTTGCTGTGGCACGGTGCCGGGGAACATATCGTCCGCGATGGCGGCGGGCACTTTCATTGTTACGGTAAATTCGGTGCGGCAAATTTCCTGCCCGCGAAACAGGTCGCAGACGGCCTCGATGGCCTGCAACTGGTAGTCGAGGTTGGGTTCAAAGTGCAGCTTCATTCTTTTTCCTCCAGCCTGTGTGCCGCTTCAATCGCATCCCGTTCACGCTCGATCTCAACACGCAGCTCTTCCTCAGACGGCAGCACCAGCCGGTACTTGGTGGCAAACAATTGTTCGCTGTCATGCAGTACGGAGTAGCGCACGACGGATTGATCTTTGTGTTCACACAGCAAAATACCGACAGTCGGGTTGTCGTCCGGCCCGCTTTTCAGGTCGTCGTACATGCGCACATACATGTCCATCTGCCCGATATCCTGATGCGTGAGCTTGTCGGTCTTCAGGTCAATCAGCACAAAGCACTTGAGCAGGTAGTTGTAGAACACTAGGTCGATGTAAAAGTCCTGGGTCTCCGTGCTGATGCGTTGCTGGCGCGCGACGAAGGCGAAGCCCTTGCCCAGCTCCAGCAAAAAACCTTGCAACTTATCCATCAACGCCTGCTCCAGCTTGGACTCCAGCAGCTTGCCCGTGCCGGGCAGCCCCAAGAACTCCAGCATCACGGGGTCGCGCACGAACTCTCGGGGTGTCTGTGGCAGTGCCGCGATGTTGGCGTCAGCCTCGGCAGCCACGCTGGCCTTGTCGCCGCTGAGCAGCAAACGCTCGAAGTACAGCGTGCCTATCTGCCGATCCAGTGCGCGGGCGCTCCAGTTCTGCAAGGCAGCCTCGTTCGCGTACCACTCTCGGGCTTCCTTGTTGCTGACTCGCAGCAGTGCCCGATAGTGCGTCCAGCTCAATTCGGTACGCACTGCGTGCCAAATCGGGAATGCCTGATAAAACGCCCGCATGTTGCGCAGATTACGATCATCAAAGCCCCGGCCAAACTCGCGGGTCAACGCTTCCGCCAGTCGTGGTAGCAGCTTTTTGCCATACGCTGCGCGTGCCTCGCCACCTTGCTCAAACTCCACGATATGGCGGCCAATCTCCCAGCAGGTTTGCACCTGCACCATGTCCACGGCGCGCAGGGCCTGCTGTCGGCCTTGCTGGATCAGCCCCCGCAAAGCATCCAGCAAGCCGCCCAAGGGTTGGACTGGCGGCGGGGTTTGCGGTGTCAGGTCTGTCATGCTTTCACCTCACAGACTGCGCACGTTCTGGATGCCGTACTGCTCCAGAATCGCCGCGAGGTTGGTTTTGGCTACGTCGTCCGCAAAGGCGCTGTCGCGGAACACGCAGGTTGTGTCACCGGCAGGGGCGAGTTCCTTGTGCCAAGTAATGATGCCTTGCGCCAACGATTCCACCTCGTCGCGGCTGATCGTCGGCGCGAGGCAGGCCATCAACACGCCGCCACCGACCGCATGCACGTCCTTGGCCGCCACCGTGCGTTGCTCGATGGGCACGCACAGATCGAGGCCGAGCTTGAGCAGCAGCTCGTAGAGGATGTCCGATTCGGTGCGCCCCTCCACCAGATGATCCTGTTGGGCGAACAGTGTTTGCTCCAGATCGGCGGGGTTGGGGTTCCAGGCGCGGATGTTGGAGTTGTCGAGCTTGAAGACACGGAAGCCAACGTCACTATCCAGCATGTGAGCCTCTGCTTTGATCTTGCCGGCCGCCCGACGGAGCCGCTCCTTTGTGATTTCCGCAATCGTCCGTGGCTTCTGCAGCGTACCGCAGAACTCGGCTGCAACCTTCTGTTCTTTGTTTTCCGCGCTCAGAGGTTCTGGCAACTGAACCAAGATGTATCGCCGTTTGGCCCCGTCAATAACATTCTGAGTCATGACTGAGTGACCTGTGGTGCCAGATCCCGCAAAGAAATCCATGACGATGTCGCTCGATCCAGATGCAATCGAAACGATGCGCTGAATTAAGAACGGCGACTTGGGAAAGTCCATGACCGGCGCGCCAAGCAATTCTTTGATTGACTTGCGGCCGTAGTCATTGTTGAACTCCTTGTCCAACCATATGGACTTGGCCAAGGTCGATGCCGTTTCACCATCCTCGCCGTTCAGATAGTCTTTTCGAAACACTCGCCAAGTGCCGTCACTCATCCGACTTGCGGTGAGAAGCTCGTTCTCTGCTTCAACTTTTTCACGCCCCCACGTCCAGCATGTCTTTACCCCATCAGCGGTTACTGGGAGAACTTTTTCCGTAAACCGATAGTCTTGATTCAGGGCCACCCGGCCCGTTGAAGGCTCAACATAAAGCGGGAAGAACAAGTTCTGGCGCGTGACTGGATTGAACGCTTGGTTTCGGTTACGGAGCCCCAGCTCGCGATACTTGCCACGCTCGTCCTCTTTGTCGTACTCCTCCAGCATGGCCCCTCCCTTCGCCATGCCGACGATGCTTCCAGCTACCTCGGGGTCCTTTACGAAGACGGCGATGTTGTCATGCGTCTGTGCAATGAACTTGTCGAGATGACGGCCTCGCGGATTGACCAACACCGAGAGGATGCCGACGAAAGTCTCCTCACCAAATATTTCGCAGCAGACCTTCTTCAGATTGTCGACCTCGCCGTCATCAATGCTAATAAACAACGCGCCGTCATCCCTAAGTAGATTCCTTGCCAGCTTCAACCGCGGATAAATCATATTCAGCCAGTCGGTATGAAACCGCCCGCTGGCCTCGGTATTGCTACTAATTTTTTGCCCGCCTTCGACCTGCCCGGTCAGCTCCAGATAGTTCTTGATGTTGTCCTGAAAATTGTCCGGGTACACGAAGTCCTTGCCGGTGTTATAGGGCGGGTCGATGTAGATGAGCTTGACCTTGCCCGCGTAGCTCTTCTGCAGGAGCTTGAGCACTTCGAGGTTGTCGCCCTCGATCATCAGGTTTTGCGTGGTGTCCCAGTCCACGCTGTCTTCCGGGCAGGGGCGCAAGGCGCCGGTGGAGGGCGTGAGTGCCAATTGCCGGGCGTGGCGTTTGCCATGCCAGTTGAGGCCATATTTCTCGTCGGCATCGGTGATGGTCTTGTCGCCCACCATCTGTTTGAGCACGTCCACATTCACCGCCACACCATCAGGGCCTTCGGTGATCAGCTCAGGGAACAGAGCATTGAGCTGTTCGATATTCTCGGCGATAAGGTCGGCAGATTGGGCCTCCGGGCTGGTCGCGTCGATTTTTTGCATGTTCTTCTCCATCATTCGTTCGATCTTCAAAGCTGTTGGCGTGCCGCAGTCAGTTGCGCCTGCACGCGCTTGAGCGCGAGGTTCAGTTCCACCTGTCGCGCCAGTTGTTTTTCCCTGGCGGCCTGCGTGCGCAAGCGGGTCGCATCGAGTTCCAGCCGCTCGCATTCCTGCAGCGCTTGGCGTCGAGCAGCAGCTTGCTCCGAGCTGATTGCGACCTTAAACGTGTTCGTCATTTTTGCCGCCAGCAAGGCCTGTACGCTGTCCATCCAGCCCTGATAGAGCGCATAGAGCGTTGCCTGTGGTTGGCGCCCCAGCGCCAACGCCTGCATGAACGCCATCTCGACAGCAGGTGATGGTGCGTCGCACGGCAACGTGACGGCCACCACACTGCCATCCAGCACCACCTTACCCACTTCGTTCTGTGCCCAGCGCTTGTGTGCCATGGAAAGCATCAGGCTCTGCTCCGAGTTCAATAGTAGGGCCATCGGATAAGGCACGGCGCGGTGCACGAGTTCAGCCAACCTTCCGGCCTTCGCGTCGCCTCTTAGTGTGACGCTCAACACGGCGATCTCCAGGTACTCGCGCATGTCGTCCCGATACTCGAGCACGCCAATGGTGTTGGGCTTGAGTGCAGCCACCCATTGGATTTCCTCGATGCCTTCGTTAATGTTGCGCTTGTCGGCGGCAGTGGGTGCGCCATTCTCCACCAGCAGCTTCTTGGGTATGCGCTGATCCACACGGCAACTTGCTGGCAGTTCCAATGCGGCGATCAGGTTTTGCAAGATCATGCACTCGCCCCAGGCATGACCACCAGGAACGCCACCACTTCAAAATCGTTACTTCCGGCAAACTCGCCCTTCATGGCGTGCGTACCGCCCGGTGAAAACAGGCTGGCAACGGCACGCTCTTCACTCTTGCCCACAACAGAGGCTACAGCCGCCGCAAGCAGTTGCTGGGCATGGTGCATGTCTTCGCCTTGCTTGGTTTCTTTATCGTAACGGGTACAGGCGGTGGCATCGGGCAGGTCTCGCCCCAGGCTCAATCGTTTGAGGCGATCCAGTATGCGCTTGGCTTGGGTGTAGGGTAGCAAAACGCTACCGTCCTCACCAACATGCACGAGGTAGTGCGGCGCGAGTGGGTAGCCAGAATCGGTAATCTTTTCTGCGGCTGCCCCTTCGGCACGCAGGCAGAACACGATACCCGGCGGAATGTCGGCATCTTCGCTGGTCGTCACTGCACTCGCGCCTAATGGTATTTCTTCCAGCCTGCCAGGATGCGCTTTGAAATATTGGGCAAGGTCGATGCGGAAGTCAGTGAGTGTAAGGTCTGTGATGGAAACACCGGCGGAGAGGTCTTCCAGATCAATCACGGTGTCTTGCAGTTTGAGTAGTTGCTTGCGGCGGTATTCCAGATCATTCATCTGGTTGCCGGATTGCTGTTCGATGAGGTTTTCTTCCCCCGTGGCGGAAATATCCAGCAGCACCATGCGCCCGCTGACGCGCTGTTCGAGGTTGATATACTCGTCCAACTCCATGTTGGGCCAGAAATTGACGAGCTGGATGCGCTGGTTGGGTGAACCGATGCGGTCTATCCGGCCAAAACGCTGAATGATGCGCACCGGGTTCCAGTGAATGTCGTAGTTGATGAGCCAGTCACAGTCTTGAAGATTCTGACCTTCGGAAATACAGTCGGTGGCGATCAACAAATCCAACGTGCCTTCGTGCGCCAGATCTTCTGGGCGCTCTTTGGAACGTGGCGAAAAAGATGTGAGGATGGAAGCCAAGTCTTTACGCAAGCCGGGGATAGTGGTCTGGTTGCGCCCTGTGCCAGTGACCAGTGCGGCCTCAATGCCGAACTCCTTTTTCGCCCAATCGGAGATTTGCTCGTAAAGATATTGCGCCGTGTCGCTGAAGGCGGTGAATACGATGATTTTGCAGTTGCCTTCATTGATTGGGTTGCGGCATTTGTTCTGAATCATGTCGCGTAATGCCTGCAATTTGGCATCACGATCTGGGTCAACCTGCATGGCAGCAGCCAACAAGGTGGAAAGGCGATTGCGGTCTTCGATGAGGTCTTGTTTCCAGCGGATGAGGTCCACATCGCCCAGCAGCACTTTGACTTTTCTGCCTACCAGCAAGCTCTCAAAGGTTGGGTCTTCGATGTCCACATCGGTAATATCCAGCTCTTCGAGTTCTCCGGTTTGAGATTCGATACGCTCCAGTACTGCTTCTACATCTTTCAGTTGCCGCTGAACAGTAAGCCGAAATGACGACACGGCACTTTCCATGCGCTTGAGCACATTGACGCGCAGCAGGTGGATCAAACTTTCCTCACGATCGACCTGGCGGAAAAAGCTTTCGCCGCCGCGAATCTGCGTACTATATTTGGCATCGTAAGCGGCTTGCTTGTGCGGCAGCACGTAGCGCAACGGTGCGTAGCTGGCCAGATTCAGGCGGCGGATTTCAAGATTAATGTCACGAATGGAGCGGAACTCACCTGTACTATCCACATCGGCCTTGATGTTGATTGGCGGCAGGCGATCAGGGAAGCGACCCGTTTCGCTGGTGCCGTAGTACTTTTCAACGTGCCTGCGCGAGCGGGCGATGGTGAGATGATCCAGCAGGGTGAAGTAGTCAAAGCCCAGCATTTCGACCAGCTTGGCCGGCGTCTTGTCCGACTCGCCCATGCTCAACCAGCGATTGAACTGCGCCTGTGCCTTGCGGGTGGTCGCTTCGATGCTGGCAATGCCGTGTTCCAGCAAGGCGGTGTCATCGCCTTCAGTGATGAAGGCGATCTGGTTGCGCAGATCGGCGAGGCGGTTGTTGACCGGCGTGGCCGATAGCATCAGGACGCGCGTCTTGACCCCTTCCTTGATGATTTTGTGCATCAGGCGGTCATAGCGGGACTCTTTTTCCTTGTGCGTGGCCTTGTTGCGGAAATTATGCGACTCGTCGATCACCACCAGGTCGTAGTTGCCCCAGTTCACGTGGGAGAGATCGATGTCGCCCGACGTGCCGCCATCGCGCGAGAGATCGGTATGGTTCAGAACGTCATAGTTGAGGCGGTCGGCGGCCAGCACATTCCTCTTGTCGTTGGCCTTGTAGAGCGTCCAGTTGTCGCGCAGGCGCTTGGGTGCCAGCACCAGGACGCGGTCATTGCGTAGTTCGTGGTACTTGATAATCGCCAGTGCTTCGAAGGTTTTGCCCAAGCCAACGCTGTCGGCAATGATGCAGCCGCCGAAACGGTTCAGCTTGTCGATAGCACCCACCACGCCATCGCGTTGAAACTTGAACAGCTTCTTCCACACCACCGTATTGCGGATGCCCGTGGCGGATTTGACGATGCGCTCCTCGTCCATCTCATTGCCGCTGTCACGAAACAGGTGATGCAGGATGAGCGTGTAGAGGGTAAATGGGTCTCGGTGTTCACCCATCGCCTGCAAGGCTTGAATCAGCGCTGCGCGTGTATCGGGCTGGGCGCGCATGGCCGTCCATTGCTGATCAAACCAACGGGCGAGTTGGCTTGCCTCATCGGCTGACTCGGATGCCTGGATCAGGCTCAGCGGGTTACCGGGGGTTAAGCCCAGGCCATCGGTACTGAAAGCGAAGGAACCCAGCACTACTTGCTCAGGGGTCGCTTGGGCATCACGCATCACTGCCGCGCCTTGAGGTACCGGCCCGGGCGCACGGCGCAGCTCCACTTTGCCGTTCACCCACTTGGCACATTGAATCGCCAGCCAGCGCGCCTGCAGGCGATTACGAGCGGCGCGATCACCATCACCACCAAGAAACTCGAGCGCCCCATCGTCAGAGGGCAATATCAGTTGCACCTTCTCCAACCCGGAAAGCGCATCCCGTAACTCGGCAAATGCAAAGAGAGAAAACGCGGGGGTCACGCAGCCAAGCTGACTGCCGCGCCTGAGGTGCGGGCGAATCAGGTCGATGACTCGGTCGGTGCCCATATTGAGGATCAGTTTCATGGTCAGCGACCACCTTTCGATGAGTCAGGGCTGCGGTCCCCCTGATCTACAGATGACTGCTGCGCAATCCAACGGTCGATGTCCGCGCGCGAGAACCGCCACGTCCCGCCCACCTTGAAGGCCGGGATCTTCTTGACAGCAGCCAACCGGTAGATCGTCCGTTCGGTGATCTTCAGGTATTCAGCGACCTGCTTGATGGTGAGGATTTCGCCTTCGTGGGGGCTTTTCGGCATAGGTTCTACCGTGGATCGTCAAACCACGACAAGATAGTGCAAATTTTTCAAGATGACAATACAATCATCGAATGCTGTGATTCCTTTACATCTCTGCCGGGGCGATCAACAACAAAATGCGCTTTCTACACACCGCTGACCTGCACCTCGATAGCCCCTTGCGCGGCCTCGACCGGTATGAGGGTGCGCCAGTCGATGATGTTCGCGGTGCCACCCGTCGCGCCTTCGAAAACTTGATCGCCACTGCCTTGCGCGAGCGCGTTGACCTCGTCGTAATTGGCGGTGACCTCTACGATGGTGACTGGCCAGACCACAATACGGGACTTTTCTTCGTCAAAGGGGTAACGCAACTTGCCGAAGAAGGTATCCCGGTTGCCATTGTGCGCGGTAATCACGACGCGGCAAGCAAGCTCACCAAGTCCCTGCGCCTACCGCGCAACGTGCATCTGCTTGCCGATGCAAAGCCCGAGACCGTCATTCTCGACCAGATTGGCGTCGCCGTACACGGGCAGAGTTTTGTCACGCCTGCCGTGTTGGATGATCTTGCTTCTGCCTATCCGGTCCCTATTCCGGACTGTTTCAACATCGGTCTGCTCCATACGTCCCTGAACGGTCGCCCCGGACACGACAACTATGCCCCCACGACCTTATCCGTCCTCCAGGGCAAGGGCTACGACTACTGGGCGCTGGGACACGTCCATGCGGCGGAAATAGTTTCGCGCGAGCCGTGGGTGGTTTATCCAGGTAATACGCAAGGAAGACACATCCGCGAATCCGGCGCTAAAGGCTGCTCTCTATTATCGGTCGAGAATGGTACGGTGCTGGAGCATCAAGCCATTACGTTGGATGTCATGCGCTGGGAAACCCTGTCGCTCGACATCGCCGCACTGCCCGACCTGGATGCCCTCCTGGATGCCGCTACAGTAGGAATTCGCGGTCGACTCGCCCAAGTAGAAGGCCGAACACTAGCAATCAGGGTCCAGATTTCCGGGAGCGGGCCGTTGCACCGCATGCTCGCAATCCAGCCGGAGACGGTGGAGCAGCAACTGCGCAGCGCGGCCATCGAGGCATCGAATGCGCAAGTCTGGATTGAGAAAGTCGAACTGACGACACGCCCCCAGTTGGATCTCGACCGCATCGCCGAGCGTGACGATCCGCTGGGCCTGCTGGTTCGCGAACTGCGTGGCTTGGCGGCCGATGATGCGGCGCGGGGCGTAGCGGCTGAGGAGGCAATCCGGGACCTGCAACAAAAGCTGCCGGTGGAACTCAGGGAAGGGCCACATGCCCTGCTTTTGGACGCCCCCGACGTGCTCGCCGAGCTCCTGAGCGAGGTCGAGGGGGAACTGATTGCGCGTCTGTCCGGTGAAGGGACGACCTCGTGAAGATCGCGCGTCTCTACCTCAAGGCCTATGGCGCGTTTTCAGAGCGACGCCTCAACTTCAGTGACGGCGCGAATTTCCACGTGATCTACGGCCCAAACGAGGCCGGTAAGTCCACCACCTTGCGGGCGCTGACTGGCCTGTTGTTCGGTATCGACGACCGCACCGCAGACAATTTCCTGCATCCGCACCCCCAATTGCGCGTTGGCGCGACCTTGGTCACCGACCAAGGGTCGCGGCTGTCCGTCATGCGTCGCAAGGCCCGCAAGCAGACGCTGTTTGCGCTGGATGAAGAAACCGGCGCGGAACTGACCGATCAACCGCTGCCGGAAGACGCGCTTTCTCGGCTGCTCGGAGGTTTGGACGAAGGACTCTACCGTTCCCTGTTCGGCCTGGATATGGAAGGCTTGACCCGGGGCAGCGAAGCCCTGCTGGCGGGTAAAGGGGAAATTGGCCAAAGCCTGTTCGAGGCCGCTGCCGGCATGGCCAGCTTGCAGCAACTGCTGGGCCACCTGGATAGTGAAGCTTCGGCCCTTTTTCGGCCTCGCGCCAGTACCAGCGTGATCCACGTCGCCATCAAGGAGCTTGAAGAAAAGCGCAAGCTGGCACGGGATACGAAGGTCAGCACCCATGCGTGGGAACAAGCCGACCGGGCCAGGCGTCAGGCCGAAGCAAAGTACGCTGCGCTGCGTGACGGATTAACGGCATTAAGAAATGAACAGCGGCTATTGTCTCGAATCGCCGCCAACCTGCCCTTGGCAGCAGAGAGAGCGGCAAAGCTAACGGAGTTGGGTGCGCTTGAACACGTCCCTCTGCTTCCGCAGGAGGCTGCGCAGCATCGAATTGAGGCGGAAGAGCGACTGCGCACCGCCGTTGACGCGCAACGCGAGGCGGCGGCAGAATTGGAACGGCTGCATCAGAAGCGATCGTCGTTAGTGGTGCGCGAAGCGCTGATCGCCAATGCGACCACGATCGAGCGGCTGCATCACGCCGCTAAGGATTGGCGCGGGGCGATAGAACGTTTGCCACGCATCGAGAAAGACGTCGATGCCGCAAGAAGAATCATCGCTATCGATTTGACCGCGATTGCGCCAGAACTGGCGCAGGGCATGACAGCCGAACAGGCTCGCACGCTGATTCCGCCACCTACGCTGACCGCCCGCGTGCAGGCGCTCGGGGAGCAGTACGCTACCCTGAACGCCAAGAATGAACAGTTGGAGGAGCGCGCCATCAAGGTTGCGGATACCCTCGACAAGTTGCGCGGCGATTTATCTACCCATCCGGAGCCTGCGCCCCTCGATGTCCTGGAAGCCGCTCGTGAAGAGGCGGCCGCCCAGGGTGACCTGGCAGGACAGCAGTCCAAACTGGATAGAGAAATTGCCACCATTGAGGCGGCCCTCATGCGCGACGCCTCCGTCCTCTGGAACGGTACTCTCGACGAACTCGCGGCCCTCCGCGTACCGCTGTCGACCACCCTCCACGAATTCGAGGCAGACTATCGGCGCATGGACGAGGCTCTGCGTACACTGCAGACCAAGGATGACGAGCTGGAGCGCGATATCGACGACCGGGAGCGCGAGCTGCGCGGCTTGGCGGCAGCCGGTGAGATCGCCACCCACGAGCAAGTGCAAGCAGCCCGGGTACATCGCGACGAGGGCTGGAGGCTGGTTCGCCAAGAATACATCGAGCGAGCGGAAGATCCTGACCGGCTGTCCGCCGCCTTTGCTTCTGGACTATCCTTACCTGCTGCCTACGAAGGCGCCGTGCGCGAAGCCGACCGTCTGGCCGACATCCTGCACGCTGACGCTGGACGCGCGGCCAATTACGAAACCACCCGCCAGCGTATCGCTGACATGCAGAAGACGCGCAGCACGCTGTCCGCTCGACGCGATGCACTAAGCGCGGAACTTGCCCAACTCGACATCCGTTGGGGCGCTGTCGCTCAGTCTTTGGGCCAGTTGGATCTGACGCCGGCCGCAGCAGTTGAATGGTGTCAGAAGCACGCCAACTGGGTCGAGCGCTATACGCAACTGGGCGCGCAGCGCCAGGCGCGACAGGAGGTCGCCGACTTGCTGGCGACAACGCGTACCGGCCTGAGTGAGGCACTGACGGCTTGCGGGCTCCCCGGCTTGGCCGACGGTGAATTGCTGACTGCCGCGCTCGCCCGTGCCAAGGCGGCGGTCGACGCTGCGCGACAGGCAGCCACTGCACGTGCCGCCCTGGTCGGGCAAATCACCCAGCAAGAGCTTGATCTGGCTGACACCATTTCTCAGCAAGCACGGTCGACCGAGAAGATGAATCTCTGGCAGAGCCAGTGGGACGAAACAGTGACCGCATTGCGCCTGCCTACCGGGTCATTGCCGGCGGAGGCGCACGCCCATATCGATGAGTTCGATGCACTCGCCAGCGCGCTGGACGCACTCGATGAGCTTACCCGTGAAGCCGAGTTGGAACGGGGCAAGCGTTCCAGCTTTGAGGAGGCATTGTCCGCACTTGCAGGCGAGGTTGGCGAATCGGTCTCCGACAAGGACGCGGATCATCTGGTGTCCATGCTCTATGATGAACTGGCCATCGCCCGGGAAGCGGATCGCTTGCGCAAACAGACTGATGTGGATATCGAACGCGAGACGACCCGGATTCAGCAGGCCCAACTCGCAGCATCATCGCAACGCGAGCGCTTGGCGGAACTGGTTCGCCGCGCCGGGGTGCAGTCGCAAGACGAGTTGCCGCTGGTCGAGGCGAACTCCGCACGCAAGCAACTGCTTTCCGGCCGGATTGACGAGATTGGTGACCAATTGGTACGCAGCGCTGCCAAACCGCTCGCGGAAGTTCTGACTGAAGTCGAAGGATATGACATCTCGGCCACGGCGGCACGGCTGACCGAGATCGAAGCAACAGCCAGAGATCATGAAGCGGAAGTAGAAACCGCCCATGCCCATTTACTCGAAGCGAACCGTGAGTTCGACGCAATCGACGGCAGCGATGCGGCGGCACAGGCACAGCAGGAGGCGGAAGAACTAATTGCTCGCATCGCCCGGCATGCACGTACTTATGCCCGCACCCGACTCGCCGAGGTTATCGTGTCGCGCGTCGTACAAGCCTACCGCGAGCGACACCAAGGACCAGTACTCCAGCGCGCCGGGGAAATTTTCGCGAGGATCACTCTGGGAAGTTTCAGCGGCCTGATAACCGACTACGAGGACGACAAGCAGGTTCTGCTTGGCCAACGGCCCGATGCTACCCGCGTTGGCGTCGCCGGCATGAGCCAAGGGGCACGAGATCAGCTTTTCTTGTCGCTACGCGTTGCTGCAATCGAAGAACATCTTAAACAGCGGGAAGTCATTCCGCTGGTCATCGACGACCTGCTTGTTCAGTTCGACGATGCACGTGCATCGGCCACATTGTCGGTATTGGCCGATCTGGCCCAACAGACCCAGGTGCTGTTCTTTACGCACCATGGGCATCTTTGCGAGCTTGCCACGTCCGTGCTCCGGCCCGGCACCTGGCGGCGGCACGATCTGGGCGCAGCCAGTGGCTGATCAGCAGAAAGGACCTCCTCCGAATAATAAGATGCTGGTCGGGAATCAGCCCAACAGCGGGGAGTGGCCGAACGATTCAGTACGCCTGACAAGGGTGAGCATTGAGGCGATGAGTAGACCGAAAAGGCTGCCAGTAATTGGCAGCCAAAATTAGATGGGTTAAAACCATGCTACTTTTGTACTACTAAGAAATAGTATGCCAAAACCATCACCGCAAAAATTGCGGCATGGATTTGCCACCCATATTTCTGATGCATCTTTTTTGCGTCAGCGTTTGAGTTGAACAAAACAAGTGTGCCAAGATGAGTTATGCCTTGCAATGCAATATGCTTTTCAAAGCTGCTAAAATTGTTGCTTTTCATTTGGAAAACTCCTCTGAAATTAAACACCATGGCCTAACGATTTTCTAGTAAATCACCAATCATTGCTATCCGCAAGCTCTAATTATATTTCGTTATAATTCGAACCATAGTCAAATAGCTGCAATGTGTTTGGGCACGACCCGGACGATCCGTTCTTTGTTTCCCTGGACCTGTGGATTTCGTCAGCATCCTCGTCCCCACCCTATAACCCATGTATTAGAGTGGCTTTCAGGGATTATCATGCTCTCCATCCACGCCAAAAAAGGCACCACCGCCGAGCACGTCGCCCAGGTCGCGGACTACCCCGACGAACAGCCGGACCAGCGCCCCGAGCAGCAGAACCGTCCGGGGACCGGCACCGGCGCCATCGAGGACTACTACAGCCAGAGCAACGGCGGCACGCCCAGCATCTGGGTCGGGGCTGGCGCGGACGCCATTGGCCTGGCTGGCCAAGCCGTGGAACGCAAAACCATGACCCGCCTTCTGCAGGGCCTTCATCCCGATGATGGTCGGGCGCTGGTGGACAAGGCCGGCCCGCAGCGCCGCTACGGCTATGACCTGACTTTTTCCGCACCCAAAAGCGTGTCTGTCGTCTGGTCGGTGGCCGATCGGAATCTCCGGGAGGCCATCGCCACCGCCCATGATGCGGCCGTCGCACAGGCATTGCGACATATCGAGACACATCTGCCGGTCGCCCGCCGTGGCCACGCCGGTGAGGAACGCGAACGCGCGCATCTGATCGCCGGCGTCTATCGCCATGCCAGCAGCCGGGAGCAGGATCCGCAGATCCACTCCCACGCCCTGCTCATGAACCTGGCGCAACGGCTGGACGGGACCTGGGGCGCCATCGAATCCTGGGAGATCTACCGTCACAAAATGGCCCTGGGCGCCCTCTACCGGGCCGTCCTCGCACAACGGCTCCAGGAGATGGGCTTCGGCATCGAACAAGATGGGGAGAGCTTCCGGATCCTGGGGGTTTCCGAGGATGCGGAACGGGAATTTTCCCGGCGCCGCCAGCAGATCGAGAAACTGCTGTTGGCGCGCGGCCGCGACAACGCCGAAGCCGCCGCTTTGGCCACCCTCGATACGCGCCGACGCAAGGAAGTGATCAACCGGGCCATCCTCGCCGCCGACTGGCGGGAGCGTGCCGCCCATTATGGCCTGAGTGCGGAAACCGTACAGACCTTGCGCCAAGGCCTGCTCGCCGCTTCCTATGACCGAGTTGCGGTATTGCGGGATCTCACCGCCCATGATTCGACCTTTGAAGAGCGGCACATCTGGCACCGGGTGGCCGTCGCGGCACAGACCTGCGGCATGGGCTATGACGAGATCCGTGCCGAAGTGGCGCAGCTCCGGCGGGATGCCGAGATCGTTCCCCTGCAAGCCCCCGGACCGGCCCGTTTTACGACCCGGGAGATGCAGGCCATCGAGCGGCGGATGGTCACCGATGCCCAGGCATTGACCGCCGTGGACTGGCACCTGGTGGATGGCGCCACGGTGCGGCGCGCGATCGAGGAGGCTGACCTGGAAGCGCGGCAAAAAGGCTTCTCTCTCTCGGAGGAACAGCGCCGGGCCATCTGGCATATCACCCACCGGATCGGCGCCCTGCAGATGATCCAGGGCCACGCCGGCGCCGGCAAGACCACCATGCTCGACGCCGCGCGGCGGGCCTGGGAGGCTGCGGGATTTCGGGTGCACGGCGCCGCCATCGCCAAAAAAGCGGCGCATGGCCTTTTCCATGGCGCCAATATCGACAGCCAGTCCCTGGCGGCCCTCCTCCTTTCCCTGAAGCCGGGCGATGATCCGGTTACCGGGGAACAGATCCCGCCTACGCGCACCTTGAACGCCAGGGACGTGATCGTCATCGACGAGGCCGGCATGGTCGGTTCCCGCATGATGCAGGAACTCCTCGCCCAGGTGCGGGCATCCGGCGCCAAGCTGGTCCTGGTCGGCGATATCGCCCAGCTCCAGGCCATCGACGCCGGCGGGGCATTCCGGGCGCTCCAAAAAATAGGCCCGGATGCCGTGGCCTACCTGAAAGAAAACGTAAGACAGCGGGGCGATAAAGCGGAGGACATGAAGAAAGTCGTGGCGCTCACCCGTCAGGGCGATGCGGCAAAGGCGCTGGCAATCCTCGATCGCCATGGTCTCATAGCAATCGCCGACGGCTGGCAGGAGGCGGCGGCCATGGCTGTCGGGCGATGGGCGAATCTCTACGATGCCGGACGGCCACAGGAGGCGTTGCTGCTGGCGGCCACCAATGCCGCCACAGAAACCCTCAATGCACTCGCCCGCAGCGCGTTGAAGAGCCGGGGCCTGCTCGATGACCGCCCAGCCGTCACCATCACCGTGCGCGACCGCCAGGGTAAGAGCCTCGGTCAGCGCGAGATCGCCCTGGGCGAGCGTCTGGTGTTTCGGGCCAACCGCAACCATGCCGGGATACTCAACAACGAGGCGGGGACCGTCACCGCGTTCGGCGAGGGCTTTCATGGCCCGGAGATCACCATCCGCAAGAACGACGGCAGCGAGATTACCATCATTCCCGGGCAGCCCGTCCCGGAGGGCCGGACGGAGCGGCAAATCTCGCCGGGGGCGGGCTATGCGCAGCTCGAATATGCTTACGCCGGCACCACCCACCGCAATCAGGGCACCACCGCCGATCACGTCGTGGTTTTCGCCGACGGCAGCATGGAGAGCCGCGAAAAGACCTACGTGGATCTGTCCCGCATGCGGCACACCACCGCCGTGGTCTTTGCCCGCCCGGACATCGAAAACGATCTGGCGGAACTGGGCCTGGAGCCGGAGGTGCAGGGTTTTGATGCGATCAAAAAGATCATTCAGGCCATGAGCCGGTCGCAGCAAAAGGATACCAGCCTGGACTATGCGGTAACCGACAAGCCTGAGCCCGAAACAGGTGCGGCAGGGCCGGCTCCGGCACCCCTGCCGCACCGGGGACGCGCCGCTTCGTGATACTTGGGTTGCGGGGGCAGTGGAACGTAAAACCGGACTCAACCGCTCCCACACCGCTGGTGCCCGACGAACCACTGCCGGATCACCCCGGCAATTTCATTATTGAATAACATGCCTCTTAACCTTTTTCAGCCGCTAATTGGACAGGCGTATGGTCCATACACGCATTGAGCAGACGCAGTGGAAGCTCTGGCTCCCAAAAGCGCCGGTTGAAGCGATAGACGAATTCATCTAGGTACTCCTGCAGGTATTTACCGGTGACTCCATGGAAAGTACCCAGCAGGTAGGCCTTGAGATTACCGATGGCGATATGCACCCAGGGGAGCCATTCGTCCACTTGCTCCGCCGGAGTCACACGGCCTTCATGTTGCTGGGTCTCTCCCAGAACGCGCAAAGCCACCAGACCATCGGTGCGAGTCGGTTGTCGGGGAAACAGGTGGCGCTTGGCGAACTGTCGGATATTCTCGGCGGATACCGAAGGGGTCGTTTCCATGGCGATGAAACCGGCCTTCTTGTCACGGCTTTCGACGGCTACCAGAATCGGTGTTTTCCCTTCCGCACCTCGGCCACTCTTCCCTCCGGATCGCCGTCCTCCTACAAAAGCGTCGTCCAGCTCCACAAGGCCGCCCAGACGATAGATGCTGTCCCGATCTGCCATGGCATGACGCATCTTGCGCAGCATCCGGTGCGCGGTAATCCAGGATACCCCGATTTGCTTGGACAATCGCAGGGCCGACAAACCACCTTTGTCGCAGACCATCAGATAGATCGCCAGGAACC
>JAJYPA010000468.1 GCA_021795795.1 Pseudomonadota bacterium | reverse complement strand
CAATAGTGCCCTGCGTCTTGTTGTGGAAGGTAATCCTTATTTTGCGGATCACCGGGCGGCCCTTTGGCCGGGAAACACCACGACAGATTAACGGATTCCATGTTGTTCTATGGAATTTGGAACTATAGATTGCTTGCCGTCGTTAGCCAGTGCCCACCAAAGCAACGAGGAGTTACCTATATGTTTGGTCTTTTTTTCTTTCTCATCTTGATCGCGGCGGGATTTGTAATCATGGCGATCAGATCGTACAACGGGTTGCAGGGTATGGGCCAAGAGGTTAAGGAGAACCACTCCAACATCATGGCAGCAATGAAAAAAAGGAGCGATCTGATTAACCAATTGATCTCGGTGGTCTCAGGCTACGCGGATCATGAGAAGTTGGCACAGATCACGATCTCCAATAATCAGACCGCCATCACTGAAGCAGCCGGCCTCTATCAGCAAGGCACTAATGCCCTGGGTCGCATCCAGGCAATAGCCGCCAGTTTCCCCGAACTAAAGGCCAATGTGAGCTACCAAATGCTGATCGGTGAGATATCCAAGGTAGAGGATACACTGCAGGAGCGCCGCGAGAAATATAATGGCGTTGTTCGGCGTTACAACTCGACGCGGGTTCAGTTCCCACATGCCCTATGGGCGGCGAAACTGGGTTTTCCTGAAGCGCCTTACTTCGATGTGGAAAATGCGGATGAGCTGATGAATCTGAAAAGTTTCCAGACGGATGACGGGGCCATGCTCCGGCAGATGATGTCCGCGACGACGGCCCGGATATCCAAGGGGGTAAGCTCTGGTGCTTCGCGAATCAGTTCCGGCGCGGGAAAAATAATGGAAGGGGCGAAAAACGCCAGGAAAGAGTAAACCACCAATGATCCATTAGCTCCTGTGCCAGTGGAAGTACATGCCGATGCTGGGGCGGAACCTAAATTGAGTACGAGAATCACGACCGGATCCGATAGGGCAGCCGAAGAGCCCATCCAAGCGCATGGTCTGGAAGAGTAATGTCCTTCGAGTCGCTTTTGCGGATTCTACGAGACCATTTCTGGGCCGAAGTTGGATTGCGACTACTGTGGTTTGCGGTTCCGGTCGCGGGTTCCCTGCTGGCTGGCATGACGATGGCGGTCTTCCTGTTGCATCGCATGGGGAATACGCATCGCAATCCTTTGAGCTTTTCCACCAAAGGCATTGGGAAACCTGTTCCGCAAGATGTTGTGGTGACGCCGAAACTTCCGTCTCTGGGTATGGCGCTCCTCTTGGTCTTATTGTTTGGTGGTTTTGGTGTGTTCTATCTCTCCGTCCTGGCTGGATTAACATTGTCCGTTCTCACCGTGATTGGGATGGCGTTCATGCTGATGTCCATGAAGATAGGCATGATTGTGGAAGGTATATTGTGGGGGTTTTCTGTAGTTACGGTCTACTACTTGTGGAAGAAGCAGTCGGTGGAAATATGGTACAGAATACGTTGAATTTCTGATTAAAAGAGTGAGAACATAACGATTGTGAATCCAGACTGCAATAATAATTTCTTCAGGGTAAACCCCCAGCTCTGCTGGGGGAGACTCTCGAAGCTTGACGATTCCGGGAGTATGGCTTTCGACGTGGTGAAAGGCTTATGAGGGGTCGATGGACTAAGTGATGGGTATATCACACTGCGAGTTGGTTAGAATGATTGGGTAATAGTGCTGAGTGTTGCACAGGATCAGTTTTTCGATTGCGGTTAGGCCCCTTTGAGGGGCCAGCAATCGTAAAGCCACCGGCTTTGCCGGTGGATAATTACTAACTGTTTACGTTAACTTTACACGTAGCCTATAAATTTGGCGGCCACAAGCCCTATAGATACTGCAATAGCTATGATAAAGGCTGCTATTAGCTCAGGCGTGTCCTGGACCAGCGTACCGATATTCCAGACCATCAACCCAAGGAATGTTTTTCCGTCTTTGTCGTCCATGACGGCAAGGCTCCTTGTCTCCATTGGCATGGATCTGCGGATTTCCAGTTGCGCCAATACCGCATGGACAGAATCGTTCGTTTTCATTTTTTGGATAGACCCTTTGTTAGGCCCTTTGTCGCCATACTGGCAGTCTTGGCACCCATATCCAATCCGGATAGGTTGACACTGCCAGCCATGGCATGAGCAAATGATGGAACCATAAGCATGGCCAATAAGCCAACCAGATCAAAGACCCCCAATTGTGAAATTATTCCCATATTGATAACAAAGCCATGCTGAATGGTGCTGAGGGAGGAAACACCATTCATTGCCGCGTCAAGGTTCTGAGTATCTTGAGCGAACGCAAGCATGCCAACCCCTATCAGCGACGCTACTACCACTGCTGCCAAATAGTATATCCCCGCCATGATGAGGAATTTGAGCCACCCTTCAAACAGGAATCTGGTGATGGGCAGAACGAGAAATGGAATAAAGACCGGCCCAACGGCAATGGCCACGGCGATTCCAATCTGAAATGTGATGAACAGAACGCAAAATAAAAGAGCAGAAATCATCATAACAGCTGCCCACGGCAAAAGTTCGATCACGTCCATAAGAAATCTAGTTCCCGTAGAGAAAAGTTTGACGACGTCATCTGGTAAAGCTTCCCAGCTACTAGTCAGCGGGAGAAGGTGCGGATTTAGCGAATACCACAAGGCGGTTGTCATGCTCCCGAAATTGGAAAACATCTTCCCCGCCACGCTGTATCCATTTAGGGCGTTCGTTTGAGTTAGCGTAGAGGCGGCGTAGAAAAATCCATTGATTACGTCTGCGGAAAATGCTGGATAAAATTCCAGCATAGCCAAGGTAATCCCATAATATATTGCCAGAATGAATATCGGCCGTAAACCCATGTGCCAGACATCAGCCTGAGACAGCATGATCATGATTCCCAACCATGTGAATCCAATGCCACCCAGAATTGATGCGAGTTTTTCCGCATCGGGCACGAAACGTTCCGCCATGGTGGTTCCGGCCCTCTCCATGGTAAGAACAATGGAATCATATTGCGTAAAATTGATCGGTGTTGTTTTATCGCTGATCGTGAGTCCGCCGGTAGTGGTGATGGTTGTGTTTGGTGGAGGTTTTCCTGCATCGGCCGCTTGAATCTGTTGCTCCAATTGTGGTGGCACGATGGCTGACGCTGGTGTTGCGTAGGCGAATGCCGTCAGGAATAGAATAATCAATATCATACTATTGATGGGATCGTATAATTTAGATTTCAGCATAGTTGTATGATTATCCTATAGTTAAGGGGTTAAGCGGTTTGCAAGCATGGTAGCGTCCGCTTGTTGGGCGCTCGCCTGAGCCGCGGCATCAGCGCTAAGTATGCTGGCGCCCACCTTGTCTGCATATGCATTTGCGGCTTGGTTTTGGTTGTTAACCGCAGCCATCTGCGTATTTCCATCCAGACCATTGTTTTCCTTCTGCATCTGCGCCTGCTGAATATCCGCCAGCATCAACCGGTTCTGCTGTTCCAGGACGGTCAACTGTGCGGAAAGTTGCTGAAAGCCGGCCACATTACCGGATATGGCGGGCAATGCGGCCTGCTGTTGCTGAATAAGCGGCCCTTCCTGGTCCACCGCCTGCATGGATGCCGCGATAGATGCTATCTGCGCCTGATTTTGTTGCGCCTGATAACCCTGCTCCTGGTAGACCGCGGCCGCATAGTCTTGCGGAGACAGCGCTGAATTGAGCATATACATTTGCTGTTGTGCCATGCCGTTCTGGATGTTCGACAAATTACCGTACATGTACCGGTACTCGTTCATCAGACCGGTGGCCTGCTGGTAGTCGTACATGGCTTGTTGGAAGGGCATGGTGATTTGTGAAAGACCTTCTGATGGCATGGACGCCAGGTTCTGCAGATCGGCCGTATATTGATTGAGCGTATTCATCTGTGTGCTCAGATCGGCTTCGGCGGCTGTGATATTCTTGCCGTATTGCTCCAGCGCGGTAAACTCCTGCACAATCTGCTCGGGAAATGTCGCGCCTCCCGTAAGCGTGCCGGCGCCAGCGGCCGGGATCAAATTGATCCCGAGCGTCAGCGCCACGGCGGTGGCGACGGATTTAATCGAGTGCGTACGCGGCTTCCACATAATGCGCCTTCCAGTCGGGGTTGCCCGAATCCATCCATTGTTGAAACAGTTTTCTGGCCGCATCGTCAGAGCGCAAACGGGCCAGCACTTCCGTACTGAATTTGCAGTTTATCAGCTTGGGAACCCCCCCTTGCATGACAAAATAGTCCTTCTTTTCCGTTATATCCGAGAGCAAATCCACTTGATGGTCTTCCAACTGAAAGGCGTCCTTGTACAGCTTGCGGAATGACTTGGCTCTTTTGTTGGGCAGAAACACCATCGTGGGCACGTTGTCCAGAATCGACGCAAACGCTTTGGAATCGGCGGCGTCCAGGGCGGATTGCGTGGCCATGACCACCATGACGTTCATCTTGGCCAGACGCTTCAGCCACTCCTTCAGTTTCTGCGAGAACACCGGATCTTCGAGGGCAAACCAGGCCTCTTCCAAATAGATGACCGTCGGGGCGCCATCCAGGCTTTTTTCGATGCGGTGGAACAGATACAAGAGGAAAGCCCGCGCGGCGTCCTTGAAATCCAGGATGTCGTCCACGGAAATCGTGGTGAAACGGCTAAACTCGATGCTGTCGCTGTCCCCGTTGAAGAACCGTGACCAGATGCCGTTCCCGATCCAGGGCGCCAGACGGCCCTTGAGTTTGGCGGCGGCCTCGCCGCTAAAACAGTCGTTCAGGGTGGAGAGGGTTCGCAAGTTGACGGGCGAGCTTTTGAGGCGTTCGACGGCATGGCTGAGTTCTGTGATTTCATCGGCGGTCAATGGGCCGTCGCGCACGGAGAGGATCTGATCGGCGAACTGTTTGAACCAGTTCCAGTCGGAGTCCGTGGACAGGTGTTTCACGGGATTCATGGCGAGGCCGCCCGGTTCGTTCACCCCCATGTACTTGCCGTCGTGCATGTGGGTGGTGATCCAGCAACTGCGGTCCTTGTCGAAGACGATGATCCGGGAATTGGGGTAGCGGTGGAACTGCGACAGCAGGAAGTTGACCCAAACACTCTTGCCGGAGCGGGATGGACCCACGAGCAGGGTGTGACCGAGATCGCCGACGTGAAAATTGAAGTGGAAGATGGTGCGCTGGGCGGTATCCATGACCGACAAGGCGGAATGATGAAACCCGCGTTGTTTGGTGAGATACGCGTTATAGGGTGCCCCCTGGTAGATGCCGTGCAGGGGGAGCATGTCGGCGATGGGTCCGCCGGTAAGAAACACCCATCGCACGGGGATGGCCCATTGACCAGGCAGCGTCCCCGCCCAGGAAGACAGCAGATGCATGCTCTCCCGGATGGTCATGATCTGATTTTCGTGGATGGCTTTGGTCATATGCTCGACGGAACGCTTCAGGTCACCGGGCGAGTCAGCCTGTACCAGCACCGTGACGTTGGCGTAGGCCGCCACCGGACTGTTGGAGAAGTCGGCCATCGCGGCGTCCGTGTCCTGGGCATGAACGTCGGCGTCGTAGTTGATTTTCGACGATTCCGTGTTGGTGACGACCTCTCCCACCATGGTCATGACGCTCTTGCGGGTATTCCGGTAGAACCGCGAGAACTGGCGAACGATGCCGCGGGCCTGCTGGAGGTTGGTCATTTTCAACGCCATGCAGTAGGTCCATTCCGCATCCACGTCGTAGATCTTGTCCATCATGCCGGGGTTGGTTTCCTCCGGGAATGATTCCGCGTCATTCTTGATCGAGATCGCCGCGACATATTTGCGGGCGGTGTGGCCCTCGAAGACGAGATGGTCCCTCTCGACTTCGATGGTATCCTCACCGAGATATCCATCCAGCAGCACGCCGGATGCCGGCAGGCTGACGGGATGTTCCTGGGTGGACGCGGAAACGAAATTGTTCAAAAGTCCCCAGAGGGTGTTCCCCGAAACCCTCTGTATCTTGAGGGGAAGGGTCGCGGTGAAATAGGAAATCAGCGTCTCGAGTTCCATGCGCTGTTCTTCGAGGCGATTGTTTTCGGCGATCTCCATGGCGGAGAATCCGATGGAGTTTTTGATCGCGCGCCCGGCGCTGCGCACTACCCCGCGGCCCTGCTCCATGTTGTAAATGAAGGTGTCGATCATTTTGCCGCTGCGCTTCTCCGGGCTCAGCAAGACCGCCATATAGTATTTATGGGTATAATGGATTCGCTTTTTGTAACTCTCCGCATAAAATGCGTCGACCTCCCGAGCCGTCACATTATCGAAGGTGCCGGCAGGGTATCCGTGGTCTTTCTGTCGGCGCGCGATGAACCACAGCATGACGTCTTCCCGGCGCATCGGTAGCAGGGCGCGTTCGGCGGCGCCGGCATCGCCGTCGACGTCATCAGGGGATTGGCCGTCCGGGTCGGGCGGCGCATATTCAAAGACGGCCATGAGCGACCCATCCTTGCAGAGGACGACCTCGTCGTTCAGGGGCATCAGCCACGGGATCAAATCCGTGAGCGACCGGCTGGACTCCAGCACCTGTTCGGCGGGTTCGCGCAGAGGGGTTACCATGCCTCACCCCGGGCGAA
>JAJYPA010000467.1 GCA_021795795.1 Pseudomonadota bacterium | reverse complement strand
CTGATAAGGATGACCCGCATAATGCTTTCCCCTTTGCTTTTCAGTGAATAGGTGGTGGACCTGGGGAATTTCGAAATCCCGACCCGACAGTTATGAGCCGTCCGCTCTGCCTCTGAGCTACAGGTCCACGATTGGAGCACGGTACCGGAGTCGAACCGATTTCAACAGGGTTGCAACCTGTCGCCTGGCCGCTATCCGCTGCGCTAGTGCTTCGCACTTTTTGGCTAACCGTGCGTGATTGGAGGAAAAGGTGAGATTCGAACTCACGGGCCGTTAAAACGACCTTCCGGGTTCAGGCCGGACGCATTAAACCACTCTGCCACTTTTCCGCATTTTTCCGCATATTGGTTCAGGGACGTGGACTCGAACCACGGTTCGCGACATCAAAGGCCGCTGTCCTACCATTAGACGATCCCTGAAAAACCGCTGTTACCCTTTGACACACAAAACCTGCTTGAGCGTGTGGACGATCTCCACCAGGTCAGACTGCTGTGCCATGACCATGTCGATATCCTTGTAGGCACCAGGCAACTCGTCGATAATGCCCGAGTCCTTCCGGCACTCGACGCCCGCCGTCTGAGCAGTAATATCCGCCTCGCTAAAGTGTCGCTTGGCCTCGCCGCGGCTCATGACCCGTCCGGCACCGTGAGAGCAGGAGCAATAGGCGTCCTGATTGCCCTTCCCTCGCACAATATAGCTTCGGGTGCCCATGCTGCCGGGAATGATGCCCCAGTCACCTTCCTGTGCGCGGATCGCGCCTTTGCGGGTGACGTACAGCGTGCGTCCATGGTGATCTTCACGAGCCACGTAATTGTGGTGACAGTCGATCACCATGCGCGCCATCTGGAACGGCGGCAGATAGCGCCGGATGCCCTTCAGTACATCGTCCAGCATGGCCTGGCGATTGATGGCCGCATACTCCTGCGCCCAGGACAGAGCCCTCCAATAATCGTCAAACAGCGGTTCCGATTCCGGCAGCCAGGCCAGTTCCTTGTCCGGCAACCCGTAGCCTAAACGCTCAATGTAGGCGCGCGCCTTGCTGATGTAATACTCGCCAATGGCATTGCCGATGCCCCGTGAACCGGAATGCAGCATGAGCCATACGTTGTCCTGTTCATCCAGGCACAGTTCGATGAAGTGGTTGCCTCCGCCCAATGTGCCGATCTGAAAGGCCCAGGCATCCTTGGTCTTGCGACGGTTCAGCAGGTCCGGGGCACGCTCCATCAGGGCGTTAAACCCAGGCTCCAGACGAGACGCCAACAGTCCATGATATCCTCGCCCGTCGTGCATTCCTTGTCCCACGGGCACATCCCGTTCGATTTGCGCGCGGATGGACTTCAGGTTGTCGGGCAGGTCCTTAGCGGACAAGCTTAATTGGACTGCGCACAGGCCGCACCCGATATCGACCCCAACCGAAGCCGGCACAATGGCGGATTCCGTAGGAATAACGGACCCGACCGTAGCGCCCTTCCCAAGATGGACATCTGGCATAACCGCAATATGGCCGGCAACCACCGGCAAACAGGAGATGTTGCCCAGTTGCTGCAAAGCTTGAGCCTCAACCGCGCCGGCGTCAGCCCACAAATGGATGGGCACTCCGCCATAATTCAAAATTTCCATGACGTTCTCCTTTGGTTTTGTCTGGCGGCGAACGATTTGGTGCGTATTTGTGGTCTAGTCTTCGCCATGCGCCTTGCCGCGACCGTGCAGCGCGGCGACGCCCAAGGCCACAAGTCCATAGAGAACTACAGATCCCATCCCGATGAAAGCCGCCATGGCCATGCTCATTGACTCACTCCTGCCCCTGCGAGCGCTGGTGCCTTTTTTGGTCCTGTTTGAGATACCAGATCAAGACGCCGCCTATCGAATTGAAAACGCCCATCACAATAATGAATGCCATCCAGTAATCACTCATGATTGGCTCCTTTTTTCGTATTTGGTGCGCACGGAGTAGAATCGAACTACTATCTCATGAGTTTACAGTGTTCCGGATTTTTCGGAACTCTCCCGCTCTGCCATTGAGCTACCGACGCATTTTTGGTGCTGGATCGCGGAATCGAACCGCGGACCTATCGCTTACGAGGTGATTGCTCTGCCATCTGAGCTAATCCAGCGAATTTGTTGAAAGACGTTTGGGAAGATGTTCTGCATGACAAGAGCATCCACCGAACCGCCCTGTTGGCCATCCTGGCCGCGATGTTTCGCCTTGCGCGTGTACTTCGTGCGATCCCGCTGCGCGTAGGTCGGCAGGACGCCGATACGCCGCTTATGCTTTTCCGGTCGAATGACCAGTGTTTCTCGTTTCATGGCGTTTCTCCAATCGTAATCGCTGCACCGTCGTTTCCACAGGGCTGATATACAAGGCCTTCGATCATGTCCACCAATGATTCGCGATCATTCCTGACCCCGCTACTCCGCAACACAAGCTTCACCATGCTCGATTTTCGATTTCTCCAAAAAGGCAATGTGCTTGCGGATATACCGCATGAACAGCATGGCCTTGTCTTCCGGCAGGAATGTCGCGGTTCCGGTGTCATCCACAGGGACGGGGAACTCGAAACCGCATTCCGTCTGGTACCACAACTCACATTCCTTGAATCGGGTGAAAACGACTTTTTTGTCGTCTTTTACCATATCCTTGATGCTGTTCATGTCAGCCTCCTGTGTAAAAATTGGAGCCGGTTGCCGGCCTCGAACCGACGACATCCTGATTACAGGTCAGGTGCTCTACCAACTGAGCTAAACCGGCGCAATCAACCGCTCTGCCACACTTCCATGTTCGTTACGGATTTGGAGCGGGATAGGAGAATCGAACTCCTGTATTCAGCTTGGAAGGCTGACGCACAAGCCACTATGCCAATCCCGCGTATAAGTTCCCAGACGATTCAGTATCACACCCTCTGGGCAAGTGCTCCAACTCCAGACCCACGCGAAGCATGGATCTGACATGCCTTATTACTGCTGTTTGGTGCAAGGACGCATATTGGCGGAAGACGAGGGATTCGAACCCCCATGCCAGTTTCCTGACGCCTGCTTTCGAGGCAGGTACAATAGCCGTTCTGCCAGTCTTCCTGAATTGGTGGAGAGCCACGGAATCGAACAAGTGCGTAGCACTAGCGAAGCGGATACCGCGCAGTGCCGGGGCGTCTGGTTTACAGCCAGATGGGTTTGCCGCATCCCTCACTCTCCAGGAAAATCACAACATTACAAAATTGGCGGAGCGTGAAGGATTTGAACCTTCGTGCCGGCTTTCGCCGACTCACTGCTTTCCAAGCAGGCCCATTAGACCACTCTGGCAACACTCCAAAACCGGCTTCCGGGCATTTTAGCGTATCCCGTGGGATTGTCCGGCTGTCCACAACGACATTGGCGGAAAGCACAGGATTCTATCCGCTGCGCTAGTGCAAGCACTTTGAACCTGTAAGCCACCTTTCGATGACGGCGGGTTAGCAACCCGCTGCTGTACCATTGAGCCAGCCTTCCTGAAGTTGGTACGAGTGGTCGGACTCGAACCGACAGGTGGTTTCCCGCCAGATCCTAAATCTGGTGCGTCTGCCAATTTCGCCACACTCGCAAAGTGAACTGGTAAGTATCTCTTACCAGTTCGGCATTGGCGGAGACTCTGGGATTTGAACCCAGGGAAGGACATTATCCCCCGTCGGTTTGTGCCGACATTCGTCGGCGAAACGGCCATGGGCCGTTTTCAAGACCGGTGCAATAAGCCATGCTCTGCTGTTGCAGCCGGCAGGCCAAGTCTCCAGGCAATACAATTGGTCGGAATAGCAGGATTCGAACCTGCGGTCTTATGGTCCCAAACCATACGCCTTACCGGGCTAGGCTATATTCCGAAGAGGAAAGCGCCGAAGCGCAATCCCAACAACACCGGCCATGCAGGCAGCAAGCCATGGGCCGGTATGTTTTGGCTGGGGCGGGAAGGTTCGAACTTCCGACAACCCGGTTAACAGCCGGGTGTTCTACCGCTGAACTACACCCCAAGATGCCCTGTAGGTGCTTATATTCAGCACCACGGCGGGACCACCGATCATCGGCACCCCGCTCCGGCAATATGGTCCGTTTGCGTGGGTGCAAATAGGTGCGCGGCGTTTTCCATGCGCCACGGCTTGCAGAAGTTGGCCTTGACGGCCCCCGCCCGGCCGCCGTTGGATTCATTCGAGTGGGTATCAGCCACTTCAATGCCGTGGGGTACGGACCCGCTATCGTCAGCGGCAACCGCCAGCCCAGACCGCAACCATCTCAGGTTTCGGATTCGCCCGACCGGAAAGGCGCCTGCATTACCCGGCAGGACGGGGGAATTGGTGGACCTTGCCAGGTTCGAACTGGCGACATCCCGCTTGCAGGGCGAGTGCTCTCCCAACTGAGCTAAAGGCCCGTATATGGCGACGGCTAGCATCGCGCAATAAGGGCGCAATGCTTAATCTCGTTATCGCACCTCGTCGCAGCGCGAAACCAGCCAGTGAAACTCGTCCCGCCACCGCACTGGCGCAGTATTGCGAGGACAATCGGGTTACCCCCGAGTTCGTCAAATTTGGAGCAGGCTGCGGGAGTCGATCTCGCGACCCCACCGGGTACGCTACCAGGCTGTGTTATGCTCAGGAACACAGACAATTGGTCCGGTTTGCCCTGGGCGGGCGGCATAGAAGCACCCCGCAGGTTCGTTTCCAAATATCAGAATCCCGAAGCCGTAACTTGTGGCAAAGACGATAAGTATCAGATATAGGAAAATGGCCGGCTTCGAGATAATGGTTTTGCGGGCGAAACCAACGGGATACCTCAAACAACGTATAATCTGCATAATATCCTCCATAAATGGTACCAAGCACAGAACTTGAAGCGTGTCTGTCACTCCACCGGTTGGGCATTGCATTGGAGCGAGCTGCGGGAGTCGAACCCTTGCAGGGTGCAACCCCTTGCAGGGTGCAACCCGCCTGGACAGATTGGAAGGCTATTGCACAAGGCCGATATGCCAAGCCCGCATTTTTACCACGAAATTTCCAACCCCATATCCACCAATTGCAACTCGACATAGTACAGAAATACAGAATAACCAGCGTCTTTCAGTTTCTTGATGGCTATTTTCGCCTCTGGCGGCATATTCTTCTCATCATACAACCAGCCAGCATACGGGTTTTTTCGTAGGGTGACGGAGCGCTGTTTCTTCGTGGCCGCATCTCGAACAAACACCTCGATTTCTTTGAGGTATTCTTCGGCGGTAGGCCCGGCAAGTTCCCTGGCTTCTGCTGCGGTAATCATCGATGGCCTCCTTTATGAATTTGGAAGCGGGACGCCGACTCGAACGGCATCTTTCGGCGTATGAGACCGAACGTAGGACCAATCTACTTTCCCACTATGGCGAAGGCGCAGGGACTCGAACCCCGACATCCGGCTTTGTCGAGGCCGGCGCTCTACCCATTGAGCTACGCCAACAATGTGCGCATTACGCACACCGCAACAGGTGGACAACCTGCTCTGGTGTGCGCCCACCTTTCGATGGACACACGAATTTATGTCTTCGATTTTCAAAGAGCGGTGGCTACTGAAAAAACAAAACCGGCAGCCTGTTTTTCACAAGGGCTGCCGGTTTTTGCGCTTCCGGTGGAGCCCTTGCAGGGTGCGAACCCTTTGTTGCATGGGACTCCGTTGTTGTGGGGTCCCGGTTACATGATAAAGCCTGACTGAATCTGAATGGTGGATGGATTTTTCGGTGTCACGGACGATAGGCAATAGCATGCGCCGCATTCCATACGGGGTTGCACCCTGCGAAGGGGTTCCGTATGCCATGCTTGCCCTGCTATGAAAGTGCCTTGCTGTCTGCTCACTGAAAACCCCAAAAAATCCAATATGATAAACTATACCAGAAGCGGGCAGGCTCGTCAAGTATTTTCCACAAGGTTGGATTTGCTCAGATTGTTTTCGCACCAATCCTTCGGCACCACCATCAATACCGGCGTCCGATCCGGATATCGAATCACGTACCAGGCGAGTTTGAGGGATTCCAGAAACCCCGTGGACTTCACGATGAAGATTAGTTGATCTTCCTTTTCTGCGATCAGTTCGTAATGCGCCATTTTAGTCTCCAACGAATTGTCAGTAATGCGCGGGAACCACGGGTTTCATCTGGGGATGCAGAGCGCGCGGTGAGGTCTGCATAAATAACCAGAGTCCCATGCAACAAAGGGGCTCCACCGGAAGTAAAATCGTTCTCATTTCTGTATGGCGGACCCCAAAAGACGACCTGTGATTACCGTAATGGCTACGCACATGGTGATCACCACCAAATACATGAGATTTACCCTGAGCACGAACATGGACGCCCACGACATCAGACTCACTAGCAGGATCACCAAAGCGGCTATTATCATTTTTAATATCCAGCCAGATCTGGATGCTTCGCTGCGGGTAACATCCGCAGACGACTGCGGGCGAAGTATCTCTTTGACCTCCTTCACGCAAAGCAATACAAGTCCGGCACCAACGATAAAGATGTCCACTCTGGTATTGGCGCCCCCATCGAACGATGTGAATGCTAAAACATCTAAAATCTCGTTCAGCGCCAACAGTG
>JAJYPA010000466.1 GCA_021795795.1 Pseudomonadota bacterium | reverse complement strand
GAATTGGGATGTTTGCCAAAGTGCGTGAATAGAAAAATCAACCAGCATGCTTCGTCAAAGTTTTGCGCGTCCTTGTGTAGCAGGGCGGCGCGTATAGGGTCAAAAATATCGTCATTTGGATCCATCCTTCGGGGACTTATCGGCCTAGACGCCATCTCCCTAACAAATTTGACTCGCCGGGTGCTATCGATTAGCTGCTTGATGAAAACCCATCGATCCAGTGGTGCTGTTATGCCTGGCAATGGATAATGCTTCTGTTCAAATTCTGCAAGAGCCACACTAATTCGGTCCATATCTTGAGCATTGTGTCTAGGTATTGCCATAAAGTTGCCCTTCTTCTCAGTATGGCATCTTGCCATCAACAAAAACATTGTAGAACGCGTTCTTTAAATCGCCCTTTAGTTTTTCACATTCCCCAAAATTATGTTCCTTTATCCGCTTCCAAATAGCAAGCATTACGCACACGTCATGCCAGTAGTCATGGATGTCAGCCCCGACAAAATTAATTGTGCCATCTTCTCTAATTTGTCGCTCTACATCTTGTACAACTTTCAACGCTGGCCATTGGTCGCCGATCGGCATGGGATCCATAGCGATTTCATTCTGCCAACCCTCACACAAGTATGCTTTGGCTTTATCATGGTGTTTCTGATATAAATGCAGACTTCCGACAAAGTGCTTATAGATTCCAATTTCTACGTTCAGGCTACGTGCAGCCAGCTCTTGGATCATGGTGAACGCAAATACGTCATGTGGAAGACCCAAGAAGGCGTCGTTTGACCTCATGTTAACCAGTAGATTAAGTCGTTCATCGCGTAGAATGAATTGCAGCGTGCAGGTGCAGGGAACAAATTTTTGCTGGAGGTCAGATGCAGAGAAAATTTGAATGACGGCTTGGCGTGATGTAGGACGGGTTTTTAACTTATTAATGACTCCCACAATTTGATCCACTCCGAAACGTTTAAACAAGCGGTCGCCATAACCGCTGTTCACTGTAACGCCATCTTCCGATTCTTTGGAATAAACGCCGGGTATATAATAATCGATAAAACTTAGGGTATTCGTTCCAGACATGTACCAGAGGAATTCACCCAGTGCGCTAAATACCTTTCCTTTACTTTCGCTCCTGCTTAAGCGGGCGCGTGGATTCGATAACACCAGGGAAGCGCCAAGTATCTCAGTAAAATTCCCTAGATCGCTTGATCTCGTAGCGGTGACAAAATCGCGGTCTTCCAATAGAGGCTTCAAGACTTCCATCATTAGGTCGTCTAATGTCGGGGCTTCGTAGTTTGTTTTTTCTATCATGCTCTTGGAGACCTCTCTGGAAACTCCCTCGTGCTAACTGACCGCTCAGTGATTGCTACCGCACAAGAGAGCTTGATCAAAGCGGCCATGATGCAAGATCAAACGCGTGGCGTAATCCGCGCGGCGGTTCGAATATCAGCGATCTGTGTGCCGAGGGCCTGGAGGTTTTGGCGCATATCGTTGAACACCGGCTGCTCGGCGTCGGGGTCGCTGATGGTGACGATGGCCGTGAACGGTACACCTTCCTCGGGCATAACTTCGCCGGCTCGGGTCAGATAATCGATAAACAGCCGCCAGTTCGAAGATGGGCCGACACCCTGCGGGAAGGTCTTGGCGAGAACTTTAACGGGACTCCACTTCAGATCGTGCTCGATCAGTTCAGCTTCGACGGCAGGTACTTCCCGCCTCGCAGGAAGATAGGTCGGCTCAAGCCGCCCCAACCATTTACCGTCCTGCTGTTCTTGTTGCAAAGTGGCATTGATATTCACACGGACGAACTCCGCACCAAATCGGGCATCCAGCGGTGGTGTGGAGATCAGTGTGATCTTCGCTCGACCTCGGCACTTTCCGCCTGATCCCACTAGAGATGCGGGCCACGCAAAGCGGAAGTTGATCTGCTGACCACGCCTAATGCGCGATGCGAAAACGAGCGTAATCGCATGATCGCCGGTCTCCAGAATTCGATCGGCGGGAGGTGGCATTCCGAAGCCGACCATGTTGCGCGCAATAGGTGCAAGCAGCCTTGCCTGCAATGGCACTGGTATTTCCGCGTGGTGAACAAGCAAACCAATCAGGGTCTCACGCGAGACCTCTCCTTCGATGGCATGGTCGAGCACAGCGGCGGTTTTAGCGACAAGCGGAGAGGCGTAGCTCGTGCCGCAACCATCGATAATCTTTCCGTCGGGCAGGATTGAGAATAGTCCGTGTCCGAGCATCGGATCCGGTGAGCCCGCGCCGCCGACATGAGCCAAGTCTGGCTTAACTCCCGCGCGCAGGCCGGGTCCCCGGCGACTGAAACGAGTGGGTGCAAAGGGCAGGCAGCCGTTATGCCCGGGTGGATTAAGCGCAGCAACGGTGACATTGCGTGCACTTTCAGCGGGGGTCAGCAAACCATCGTTGCGGGCGTTAGCGATGCCGGCGAGCGCTGCGGCAGCGTTGGCAGGCCACTCGACTCGGAAATCCTGGGGTTTTGTATTTCCGGCCGAAATGAACACAACGGCGTTATTGGTCTCTGCAATCTGATCAAGTCTCGCCGCATATAGGCTGTATCGGTCTAGTGCGGCCGGCTGAAGAATATTGAGGCTCATGTTGAATACACGCACTCCGTACCGAGCGCGGGTGTCCGAGACGGCTGATTCCATTTCGTCGAAGAACTGTGGCAGACCATCCGGATAGTAAGAGGCGAAGGCCCCAGCCCTGCGGTCGTTGGGGAAGATGGCAATATCGACCAATTCTGCGCCATCAGGTTCCGGGCAGGTTTCTGCGCCATTCAGTGCACTCCCAACCGTAGTCAGTCCACCAATGAAGGTGCCATGGGCAAGATCAACATCTTCATCTGCAAGAATGTCCCATCGGTGAATCACCCAGTCTGACAGTACCTTACTGATTCCACCATCAATGATGCCTATGCGAGGAAGAGTGAGTTGATTATCGCGGATTGGAATGGGCACGTCAGTTGGTCGGGTGCGCGGAGCCTGCGCCGATAAGCTGGCTGCCCGGACCACAATGCCAGGAAGTTCAATCTGTCGGACGAGTGGGTGGTTATCAAGAAATGCAAGCAGTTTCGCGTGCCGTCTAACGTCTGGATTGAACAAGGACAGGTCACGGCGGCGTTCTCCAACTGGAGCTTCATTGAGCCGCAGTACGGGCTGATCGCTTGACTGGTCGAGCCGAACGGAAAGAATTGCCTGCTTGTTCGGATGATTTGGCAGCCGCTCGACTTCGAGTCCGCGTTCGAGCGCATCGAATCCCGCAACAAAACTCTCCACGAGGCGACGATGACCTACGTCGAGGCGATCCCATTCCGAACGCGGCGGTGGGCTTTTGAATAACTCAACTTGATAACTACTGCCGGTCATCGGCTTTGAAAGCCAGGCGACGGCTTCCTCGGCTGAAAAGTTCCGGCGGTCTGCCGGTCCATAGAGCTCGATCCTGTCAATCGCGCCCGCCTCGCTCTTTTGCGCGGACGGGTATGGCTCATCTTTTTGCTTCTTTTCGTTAAACCGCATATTGGTGTAGGTCTCAGCCCTTGCAATCTCAGCCGCGACCTGCCGAAGCGTACTGGGACTGGCTTCGACAATCATGACGCCGAGATCGCCACCACCCACGACAGGGGTATAATTGTCGCGAAACAATCTGGTGACAGGCCGATGACTTTTAGCCCAGGCTTCTCGTCGTAAAATGACCTTCACAAAGCCGACGTCTCCTTGCGACTGTGCGCTGAGGACGCCGGAGATTGCATCGAGTTGGTTCATGAGGGCGGTTTTATGAATTATAAATTCAGCATCGCGGTGCGCAAAGAAGTCTTTACGTCCACCGCCGCCGCCAGCCTCTCGTGCTTCTTCATAATTTTCTGGATTGAGGACGATCTGGATCGGGCTAGCCATTCAGCACCCCCGCCTTCACTCGTCCGATCTGGCGGCTCACGGTTGATTTATCCTTGCCAGCAATCTCGCCAATGTCTGCCATGGAGAAGCCAAGGATCGGATCGTCCCGCATAGCCCGAAACAAATTGCTCGAATCGTCGAACAGCAGCGCGCGGCGCTCACTTTGGACACGGGCCGCGTTCAACGTGGCGAACTGGCGCAATGTATCCAGCAGCCCCCGCCTGTCATCTTCTCGAACGGTGGTAGCCTTCTTATAGGTACGCACCAGAGACTCGATCTCCGCCCCTGTCGAACTCTCGGTGAACCAAGCGATTAACCGCAAATGGATGTCTGGAGCTTTCACGGGCGGCATGAAATGCGCGGCGATCGCCTTCCGCATCTCGAAGTCTGGTTTTGGAATTTCGAGCTGAACCTCGAATCGTCGCCAGACAGCCGAGTCGAGGAGCTTGGGATGGTTAGTGATCCCGATTGTGAAGCCAATATCGCGCCGCATATCGAGGTTCTGCAGGAGCGCGTTCACGACACGCTTGATCTCGCCGACTTCTTGTGGGTCGTCGCGGACCTTGGCGATTGCGTCGAACTCGTCGAGCAGGAGAATGCAACGATGCCGGTTCGCGAATGTGAACAGATTGCCGATGTTGCGCGCGGTGGTTCCTAGGAAGGAAGACACCAGGCCATCCAGCTTCACCAATACCACGGGCAAATCGAGTTGCTGAGCGATCCACAGCGCTAGCCGCGTCTTGCCCGTGCCCGGCGCCCCGTAGATTAGGCAGGTCTTCGATGGTCGGATGTCGATCTCGGACAGGGTTTCGAAATTGGCCCATTCTTCGATGATCGTCCCGATGGCCTGGCTGACCGTCGCGTTAAACAGTGGTGCGGCCGGTTGAATATCCGCCGGAAAGATCACATCTGCCAGCGCAGCAGCCGTCTCTCGATCGACAGGAACCGGCGTGTTGCGCGTCAGAGCCTCGCCAGAAATCTGAGACTTCGAACGCTCGATACGGCTCGGCGAAAGCTCCTTCGTCCGATCCGCCGCTGTCAGGATACTGGTAAGTGCGGCTGACTGCTTGGAATCCCCGTCCTTGGCCAACGCATCGCGCAAGCGTTCGATCTGCTTGCGCGATGCTGGCGACGCATCGGCTATCGCTGCACGGCAAAGAGCTTGCACGATTGAGAAGTGATCCATATTTGTCCTTTTGTGCGTGTTGCACAGTTATGCGTTAAATATGCTTATAGTACATATTTTGATGCATATCAATACAAATCGTTGCTAAATTTTTAGAATATGATGCGTAAGTCGGCCACCCGTTTCCCGAAACGGTGATCAGGATCCCTGGCCTTTGCGAATTTCGCATCCAACATGTCTCCTGATCTGGAATTCACGCAACACAAGATGCCGGCCGCGACCGAGCGGCTGGGTGATGTCGCTCAGGTCTGGGAGGCGAAATGATGAGCAGTATGTTCACGGCTCTTATGGGTGACGGCGCACGTCGTGACGCCATCGGCCTCCATGATCGGTCGATCCTGGACGAGGCCGACGCGGGTTCGGGCAAGACCGCCGTCATGGTCGGCCCCATCGCCATCATGTTCGCCCAAGGCATCCCGCCCCGTGCCATCGCTGCCGTCACGTTCACCGTGGCCTAGCGCGGTTCCTGTCTCATCAGAAACTCTTGGTGAGCGTAGTCAATCTCACCCAGATCCATGCCTTTGGCAAAACAGAGCTTACACGCGCCAAAACAGACAAGGCCGATGCTCGACTTATTGCCCGATACTGCCAAATGCACCACCCCGCGACTTGGACACCACCGGCTGACGAGATCGTCACCTTGCAAGCTCTTGTCCAACGCCTGGATGACCTACTTGGGCTGCAAAACATGGAGAATAACCGGCCGAAGGCCGCAGAATTGGCGGCAAGGCCATCCATAGAAGCAATCCTTGCTGCTATCGACAAGCAAATCGAGGCAGTCAGAAAACAGATCATGGGCTTATATCAGATGGCTAGATCAGAGCGTCCTAAAATCCTCCTCGATCCATTATATCCAATCGATAGTGTCCACGGGATTCAGATACCTCACTGCCGCTGCCCGACCTCCCGGCGCATTATGATATTCGGCCCAGCCAGGCCGGCGCTTGACGCAGGTGGCGAATGAACTCAATAATCGCACGAAAATCGCAAGAGAAAGAGAGTGTCTGTTGCTCGGATCGTCCGGGATGCAGCCGAGGAGTACGTCAACGAGAAATGACCGTTGCTTGCTGGCAGAGGATGATTTGTGAGAGACGTGTACGCTCAACATGACCAAATTTTCGAAGTGGCGGCTGCACTGGATGCGGGCGCTGCCGCAGCACATGGTGCTGTCAACTTGGCCGTGCCACGAAAGGGGTATGTGCTGTCGACGGCTGCGGAATTCTACGGCGCACCGTTGCGGTATGCGGCAGCTGTGCTTGCGAGGTCGGCTCCCAGGAAGTCGGCGGAGACCGTTTGGCGTCGGTTGTATGCGCGTCGCATTGTCGAGCCGGGCGATGTGCAATCGCGCGATCTGATAGAGCTTGCGGCATGGATGGTAGTTGCTGCATGGGCCGTAAGTGTCGCAACCGGGCATCTTGGCAAGAGTCCGACCTTACTGGAGGCCGAAGGCTGGTTTCTGGGCGACATAGCTGACGCTGGATTCGCGCGATTGGTCCCTGTCAGGTCGCTG
>JAJYPA010000465.1 GCA_021795795.1 Pseudomonadota bacterium | reverse complement strand
GGTGGCAACCCTGCCTCCAGGTTCATGGCGAAATCCGGATCGGTGAAGGGACCGCTACTGTCGTAAACCGGAATGGCGGGGTTGGCTTCCAAACTACCGTCCCTGGCCCTCGTCGGTGTCTGATCGATCTCACGATAGGGTACGCGCAAGGCAGGATAGCGTATCCCCTCCCGGAAGCTCTTCCGTGACCCGGCAATGGGCCCACTGGTAATCGCAGCCAGTTGTTCTTCGTTCAGGGAAAGGTCTTTGGGACGAGTAGCCATGGCACACTCCATAAAAGCGGATAATGGGCAAAATCCGATGGAGAGCGCAATCGCTTCCCTCCGCCGGCATGACCCGGATCAGGTTCCAAGGGTACCTCTCAGCCCACCGATGTGGACGCCCCTAGCGTTAGGTCCAAAGGTAAGCGGCGGAGCCGCTACTGTCAAGGAGGCGCCCCTCAGGCGCCCCTCTACCAGGCCCGCCTGCAACTCGAAATGGCCGCCCAGGAAGCGGTCGCGCTGGTACCTTGCAAGGAGCTAATATCGAGGCCATCCGCGACTGCCCCGCCCGCGACCTGACGCCGCTCTACACCCACGGCCAAAGCACGGCTGATCTGGCGGAAGGACGGGCGAAGGCCACCGCCGCTGCGCATCTCGCCGACATCCGCATCCTCAACCCCACGAAAGAGGCCTTTGCCGACTTCGCCGAACAGACCCGCGACTCTTCCGGCCAATGGGTCAAGGCCATCCCCGTGGATCACCTGGGCTATCGCAAGACCAGCCTGGGTAGCGGCAGCGGTGTCAACGTGCAGGACGTCACCCTCCTCAAGATCCAGGTCACTTATGTCCAGCCCCCCGAGTTCGACAGTTCATCGGCAAAAATCGCCAATTTCGTAACGCCGCCCCAGCATTCATAGGGGTTTCAGCGCCTATTTTCTAAAAATGCTGTGGTGGCACGTTTTATCTCTTATGCTCTTTCATTGACATGCCTATAACGCTGATAGAGTGGCGGCATGCATGTTAAAGATCACCGCCTCCGGCAGCCGCCGCTATGTCCAGCTTGTGGAGTCCTACCGGGATGATGCCGGAAAGGTCAAAAAGCGTACCGTCGCCACGCTTGGGCGGCTGGACCAGATTGATAGTCAGTTGAATGCCGTGATTCAGGGCCTGATGAAGGTCAGCGGGCAGGCACCCGCCGCGACGCAAGCGGTTTCTTCCCCGCCGTCCATCGCTTTTGAATCTGCGCGTGCCTTGGGCGATGTCTGGGCCTTGACTGAACTGTGGAAGGAGCTGGGGTTCGGGGCTCTGCGCCATGTATTCCGCAAGACTCGCCATACGACCGATGTGGAAGCTCTGATCCGGGTGATGGCCCTTACCCAGCTCTGTGATCCAGAATCGAAGCTGGGCGTACTGCGCTGGGTGGAAACCGTCGCCTTGCCGGATGTCACGGTGACAGCGATTACCCACCAGCAACTCCTGCGCAGTATGGACGCCCTGATGGAGCAACAGCGTGCCGTAGATGCTGTGGTAGCCGGACTGTTGCGCCCCCTGATCGATCCGGATCTCTCTGTGGTCTTTTATGATCTCACCACCATCCGCAGTGAAGGTTTAATCACGGTCCCCCAGGATGTCCGGCAATTCGGCATGGCCAAGGAAGGTCTGATCGCCCGCCAGTTCCTGCTGGGGGTCGTGCAGACTGCAGAGGGTTTGCCGATCTACCATGAGGTCTTCGATGGCAACACCGCAAAGACCAAAACTCTGCTGCCGACCCTGGGCAAAGTGCTGGAGCACTTTCCGACGGTGCGGCGACTGGTGCTCATTGCCGATCGCGGGTTGTTGAGTCTGGACAATCTGGAGGCCTTGCAGGCGATCCGGCTGCCCAACGGGCAGTCGCTGGAGTTTATCCTGGCCGTACCTGGACGGCGGTACCATGAATTTACCGATCTGCTCGATAGTTTCCAGAGAGAATCCTGCGATATCGCCACCGAAGAAGTCATCGGCGAGCGCACCTGGAACGACCTGCGGCTGGTGATCGCCCATGATCCCATGATGGCGGCAGACCAGACCGCCAAGCGGAATGCGCGGATCGAGGCGCTGATTGCCCAGGGCGACCAGTGGGCGGGCAAGCTGGATGACCAGGACGACGTCAAGAAACACCGGGGACGCAAGCTCTCCGACAGGGGTGCCAAGGCACGCTTCTACCATGCCGTCTGCGAGGCGCATTTATCGCGCATCATCCAAGTCGATATGGCCGCACACCAGTTTAGTTACGATATCGACGAGGGCGCACGGACGCTGGCGGAACGTATGGATGGCAAGCTCCTGCTCGTGACCAATGGGCAGGATCTATCCCCCGAAGAGATCCTCGCGCGCTACAAATCCCTCGCCGACATCGAGCGTGGCTTCAAGGTGCTCAAATCCGAACTGGAAATCGGTCCGGTCTACCACCGCCTGCCCGACAGGATATGAGGTGTCCTGGCAATATGGACAGTCCCGTTTCAAGCGGCTGCTCGTGTGAAGGACTGCGCGAACACAGCGGGGGCCAGGTAGCCAATCCGGGAATGCCGGCGTTGGCGGTTATAAAAGATTTCGATGTACTCCCGAATGACCGCTTCGGCCTGGGCGCGAGTTTCGAAACGTTGGTGGTGGACCATCTCGTTCTTCAGGCTGCCCCAGAAGCTCTCCATGGGCGCGTTATCATAACAGTTGCCTTTTCTCGACATGGAAGCCACCAAGCCGTTTTTCTCCAATAGGGCGCGATACGCCTTGGCGCAATACTGGCTGCCGCGGTCTGAGTGATGGATCAGCCCCGGTGGGGGACGCCGATGCTGAAGCGCCCGGTTCAGGGCGCTGATGGCGAGATCCTGGGTCATTCTCGCGCCCATGACATAGCCCACGATTTCACAGGTGCATTGGTCTTTCACGCCCGCGAGATACAGCCAGCCTTCCGCCGTGGCGACATAGGTGATGTGTTCTTATCCGCAAACATTATACCAAATACCAAGGACTTTTTTCAGCAAGCTCTTGGACAGGCGCCAGAATAAAAACCGTCAAATTTTTCACCAATGAAAAATTTGTCATGAAAACTTCACGCCAGTGTAAAACCAGTGTCACATTGCCCTGTTAGCATCAACGCGTCGTTGGAATACAACCATCCGCCGACGAGGAACAGGCATGATCCTAGCATTACCGCACGTGGTATGGGGCGCACGTAAGTTATGGGCACTATGGGGCCTTTCCACCCTCTCCGCCCGGTCCGCCGAGCACACGCTGAATCAGTTCCGTCCCGTGTTGCTGGATCTCGATGCGGACCTGACCCGCGACGGATTACGGCATCTCTACGCCCTCGGGGTCGAACCCCTGCGCATCGTCGACGGCCTCTCCCCCTGTTCCGCCTCCGTGCGGCGTCTCTCGGCCAACGCCGTGGTCCTCGTCCCGCCCCCGGGATCCATGGATGCTCATCATCCGGTCCTGGCCGTGCGCGCACTCATCGGCCCCGACCTGGGGCTTTGCATACTGCTGCGGGAGAGCCTTGCCGAACGGGAAGCGGATCTCCTGGCCGGGGGTGCCGATATCGTGCTGCCCCTGGATGGAGAACCCATCCGGCAGCGTGCCCGATTGGCCGCGCTCACGCGGCGCCTACAGGAGAGCATCGTCACCCCGGCCGGCGAGGATCTTTATCTCGATAGCCGTGCCCGCCAAGCCTTTCTCGAAGGCCGGCCGCTGCCGCTGACGGATCGCCTGTTCTGGATGCTGGAATTCATGGTTAGGCATCCCGCGCAAGCGCTGACCCCCGAGGACTTCCGCGCGATGCTGGCTGCCAAAGGAATCCATATCCAAGCCCTCTCCACCTCCAGCCTGATTCATCGCTTACGCCGGATTCTGGAGAACCACGGCGCACCCGACCGGATTCGCTCCGTGCATAAACGAGGATACCAGTGGGTTGATCCCGATGCCTTCCATGACCGTCGGTCGCTACCAGGCTGCTGGAAAGCCAAAACCAGTGGCATCGGTACCACTGCAAAACCCAATACCAGGCAAACCGAGAGGAGATAACAATGGACCGTAAAACACGCCTAACCACTAGACTGAAGCCATTGCGAATCGCCCTGTTCCTGGCCGGCTACTTCGGTTGTCTCCCTTTGGCCCTCGCGGCGGGGATTACCGCCGCAACGAGCAGCGGGGCGCCAAATCCTGTCAATGTGGGCGAGGTCTCTCGTTCCACTGATCATATTATGACCGAAAAAGAACGACAGTTAAAGAAAGTAGATACCCTATTAACCAAAAAGAAAGTCTTCACATCAACCCAAAGCGAGATTTTTTTAGGCAAGAACAACAAGCACTATGTCTCCCCAGTCGGCGGAGCAGCCCAACTCCTGACCATGGCACCGGGTGTGCATATCATGTCGCAAAACCCTGCAACTGGCGCTGGCCGCGACACCATCACAATTAATGGTATGGGTATTGGCTGGTGGAGTGGTATAACCTATAGAAACCAGATCATGGCTTTGTTTGATGGTATACCCATGAACAACCAGACCAGCAACGATGGCCAATGGAACACAAGCCAGATACCAATTCTTGGCCTCATCCATGGAGTCAACCTCATTTACGGGCCAGGGAATCCTAATAACAGATGGTATGACAGCATCGGGGGCACCATCGATTATGTGCCTGTGCAACCAACAGACAAGGCCAACGCCACCATGGGACTCAGTTATGGCAGTAACAACAGCGCGGTAACCTACTTTCGCGCCAATACCGGTCTGATCGATGGCTGGGCCACAGTCTTTGGCGGCGGGTACACCACATCCAATTCTCCGACCACCCCCTACACCTTCCCAGAACATGGCTGGGCTGCCTATCTGAAGACCGCGCACGTTTTTAATCGCGGTTTTGCCGCTTTTGGTTTTTATATGGAAAAAACCCTTTCCGGCCATAGTTTTCAAATACCAGTAACTCCCGTTTCTGGTTACACCGTGAATGGGGATAACGTACCTGGTGAACCTTACAGCCAGGCGACATCAGGGTTCTACTCGGTCGTCAGTCCCAATCTCTGGTATAAATACGATGTGGTTGACTCGTATCTGTTATATGCCAAGCAGGGATACCAATTTTCTAAATATGTCGAAATGAAGAATAAGTTATGGTACCGTTACGCCCATCGCCTGCATCAGGCATATTTTGATTATTACTCGGCAAATACAAACCCGGAGACGGTAGAACATTACAACCCGAGCGACGGCACCTTTGGTGACAAGGTAGATTTTTCTGCGCACCTGCCGTACAACCTAGTGGAATTCGGCGGATTTTTTTCTGACCAAAGATACCACACCACCATTTCGTTATATAACCCGATATTGGGTACTTCGCAAAACGATCCTTATGCGTTCAACAATGATGTCTTAACCAGCGTATTCGCCGACCTGTACTTTCAGGATACCATTCATTTTCTGCATAACCGCTTGCGCATCACTCCCGGATTGGCAGAGGCAAGCTTCAATACGACGATGGCTAATCTAGGCACTCCATCCACCCCATCGCTTATCAACAACACCTTGACCCCATCAGCATCCACGACATTCGCGAGACTAGAGCCTTCGCTGGGTATCAATTATCGAATCACCCATCACTTCGCCTTTTATGGCAATTACGCGACGACTTACCAGAATCCTACGGATCTGGCTTACGGGGCATACCTGCCAAATATACCGATCCAGTCAGACAAAATCCAACTCACGAAGAACGAAGATTACGAAGCCGGCATTCGCTACCTCGACAAGACCATTGACCTCAACCTGAATTATTACCACGATTTTCTAACCAATCTACTGAACGGTGTTTTCGGATCCGGACTTGGATCTTTCAATGACACCGGCTTTAGCTTGGGGAATGCAGTTTACAATGGCGTCAATATAGCCGCATCGTGGGAACCTATCTATAACGCACATATATTCGGCTCGGCCAACATCCAACATTCCTATTATACCAAGGACTTTAATAGCAGCGGTGTATCCTTTGCTGGATATTCCTTGTCAGGCATACCCAAATATTCTTTTACTGTAGGGGCTTCATACAAGATGATGGTTCCTGGCGGGGTGCTGATACCCCGGATCGTGGATCACTACTACGCTGCCCAGACCCTGTTCGATAACGTCACGGGTGGCCCAACGCACTTGTCCACGCTGCCTTACAATCTATTGAATCTCTCGCTGTCGTACAAAACATATCTACTCAACAGGGTACTTCCGGGAGTGAAGGGCGCAATCCTTACCCTCTCTGGATATAATATTCTCGGTCGCCAATACGAGTCCGCAGAAGGGATCAGCACGGGCTATCAGGCGCCAACACCGGTCATATTTGCTTACGCTGGTGCTCCTGCGCAAGTTTTTTTCAGCGCGGCGCTGAAATTCTAAGGAGCCATCATGTATTGCGCCACTCGATGTGCCGTACTCGTTACCTTGGGCATTCTCTCCTGTGGACCCATCGCTTATGGAAAGACGGATCAGGCAGCGAGAAACGTTTGGGCGCCGACCACGGTCTCCATTACCAATCAAGAGATTTATAACGCCACCCTACCCACCGGGCGGGAGATATCTCCGGTTGGCACCATCAATGGCACGCCCAACTTCCCGACCA
>JAJYPA010000054.1 GCA_021795795.1 Pseudomonadota bacterium | reverse complement strand
GGCGGATGCGACGAAGGATTGACCAAACTCTCTCCTGTGAGTATATTACGCCCTCCACGCGCTCGTAGCTCAGCTGGATAGAGCAACTGGCTACGAACCAGTAGGTCGGGAGTTCGACTCTCTCCGAGCGCACCATGTAAAACAGGCACTTAGCGAACCTTGCTAGGTGCCTTCATTTTTTCGGGCTAACCCAGGGCTAACCTCAGAGAGAAAAACGGGTTAGCCGGGCTGATCCCGGCCAGTCGGAATCCACGGCGTGCACCTGAAATACGTTCTTCGCCAAATCTATGCCAATCGTCTTAATCTCCATTTGCAGACTCCTCCTATTGCTCGCGTGGTGAGGAAAACTCTCACTATGGCACATACATGCCGTTATAGGGTGGGGACGTCCATCCCATTGCTTACGTTGCTCCAGACATTTCGAGGACGCGACTGATTTCCAACTGCTGACGACGGATGGGTTCCAGCGTGCGCTCCATCTGCTCGATCACGCCGAGATAGGACGGTTTGGCCAGCCGGTTGATGGCTTCCATATCCTGATGGCGCTTGGCGCGAGAGCGGTTTTGGCTTGTTTTGAAATCGTCTGACATTTTCACAAGGTCAACCTGCTTCTAGGGCCCGTTCTGAAGCGCCCAACCTGCCGCATCCAGGCCCGGATATCTGGCTTCTGCCACCGGTTTGAGGCGTTACTTGGATCTGCGTGCTGATCCGTTCCTTCAGGGCCGGTACGTGTGAAATGACGCCGATCAGCTTGCCGTCCTGCTGCAAGCCTGCGAGGGTTTCCAAGGCGGTGTCGAGGGCTTCCTCGTCTAGGGTACCGAAGCCTTCATCCAGGAACAGCGAATCCACCCGGACATTCTTACTGGCCATGTGGGACAAACCCAGCGCCAGGGATAGGCTGACAATAAAGCTCTCCCCGCCGGAAAGATTCTTCGTGGACCGAATCTCGCCAGCCTGATAGTTGTCGACCACGTTGAGCTCCAGGGGCTGAGCGTCGTCCCGGGCCAGCAAGTAGCGGTCGGTCATTTTCTGCAGTTGCCGGTTGGCGTGACCAATCATCATTTCGAAGGTCAGCCCCTGGGCAAAATTGCGGTACTTCTTGCCGTCGGCGGAGCCGATCAATTCGTGCAGGTTTTCCCACCTGCGACACTCTTTTTTCTGGGCCTCGATAGCTACCTGCTTTTCCTTTATCCGCTCTTTTGCAGCTGTATTTTCACTTAGCTTGTGCTTGAGACCGGCAATGATCTCCCGCAGCTCTTTCAAGGCCTCCTCTTGCTCCTTGAATTGGGGCTCGAGCTCTTCCAGCGACTTGTCGGTGATCTTGCGGGCCATTTCCGTAGCTAGGCGCGTTTCCCGATCCTTCTGTCTGGTTTTCAGATCTGCTTGACGCTCGTCCAGATCCTTGGCCGTGGCCGTCAACTCAGCCCGACCTTCAGAAGGCAATATGGCCGCAAGGAACTGTTCTTCATTTGAAAATCCCACGGGCACGAGTGCTGCGGCGAATTCATTTTCCAGCCTTGTCAGTTCGGGTTCTCGTTGGTCGATGCGTTTCTTCAGAGATTCGACATGGGACTTCGCGGTATTCCATTTTTGTTGGAGCTCATTGTTCAGCTCTCTGGCTTGCTTTTCGGCAGCTTCGGCATCGGAAATCGCCTTGTTGAAACGGACCTCCTCATCGTCGGGATTCTTGTCGCCGTACAGTGCATTACGCTCTTCACTTCCGGTGGCGAGTTCCTTTTTCAAGGTCGCCAGGCGTTCCAGCTTTTCGGTCAGGGCAGTGCTTTGAGTTTCGATAACCGCATCCAGCCGCTTCACCTCGCTGTCGATGTCGGCAATCTGTTTCTCGATGTCCGCCTTTTTCTTGACCTGGGCCTGCCACGCCTTCAGCCGCGCTCTGAGGGTTTCGATCAGTGATGAAATGTCCGTTTCAGGGATGTCCGCAATACCAAGCGGCTGGAGTTTGGCAGAGACGGCCTGCCTGCGTTCGGCAAAATCAGCACGCAGTTTTACCAGGCCGTCCTTCACCTCGGCCAGAGCTTTCTCGGCAGACTTCTTGTCATTAGCCGCTGCTGACTCCAGCTTTTCGGCCTCCGTCAGGTTTTTGCGGGCCAGGCTTTCTGCTTCTTCGAGTTTCTTGATGGCGGATTCCTGATCCTCGGCTTTACTGATTAGCCTGGTCAGGGAGTCGATCTTCTTTTCGGTTTCATCGGGAACAGGGACATTCCCCTCCGCAAACGGGTGCTCGGTTGCGCCGCAGAGTGGACAGGGCTTGCCGTCTTCCAGCCTTGCCCGATGATCTTCAAGCTCCGCAATCTTCGTCAGGAAGGCCATTTCACGCAGCAGGGTTTCTTTCTCGGTGCGGTATTCCCGCAACAAGCGGTCCCCCAGTAGTTGGCTCAAACCATCTTTACCCTGCTGAAGCTGCTTCGAGGCGTCCTCCAACTCCTGCTTCCGAATGCCGGATTGCTTCTGACAGTCTTCGAGTGACTTTGCCGCCAGTTCCAGAGTCGTATTGGCGGTTTCTTGAGCGGCCTCCTTTTGAACGATTTCATTTTGCTTGGAGAGCAGGCCGCCGAACTGTTCTTCAACGCCAGCCAGACCGCCGATCAGCCATTCATCCTGCGCATGCTCTTTGATGTAGCCGCCCACAAGCTCCAGCGTCTCCTGAGCCATGGAACGTTTATTTTGTTCTTCAAGTTGGGATTTTTTGTCAGTGTCAATCTTGGCCGCATCCTTCTTACAGCCCTCATCTCCTTCCGAAACAGCTTTTTTCTGATCGGCAAGTTTCTGATCCAGGGAGCGAACCTTCTGCAATGTAGGCGCGGCCGCTTTCAGCTCTTCTTTTGCCCGGGCGGTTTGTTGCTCAGCCGATTTCAGTACTCCGGCCTGTTCCTTGGCGGAGGATTCGATTCCAGGAAGAGCCTCTTCCTCGGTTTTCAGTGCGGCTCTGTCATTCGTCTGCTGCTTACGGGTGGCGGTGAGCGTCGCGTATGCGCCGTCCAGCGAGGCGGCATTCAAAGCCCGGTTGAGCTTTTCACGATCCGGTTTGAACGTCTCGATATCACTTAGCAGCTTACTCGCCTCGTCAGCCAGGTCGCCGATTTCCTTCTTCAGCCCATCGATGGTAGTGAGCCATACAATGGCTTTCCCGGTCTCAGTGGATTTAGCCGCAAGGTCTGTCTCTTCCTTCTGCTTTGTCTCGAGTGCCTGTCCAATCTCTTGTTCCTGCTCCGGCTCAAGAATCACGATGCCTGCCGTTTCCGCCTGGAGTAGGTTCAGCTTGTCCCGCTCCTCGCGCTGGCGTTCATGGACACGGATGGATATCTGGCTGTAGATCTCTGTTCCCGTGATCTGCTCCAGAATCGGAGCCCGATCATCCGGTGCCGCCTGAAGGAACGCGGCAAAGCCGCCCTGGGCCAGCAACATGGATCGGGTGAAACGATCAAAGTCCATGCCGGTAGCCGACTCGATCTGGTCGGCAACCCCTCTGATCTTGGATTCGAAAATCTCGCCGGAATCGGCATTGGCAATTTCGTGCTTCGGGGCCTGGAGTTCGCCATCCGGTTTCTTGCGCGCTCGGTGTTGGCTCCAGTGACAGCGGTAACGCCCAGACTGGGTTTCGAAGGTTACCTCGGCAAAGCATTCGCCGGTCTGGCGGGACATGATTTCGTTTCCGCTCTTGGTTACCTTATTCAGGCGAGGCGTCCGCCCGTAAAGAGCGAGGCAAATAGCATCGAGGATCGTGGTCTTCCCCGCGCCGGTGGGACCGGTGATGGCAAAGATGCCATCAGACGCGAAGGCCGGATGCATCAGGTCGATTTGCCATTCGCCGACCAGCGAGTTCAGATTCTTGAAACGTACCTGCAGTATTCTCATCGACAGCCTCTCTATTCCGCCTGCACGTCGTCTTCATAGAGAGACGAGACCGTTTCCTGGTAGGCTCGAAGCAGCTCCGGCCGCTGGTCTTCAGGCACCTCATGAACGGCGAGGCATCGTTCGAACACGTCGTTCACGTTCAAATCGTCGAGTGTTTCCTCTTCATGGATTTGTCCCAGCACGCGGGCGATGATGCGGTTGTTCTTGATTCGGAGGATTTCCATTTGGGTGCCGGAAATAGCGGCCTCCAGGCGTTCACGCAGGTCGCCAATGACCTCGTCACCCTCGTAAATGACTTCGAGCCAGCCTTGGGAGTCCCTTGCCGACAATTCAAGGATGCGGTTTGAGATGCCGTCCCAGCCTCCTTTGACGCGCTCAAGTTTCTGAAAAATTGGCACGTCGATCAGCTGTACGGATGCAGCCGTGCTGTGGAACTCAACCTGGCAAACGCTTTTCTGCTGTTTTGCCTCTCCGAACCCCATGGGCAGAGGAGAGCCGCTGTACCGAATGGTTTCGGAGCCGTTCACCTTTTGCGGGACATGGAGGTGTCCAAGCGCCAGGTAGTTGAAGCAGGCAGGAAAAATCCCGGCCGTCACGTGAGCCAGGGAGCCGACATAGAGTTCGCGCACGCCATCACCATCGACGGTTTGTCCGCCAGCGGTAAACAGGTGTCCCATGGCGACGATGGGAATATCAACCCCAAGTTCCTCGCGCTTCTGTTCGGCCAAGGCGGCGATGGCGGCGTAATGAGTGCGGATGCCGTCAATCAATTTCCGCTCCTTGTCCTCGACGCTTTCACCCGCTTCCGCCACGCGGATATCCCTGTCGCGGAGGTAGGGCACGGCGCAGACAATCAATTCCGGAGCGTCCTGCTCATTACGGAGCACCAGCACTTCGTCTTCCGGGGAATCCGTGCTACTACCGACCACGTGGACATCAAGGGCTTTGAGCAGCTCCTTGGGAGCATTGAGAAAGGACGGTGAATCGTGGTTCCCAGCGACGACGACAACATGCCGACAGGATGAGGCAGCCACCCGGCATAGGAAACGGTAATAGAGCTCCTGGGCGCGATTGCTCGGAGCGCTGGTGTCAAAAACATCACCCGCCACCAGCAAGGCATCAATTTCATTCTGCTGAATCGTCTCAGCCAGCCAGGTCAGAAAGGCCTCGAACTCCTCGTAGCGTTTTCTGCCGTAAAGGGTGCGCCCAATGTGCCAGTCGGATGTGTGGAGCACTCTCATACTGCTACCCAGCCACCGCAGAGGCGGGGCGCTTCGCGTATTCTTTGCGCCAGTTTTTCAATGAAGTCATGTCGGCCAAAATATCGTCTGGCTTCGGCAGCTCCACAGGTGATTCTGTTGGCTGCGAGTGTTCAAACCCGGAGTATTTTGTCATGAGCGAATCAAGGAGATTGCAATCCGCGTCCTTCAATTTGGCCAGATCCTTGAGCTTCAATGTATGGACCGGTCGTTGGAATCTTTGAACCACCCCGCACAGCAGATCATTTTCAATAGAGCGCTCCACCAACGTCCTGAAGTCGCTGCATATCGACTTCAGCAAGATTTCGGCATGTTCAAATTCGCCGTTCTCGCTCGCCTTCTTTGCATCCTGATACCGCTGATTCATGAGTGTGTTCAGGGCGGATTCGATGTCACTCTGTGAAAGTGGAATGGGAGCTGGCTCTCCGGTACCCCAGTCCGCAGAGCGAATGCTCACCACATCGGGCTTGATGGTCTTTTTCTCGGAAAAATGCCTGATCGTTCCCAGCAAGGACAGGCGGTGAGTAAAGACAATGACCTGTTTATCCTGAGACAACTCGATTAGCCTTTGAACCACGGCCTCCTCATAGCTTTGGTCAAGCGACGATATTGGATCGTCGAAGATAAACGGGGCCTGGTTGCTCTTGCCGGTGACGTCGGCCAAAAACGCCGCAATGGAAACGATCCGATTTTCTCCCTCGCTCAGGACATCGGCGAGCCCATTCTGGGAGGCACCTCGAAGCTGGAGCTTATGAAGAACGCGGCCCTTGGAGACTTTTGATTTCACGAGCTCAACCTTTACCTGAGACGCGCCCAGGGTCTTGAGCTCCGCGTTGAACCTTTGCACGAACGCATCCGTGATCAAGGCTTCTGCCAGCTCCCCTTTCTTCTGGGACAGGGCTTTGGTGTTGGTCGACTTCTTGGCTTCCTGAATCTGGTTCAGTAGCTTCAATCGGGTGACTTCTTCATCAATGGCGGCGCGGTGCTCAGACAACCACTTTCTGGCCTGCAGGCTGTTTAGCTCTTTCTTGATCTCCTCTCGATTGTCGCTTTTGGCGTCTTCGTCATATCTTGCCGCGAGTTCACCAAGGCTTTTCGACTGGGCGTTGGCTTCATCGATCCATTTCGGCGAGAGCAGAGGATCGGGAATGGCTTCTTCGGAATCGATCCCAGGCAGTTGGTCTTTCCTGGTCTGCAATTGAGCAAAGAAATCCGTCACCTGGTTGGTGACTTCATCCTGTGGAATGCCAGCCGCATCGATACGTGTCTTCAACGTCTCCGATGTCGGTAGCGCCTCGATAGTTTGACTGGCGGTCTCATATTCCTTGGCCGCATCCGTTGCGGCTTTCTGCATTTCGCCCTTCACGAAATTTTCAAAGGAGACCAACCGCTCCTTGGCCTCCTGGGTCAAGGTCTGGTGGCACAGGACACAACGGGAACCATCAGAAACATTCGGGTACTCGGCTTCTTTGTAGGCAGCCGATACGGAGTAGTTCCGGGCCGCTTCCCAAAGCTCTTTCCAGACATCAGAGCCGATGCCTTCCAACTCGCTGCCGGAGAACACCTTTTCCGCCGCCGTATCTGCCGCTGTCTTCTTGAGGATCGACTTCTTCTTGGCAGCAATGATCCGTCGGTAATTCTCGTCCGATAATTGTTCCAGATACTTTTGGGCATCCTGGACCAGAGTGTCGATATACTGTTTCTGTTTTCTCAGCTGCTTCGCTTTTTCCGCCGGTGCCTGTTCGGCAAGGCGCTGCTGCAGCGTTTGCATCTTGGTCTCGTCAGCGCTGCCAAATGCGCAGTGCTTGTCGATGTCCTGGGTGGTGGTCTTGGCGCTGATGGCTTCGTACCAGATGCCTTCGGGAGTTACCTTCTTGTCAGCCGGGATATTCGGCTTTTTTGACTGGTGCCGATTGGTTTCAGCGTCCAGGGCGGAGGCGACCTTTTCACAAGCGAGGATAAGCGAGCTGAAAAATGATAATACCGGCGGCTCGTAGCTCACCTCGTCTTCGCTGCTGACAAAGACCTTGCCAAAGGATGTGTCGAAAATATCAACGCTATTGAGGTCATCGCAGATCCCTTGTCCTGACCACGTATGACTCTTCGGAATGCCGTCCTGCTCAAACGAAATGCAGGCTTTCTGTACGGCAGAGCCGGGCTTGTAGACATTGCGGTGAAGGGTACCCGTCTCGCGGGCACCGCATACATGCTTGAGGAGTCTGACGTAACCGGATTTACCTGACCCGTTGTTGCCATAAACAATCGTGATATTACCCTTACCAAACTCAAGTGGTTTTTTCGGAGCAAGGGCGTTAACTCCTTCGACATCACTGATTGAGCACAAACGCAAGGTGCCTGCAGCGCCCTGGGAAAACGCGGAAGCGGGAAAGGAACAAGTCGTTTTGGGCAACTTTCCGTCGGCTTCCTGCTGACACAGGGTTGCGAGCTCAGAGACGTCTTTGTCAGTAAGCTCAGACTGCTGGAGTAGCCGAGTAGCCGCAATCTGGAGCCACTGGAAGCGTTCTGAAAACCATTTGGTCAGTGATGCCGATATCCCGCTCATGTTATTCCCCCTCAGATCCATTCGGCTTGTATTTAATGAACGTCACCTCGAACGCCTTGCATGGGCGGTATTGCTGCAGGCGATTGGCGAAGGTGAAGGCATCGTTCATCTCGTAGTGCTGGAAGATGTCGAGGCCGCGATCCAGGGAGATTTTCCAGCCATGGTCGGTCACGATGTGGCGGGCGTGGATCGTGCCGGTGCCGTCGAACTCCCAGGTGAAGTTCACGCCCACGCTGCCTGCGGACTCCTTCATCTTCTCGAAGTTGTCCTTCTGCTGTTCGCCTTTGAACTCGTCTTCCGTCGTCACCAGATGCACGGAGACCTCCTCATCCGGAGCCTTGTGCTTGACCACGGTCTCCAGGAACTCCATGAAGTTGCGCACCTGGTAGAACAGTCGGATGTACGGATCGGTGACAGTGATTGCGGTCGCGCCCTTGAGGTAGGGGCCGAGCAGCGTATCGAAGGAAAGGCCCTTCTGGTTCTCCTGGAATGTGAGGTGTTTTTCCTTGAGGACAGGCTCGGTCGGAGCCAGGGATTCGGATGGACCTTGGGGCGAGTCCGGTTGCGCAGCTTCTACGATTTCCCCGTCTTCACCCTCGGCGATGGTCTTGTGGTAGTAGCCGGGGTATTCCTCCTCTTCGAGCGTGGTGACAGGCTTGGCCTGGCCATCACTGTCTTGATAGGTAAAGCGGACGTTGCCATAGGTGGAGTCGATGCGCATCAGCTGGTCTTTGACGCGCTTGCGGCCTTCAATCGCGAAACGTAGCAGCTCCTCGACCTCTTCCTTGGTTGCGCCCCCATGCGGAAAGAGGATCTTCATCAAGCCGGAGAACGTCTTGTTGATGCCATCGCGGTCCCGCGTCGAGATATCTGAGGAAAGGGAGAAGTGCTCCTTGTAGCGGTCCGAGTAATCGTGATTGCGCAGCGAGCGTAGGATCTCGGCCAGGTAGTCCACCACGAAGCCGTAACCGCTGGAGAACATCTCGCCCCGAATGATGTCGACCTCCCAGCCGGGGATGTAGAAGTGGATGCGGTCAAGAAATGCGGAGTCGTAAAACTTGTCGGGCAGTTCGCAAAACAGGTCCGAGTGCTTGAGCATGTAGGGCACGGTGTGCTGGGTGTTGCCCACGAACACCATGGAGGCCTCCGCGCCCAGGGTCTCGACGCCTCGCGAGAAGGACTTGTTGGCCATATAGTTCTTCATGATGTCGACCAGGGCCTTGTCCACGCGCTTTTGCTTTCCGGCAAACTCGTCGAAGGCGACGCAATCCCAGTAACCGACTAGGCCAATTTTTCCGGAAGAGTTGTTCACGAACAGCTTAGGAACCGTGACCTCGCCGCCGGAGATCAGAATGCCGTGCGGCGAGAACTCCGAGTAGATGTGCGATTTGCCGGTCCCTTTGGGGCCAAGTTCGATCAGGTTGTAGTTACGCTCGCAAAACGGGATCAGGCGGAGCAGTTGGGTCAGCTTGCTGCGCTTGCCGAACATCTCCGGGTTGAAGCCGATGCTTTGCACCAGCAGGTCGATCCACTCGTCGATCGTGAATTGCGCTCTAGCTTCAACGTAACCGTCGAAATCGAAATGGGAGAGCTGGATCGGCTTGAGGGTCGACAAGATCCAGGGGCTGGCGCTTTTGTCTTCGGTAAACTCATATTCCAGATCAGCAATGCACCACACGCCACCGACCAAAAGCTTGGGGTGCTTTTTCACCGTTCCGGAATCAACAAGAACCTCTTTGATGCCCAGATTGGAGAACTGCGCCTCGTAGACATCCTTCTTGTCGTTCAGATCGACACTGATCTTGTCGATGACCTTGTAGCGCCCCTTTTCCTTGATGTTCGAGCGGACCAATCCGGCTTCATTCCGGTGAACATAATGCTTGGCAAGGATCTCCTTGACCGTCTCGATACCGGTCTGGATGGTCGGCTCATCGCTGGTGGCGCAATACTGGCCCAGCAGGTATTCCAGCACGTAGGAGGGAACGATGGCGTTGCCCTTGACCGTCTTGACGAGATCCTTGCGAACAACGAGTCCCGGGAAGTGTGTGTTGATTTTCTGGTCAAGTTCCTTCATCGGTCACCTGCCTTTAAAAGTCGAAATCGCTGGTAAATGAGCGCCGCATCAAATACCGGAGCGACTTGTATTCTTTGTAATGAGAAGTTCCGGCATGCTTTTCCTCCAGCCGCAGAATGACCTCTTGACCGTTTGCCTCGTCAGCCTTGCGCGTCAGCACAAAGCGCACTTGCAGCTCCCGCTCCCGTGGATTGTCCGAGCTCAGGTCAAAGGTCAGGTCGTGGCTGTCGGAGATCAGGTCGCCAGCCTCGGTATAGATGCCAGCCCGCAGTACTCGCGACTGGATTTTGTCCGTCACCGGCCCGGCCTGATACATCGTCACCGCCAGCTGCCCGGAGGTGATCACCGAGCTGGCTCCGCGCAGGATGTCCACCTCGACGGCGGTTACATCGCTCTGGCGCTTCTTGTTGATCTTGAGCACCGGGATCACCACCTCCTGCAACGACGCGCCGCCATGCACAAAGCGGCTGCCGGAGCCCTTCAGGCGCAGGCGGTTGATCGACTTGGGTATCTGCACCTCCACCTCACCGGCAAGGCCAAGCTGCTCGGGGGTGAACTTGTGCAGGCTGGATGCCTCGGCAAGCCCCTTGCCGAGCACGAAGCGGCGGTCCCGGAACAGAATCTGATCGCCCTCGGCATCGACCCCGGAAAAGTCACTCTCTTCGATGGCGCGGTTCTGGTAGATGAAACCATGATCCGATGTGACCAAAAAATTGTAGAGATTCGCATTGTTCAGCTTCTTGATCAGGCGAATCAGCTCCTGCAACGTTTCTTCCACCGCCTCGAAAACCCGCTCCTCGGATTCCCTCTTGTCGCCGGTGGCGTCGATGCGGTTGTGGTAGACGTAGATCACATCATGGTCGCGCACCAGAGCTCGGCAGTCGTCGCCCTTCATGGCCATAAGCTCTTCAGCTTTGCAGGCGGTAGCCCGTTGACTGATCGCCTGGCCAAGTATCTTGATGCGGTTGGCCGTTCCCTGGGAACTTTGGCCATCCACCAGCACGGTGCCGGTTTCGTTGTCGGCAATCGCCAGCGCTTTGTTGGGCAACAGCGCCGCCATGCCGATCTGGGTGTAGCTGGGCAGCATCGAAAGCGCCGGTTCCAGTTCGGCGCTGTAACGGTCCTCTTGGCGGATCAGGCTCAGCAGTTCATCGCCGATCTCATAGCGCATGGCATCGGAGATGATCACACAGACTTTGTTGTCTTTGCGCAGGAATGGCTGTACCCAGTGCTCGAAAAACTCATTCTGCTTGCGCACGGGAAAGGCTTCCCACTTGGATGCCGCATCCACGAAGGTCTGAAAACGGTCGCCCAGCTTCAGCAGGTAGTTGTTGGAGTAAAGGTTTTCGATCTGGTCGGTCAGGCTGTCCATCAACGACGCCTGTCCCGACATGCGCACATGGTAGGTGAACTTGCGGTAGAGCTGATCGAGCTGATACCAGAAGCGACTGTAGCGCTGCACGCCTTCGGCCAGACTGTCCATGGCGAGCTTGGCCTCGCCCAGGGCATGGACAAACCGGGCGGCGTAATCGACCGCCTCGTAAAGATGGCGGTATTCGCGATACCAGTGGCCTTGTCGCCGCTGGCGGACCCAGATCGCCACGTCACTGCTGGAGGCCGTGTGGGCTGCCACCGCCCGCACCAGATCGCTGATGATCTTCTGGTCAATCAGGCGGAAGTAATCCAACTCGATCAACTCGCGGAAATCCCGCTTGGCCAGATCCTGCTCGATGCCAAGGACCTCGGCGCATTCTCCCGAGAGGGTCTCGAAGCCGCCTTCGAATTGGCGACTGTCCTTCCAGCGCTTGAGAAACACCATGGCGTCGCCGGTCAGTTTCACCTGGCCGTCGGTGCCCATGGCGTAGCACGACTTGAACAGCTCGATGGCGAAGTCGCGGATGCCCGGCTCGTCGGACTTGTAGCCGTAGCAGCGGGTCATCTGTTCCCAGAGAAAGCCGTCCAGGCTGCATCGGCCGATCAGCTTGATCTTCTCATCCCGGCCGTCGGCCAGCTCCTGCAGCAGGTTTTCAACCACCGCATCCATGCGCGGCTCGCTGCCGGTGCATACCGCCAGCATCTTCAGGCGAATCTGTCCGGCGGTGTCATCCGCTTTCAGCAGTTTCTTGAGGGCGTCCTTGCGCTTGATCGCCTGGAAGAGCTCCGCATGGGCCTGCACTACATCCGTGAACTCCAGGCCGAGCTCCAGTTCGGACAGCCAGATGGCCACCTGATCGGTACGGAACTCGCCGTGGGCGAGCTGCACGTCCAGCAGCCAGTTATCCAGATCGGCGGGCTGAGGCCCCTCGCGGTAGAGCAGGAATTTCTGTTCCGGTTGCTCGCGCAGCAGCTTGTACTTGATGCCGTACTCGTTGTTGATCAGCTCCAGCTTCTCGATGCCGGGGAGCGACAGCGCCTCGAAGTCGTCGCGCAACTCCTGCTTGGCGTCGTACCAGAAGACGATCCGGTGCCGGTCAAAGAGTTTGGTCAGGGCCTGGGCAATGCGGTTTTCCATCAATGGCGCTCCTTAATCCTCTTTCGCATCCAGGCCGACGATCTTCTTCAAGGCCGCGCCGAGTTTGGGGTAGTTGACCTTCACGCCGTCGTCGAGGTCGATCTCTACCTGCTCGGTGGCCAGCGGGTAAAGCACCTCGCGTTCGTACTCCTCCATCTCGGCGATCATCTTGGTGATCTTCTCGATCTCCTTCAGAGCCTTGGTCTTCTCACCCTGGCTGCTGCTGGCGCTGATGCTGACCGCCTCCAGGTGGTTCTTGTGCGAGGTGAGCTTGGTGCGGAACTCGCGCAGGTAGTCGTTGAGCACCACGCTGACGGTATCCGGGCGGTAGCGGTGCATGTAGATCAGCGCGTTGAAGCTGCCCTTGGGGCTGGAGAACAGCCAGTAGATGGGGCGCTTCTTGTAGCGCCTTACATGGTCGGTATAGAAATCCTTAAGGAAGTAATCGCGGATGTCGCTGGCCTTGCCATTCTTGCCCAGCGCCTTTTCGACGAACTGGAGGTTGGCCTCATAGTGCTCCTCGCCAAAGGCCACGCGCAGGAACTTGCGGAAGCGCTCGGCGATGTCGTCGGTGAACCAGTCGCCGTCGAGCATGGGGATGACGTTGTCGTCATCCGCCGGGAAGCTGGGCTCCGGAATCCGCTTCAGATAGTCCTCGATGGTCTCGCCCTGGTTGGCCAGGATCAGCCCCGGCTTGTCCAACGCGTAACGACCGAACATGCAGCCCACGGCATAGGAAACCAGCTCGCGTATGGTGTCGGCCAGCAGCAGCGCCTCCAACTCGTCCTCGCTCTTGTTGTTACCGTAGCGGTAGTGCGGGTTGCAGGTCAGGGTGATCTCGTTCAGCGGCACCTCGGGCTTTAGTTCGTCCTGCAGGCCGTAGGCGTCGATGAAGATACGGTTGTTCTTTTCCTCCAGTTGCTGCATCTCCAGCGTCATCTCCCGCCAGTGGGCGCGAACATTGGAATATGTTTTTGCTAAACTTCTATCGAAAAGTCTCCCCTCCAAGAGAAAAATCGACCCACCAGGGAAAAGAATAGAAGTTTCATTATAGTCGAAGTCATCTTTTGCTATTTTTATCGCAGAATCGGCAATGGACTTGTCGTAGCTGACTTGGCTAGCAGATGGTAATTTACCTACAACACCACAACTGAAGTTCATTGTTGGATTTAAAAGTTGGAGCAGATAGCTTGATAGTTTTGAGTTGAACAACCCTAAGAGCTTGGATTTCAGCGAATTCTTTTCGAAATAGATGCAGTTTGAAGCGGTATCTAAGATATACCCATGAGGGAAATATCTTGAAGAGAAGGCTCCGGAGGCGACAAGAGTCCATGAAAAGTGTGGTTTGAAAAAATATTGTGGGCTACGGACTGCAGAACGAGCGAAATTTCTAATCTCATGGCCTCGATTTTCCCATAAGACGACGTGGTATTGGTTACCATACCACTTCTTATATTCTCCGCCTTTATCCATGGGACACCACTTGTAACCTCCCTCTGCAAATGTATCTTCAGAGGTACAATTGCTTCCTATGGATGCAGCTTCTATTTCATACCAAAAGCGAATAAATCTTTCCCCGTCGCCAACTGACATGCCGAATTTAGGTATGGCTACGTCTTCAACAGCGGCGTCATCAAATGCTGCCCGAACATTATCATTGACCCAATAGGAAATCGGGCTCCCCGGAATCCTCTTAAAATCTATTGCCGAGGCATGATAGAGCCAACCGCAATCAGGATTCATAACCGCTTCTCGGATGGCGGCGTCTTTCTCAGCTTCAGAACTACCAGCAACCAACCTTAAATAGCCGCCCTTGTAATCCAGCCGATTTGAGTTCTCCAATACAAAGGCAGTGGTTGAAACCACTTCACCGCCGATGCTGTCAAAAGCCCTCGCACCTAAGTGAGCCATTGATAGCAGTGTGTTCTGTCCCAGAACCCGCGCACGCAGTGCCTCGAACGATGACAAGAACATCCAGCTCTGCATGGTAATCATCGCAACTGCGCCATGCTTCTGGGCAAGGTCGAGGTTGCGCTCTATGAACATGGCAAAAAGATCAGACTTGGTGTTCGGGTAATTGTCCTTTACCCATGCGGCCAGTCGCCCATTCATCCCCTTGCCACCCATATACGGCGGATTGGCAATCACCACATGGTATTGCGGGCTCAGGTAATCAGCCTGCCGCAGGGCTTGCAGCACCTTCTGATGGGTCATGCTGATAAACAACTGCCCGGAGACGTTCTTTGACTCCAGGATCTTGAGCATGCCGTCCACGTCGGTAACATCGGGACGGATCAGGGAGCCGAAGTTGTCGGCTTCTTCAAACTGGCGCAGGGTGGTTTGCAGTGGCGCGGTGAAAAGGTCACGCCCGACAAAATCCATGTAGTCCGTCAATTCGCTCCCGTCGAAGTGGACATTCTCCAGCACGCAGATGTTTGGCTTGACGCCCTTGTTGAAAAACCGGCGCTGCTTGGCGCGGGCCTTCATGGTCAGGGCAAAGGCGGCCAGCTCCCCGGCGCGTTCGTCGATCTCGATACCGTAGAGATTGTGTGTGAGAATCTTCTCCGGGATCTCGGCGGGCTCGTAGCCTTCCTCCTCATAGATGGCATAGAGCAGGTCGAAGGCGTAGGTCAACATGTGGCCGGAGCCGCAGGCCGGGTCGCAGATTTTAATTTCTTCCGGTTTGGTGATGCGCAGGAAGTCAGTCTCGGCCTGTTCGGGCTTGATGTAGTAGCATGGCTCTCCGCTATCCTTCATTTTTTGAAAGATCTTCGACTTTGGTCGGTTGAGCAGCCACAGGCGGCCGAGGGAGTTTTCCACCAGGTAGCGGACGATCCAGTGCGGGGTAAAAAGCTGGGTGGCGGCGGGAATGTTCTCGGGCGTGATCTTCTTGTTCTTCTTCAGGCCGTCGAACACCTCGTCCTTCTTCTCGGAGATGTAGAACTGGTAAAGCCAGCCAATGACTTCAACAATTGGTTCTTCAGTTTTTGGGTCTTTGCAGGTATCCGGCGTCATCGCTTCGCGGGTATAGGCGAGGATGGAGTTGCCCGAGAGCAAGTCGTCGGGCATCAGCAGTTCGGTGTAGTCGTCGATGCGCTGGAACAGGAAAGGCATCGCCTTGTTCCAGAAGTTGCAGGCGGCGACCACCAGCAGGCGGTAAGCCTCGCCCTGCGGATCGCGGCTGGGCGCTTTGCCGTCGAGCAGAGCGAAGATCTGTTGCCGGACTTTGTCGTGCACCATCTCTTCGTCGATGTGCCCCATCTTGGCTTCGGCCAGAATCTCGGGCTGGAACTGACCGGGGTCGGCTGGAGATACAATATTGACTCGGTTATAGCGGTTCACATCCATGAAGCGCAGGGCACAGAAACGGTTGAACCAGATGTAGGCTACCCGCTCGATGACCTGTTCCTTACCGTGCCCCTTGATCGCCTCTTCGAGCCGCTTGATGGCCTCGGCACGTTCACGCCGAGCCGCGCTGTTTTCTGCCAGCACAAGTTTCAGCTTGGCGGAGACCTGTTCCAGCAGAGAACGTCGGGCGTATTGAGCGAAGCGCTTTAATTTAAGTGTTTCCATCGTTAGCCTCCCGCACTCAATCGCCGGACTGAATTTGCGCCGAACTGTTTTTTGTACTGATCCATATTCAAAATTGCGCAGCCAGCCACACAGGGTGCTGACCAATCTTTATGCGTGATAGGCATAGACCGTTTCAGCTCGTCCTGTTTTGCCAGCAACAAAGCTGGCTCCAGGCTGGCCATAGAGATCAATACGACATAGTGGATGGGCTTTGTGGCTTTTCCACTGAGCGTTCGAAACCATGAGCTGTCCCGGTACTTCCCAGCCAAATCAGGTATGAGGTTTCCGGTAAGCAGCTTTGTTTTGAACGCTTCTGGATTGGCTGCCCCGGGCATATCAGGATCTTTAACTTCGAGAAATATAAAACGGTCGTTGAACTCAGCAATGAAGTCCACTCTCTTGATGGTGCTGGGATTGTGCAAGGTATCATCATCGAAGATGATCGCTTCCATGGCCGAGCTAAAATCAAACTCCAAGTCATTCTCAACTAAAACTGTCATCAAGCACCTCCCAAAGAGCGCTTGATCTCTTCATCGTAAAGATCGCTGAATGTATTGGTGATCGCATTGGTGTTCAGCTGTCGATAATCATCAGCAGACTGAACATGCACATCCCCATTCTCCCTTGAAAGCGCATGAAATCTAATGTGATCCCCTGTATCAGTGTTGACGAGGAGATCAAACCACTTGAGCAGCACATAGTCGTGGGTCGCCAGAATGATTTGCTGGCCGCTGCGCGACAGATCCAGCATTGTCTGCACGAGCAGTTTCATCAGCTGTGGGTTTAAATTTGACTCCGGTTCATCCCAGAACAACGAGCCTGAAACACCAGGAACAAGGGAACAATTTTGTAATAGTCTTTGTAATACACCGAATTTACGAAATCCTTCCGCCATCATATTGGGGCTAAACACATCTTTTCTTTGCGGCGAAAAATAGGTCAGCTTGCCATCCTTGGCCTTTCCGTCGGCATATTCAATGTAGGTGCCAGGTTGGAATGACATTTCTCCGGCATCCAGCGAAAATTGTCCTTCCATTTTGTTCACCAAGTTTTCGAGCAACCACTCTTCTTTTTCTCGTGGTTCCCGGCCAGCGTCATTGAGAAGCTTGGTAGCAAGATCAAAATAGGTTTCATCGAAAATGAGTTTGAGAACACTCGTATCCATCTCGACGTTTCCGAAACCTCTCAGAAATGTCAGGAGTTCTTTCGTGGGAATGAAGATAGGACTCAAGCTATAGCGCTCGTAATCGCTATTCACTTCGACTGTGACTGATTTTGAATTTGAGCGGAATTTCAGTGCGATCTCTTTGTCGGAAACAAAACTGGCGCGCATCCAGGCATCTTCAGCCACCCCTGTCTTGCGCATTTTTCCAAGCTTCCGATCAGGGGGGAGAAAAACATTGAGCAGCTTATTCGTTAAAGCCTCTTTTATTTCTTTATCCGACACTTCTTTTTGGCTACTAAGGCCATTATTTGCCGAGCAAAGAGCGTAAGCAGCCTTCAACAAATGGCTTTTCCCAGTACCGTTTTCGCCAATGATTACATTGATCTTGGCGGAAAAATCGATGGACAAGTCTTTGAAGACTGTGAAGTTTTTCAGAGTCAGATTTGTGATCATATTTGAATCCTTTTTCCTTTGCGGATTTCATCCAGCAGCGCCTCGCGCATGGATTCCAGGTAGCGTTCCACGTCTGTTTCGTCGGCCAGCCAGGCTTTGTCGAAAGAGACCTTCACCGAGCGGCTGGGCACATACTCGATGCGCTGTTCCGGCTGGGCAGGTGGCGTAGGTTTCGTACCTTCATCCGGCGTGCCGGTTTCCCCGGGTTCCGGGGCAGGTTCGGGTGTTGGTGCCGGTTGCGCCCAGGTTGTCATCTGTGAGAGTTGGCGCTGGTAGTCGCTTTCCTCAAACCGGCGCAGGGTGTCGCGGATAACGGCAATCAGCTTCTGGCGCTCAATGGCCGTGTTGAATTCGTTGAACGGACGGGTGATCTGCTCCTGCTGATCGCCATTCAATGCGCCAAATTCGTCCATGCCGCAGAGGCGGCCTTTGAGGGCGGCAACCGTCTCCTTGGCTTTGGCAATTTCGGCCTCAATCTGGGCGTTGACTTTTTCCTGCAGCGTTTCGACTTGCGTCTTAACCTGCTGCATGCGGTTGCCCTTGAAACATTCCGGATCGGTCAATATCGCTATCAAGACCCTCGAAGAAACATCGTCAGGATCGCCTTCTCTCACTTCCCACTTCCCACTTCCCACCTCTTCTTCGATGTAGGTGAAGTTGGGCTCCTGGGTTTGAACGAACTTGCGGGCGTTATCGAAAATGCCTTTCTGCGGGCCGCTCATGAACTTGCGGACAGGATCGATGACGCTTTCCTTCATGTCGAGCAGCGCGACTTCCTGGCGGGTGAGTTCGGTCAGATACCAGGTATAGGGCTTGCCGGTCAGCTCTTTGAGCTTCTCAAGCACCGGTGTCAGCACATTCAGGAACGGATATTGGGATGCCTGTGCCGCCAACGGGGTGAGCTGATGCGTCAGATCCTGGAGCGCGATGCCGGTTTCCTTGCCGAGGGCTTTTGCCTCACTGGCGCGGGGCGGGGCATCGAAGAAGTCCTCAAAGAACTCCTTGAGGGCGCGGACCTGCGACGCGGTGAACTCGACCTGGGGCTCCAGCACTACATTGCCGTGGCCATGGGTATTGCGCAGTGTCCGTTCCAGCTCGTCTTCTTCAAGCAGGTTGCCGTCGGTGCGAACCTCGACCTTGCCGCGAGCGCACAGGTTGGCCAGCGTGCAAAGCACGGCGGCGTAGTACCAGCCGTAGGGTTTGCGCTCGAATTTCTCCAGCAGGTTTTTCAGCGTGGTACGCACGCCGCCCCGGTTATTGCTCTGGATGAAGGCCAAAAGCTCCTGCTCGGACTCGGCAAGGGAAGTGGCATCGTTGCCAAACAATCCTTGCTGTGAGTGCTTGAGGCATTTGGCGATGTCGTTCTCGGTGTAGGTGATGCCGCGCAGCATACGAAGGTTCGAATATGCACGAGAGACGAGTTCATGGAACCCGCGCAGCACCCGGGTCTGCGCATCCTCGGAACCGATTTCGATGTCGGCACCTGCCATGAATAACTTGGCCTTACCCATCAGGCTTTGAACGCGCTGCTGGAGCTCGGCATACCGTTCCCGGTTCTGGAAGCCCTTGTCGGTCAGGATGCGTTTCACCGCCTCCTGCTGTGTGATCGAAATGTTCTGGCGGATGTATTTTTCAGTCCGCTTGTACATCAAGATGTCGCGAACCAGGCGTTCATCCGCAGGCATCAGGACCAGCAGCTCGTCCCGGCCCATGCTCTGCATCCGCAGGATGGACTCACTTTCGGCGTTTTCATGGAACGGGCTGATGACATGGATAGCCAGCTCGTACTCCCGCCCGTGCAACCGATCATCGAGCTTTCTGGAGAACGGGTAGTCCTGGCCGTTCTCGTCGTAACGAATCTTCCGATGCTTGATGACGTGGTCAAAAACGAGCTTCTCAAGCTCGGCGGAAACGTCTGACGACTCCACCTCGGTGTTCTTGATTTCCTGTTCGACGTCTTTTTCCTCGTCGGTGAGGTATTCGTAGATCTCGCCATTGCGCTGCACATAGGTCTGCTGTTCCAGAAGGCTGAGGGCTTCTTCGACACGCTTTCGCAGTGCAGGCAAATCCTGATTGAAGCCGTCCAGCATCAGGACGCACAGATTCCGAAGAGTCGGCTTGAACTCCTTGACGTATTTGACCAGGAAGAGCGTTTTCAACAGACGGATCGCAAAGGGACCGTCAAGATGGTTTTCCGCCTGAATGATGGCTCGCTGGATATTGGATTTCAGCGCGGTGCGAATCCCCTCGAACATCAGGTCGAAGGTCGCCAACTGGCCAATTTCATGATCCCCGATCTGGATCGCAACCTGCTGGAACACTCCCAGCATGGATCGTTCGCCCACCGAGCTGTGCTTGCCCTCGAAGGCGTTATGCTGCGACAGATTCTGAATGGCCGACTGGAACAGTGAGAATTGGTACGGGGTAAACGGGTAGCTGTGAATGAAGTGATCCCGATCCTGAAAGTTCCGGTAGGTTTGGGACCCATCCGCAAAGTCGAATAGGGTCTTAAAGTTGTTGGACTGCGCGTGATAAATGTCCGACAGCAGACGAACGCCTTCTTCGTTTTTCGTCAGCAGGCGCTTTTGAATGACCTCTGCCACATCGGCGCTGGTAAGCTTCATGCGGTTAGCAAATCGTGCCTGAATTTTTGAAAAGTCGTTACCCTGTTGTTTGCCCATCTCACCCACGACTGTCCCCATATCTTCCTGGGCGGTCACGACGACCCATGCGCGGCCTCGACATTTGGTGGCCAGGCTTTCGGCAATGGTCTGGAGGTTGGTCATGAGCTTGACGTTTTCGGCGATGTACTGACCGACCTCGTCGACAAAGAAATTCAAGCGGAATTCTTTTTGATTTTCCTGGGTCGATTGCCGTTCGATATAGGCGTTTATCTGTTCAGCAAAATCCTCGATGGAGACCCGGTATTGGCTGCGGTACTTATCCAGTATTCCCATGGCTGACGGCTCGTCGCCACCCGTTGCCTGGGCATAGGCTTTGGCGATGTTTTTCGCCTCCAGCAGGGCCTGTTCGCGGCCTTTTTGCCATGTTCTGCCTGCCATGGATTCATAGGCGGACTTGAACTGTTCGTAGAGACCACGGCTGTCGAGGTCGCGCTCGAACTGGGCAATGTGTCCCTGCTTACCGTAGTAGCCGCACATCTCGTCAAAGACTTTGACAAAAACAGCAAGGAGCGCATCGATCTGGGTCTTGCTGATGACATCCGCTTTCTGGTCGATATTGAACAGAATGCTTTTCGACGGGATGGCGACCGCTCGCTTGAGATCGCCGCGAAGGATTTCGTTGTCACCACACTTCGGCAGGAACAGGTCAAGTGAGGAGGCCCCGTCGATTTGCCGGTTTTCGAGCAAGAGCGCCAGCATCTTCAACAGGTGGGATTTACCGGACCCAAAGAAACCGGAAACCCAAACGCCGTTGGCACCTTCGTAGTTGTTGTAGGCATCCAGGAAAGACTCAAGCCGCTTCTCGACTTCATTGGTCAGCACGTATTCTTCAATTTCGAGGCGAAGGCTGGCTTCATCGTCAGCTTTGATGACCCCTTCAATCGGGCGGTCAACTGGCTTGTTAAAAATGGTCTTAAGAGTCATCACGCTTCCCTCGTTTATGCTTCGCAGTGAAAGATGTTGAATGCACGGTAGTACTTGTCGTCATGCAGCCTTCCGAAGAGATCGAGAGATGCTCCTGACTCCAGGGAGTGGGTGTAGGCTCCTGGGAAAAACATGACGGTCGGCTTTTCTTTCGCCGTGCTCTGCAAATTATTCAAAACGTTGTGCGAGCGGATGTAGGGAAACACCTCGCCAACGCCGGACAGAAAAAGAACCTCGAAATCCGTGCTTGCCAGCTTGGCCGCAATGGCCGGAACAAGATGCGCTTCGGGGTCCAGCACTCCTTGCAGCAGTTCTTTGAGCTGCTCTTTGGAGACAGACTCCTCTATCTCGAGAACTTGGTTCCAGACATCACGTTCTTTGAGGATTTCTATCGAAAGGTCGTACAGGTTGATCTCCAGTATCCGGACACCGGCCTGCTCAAGGCGATTGACCAGCTGACGCTGGAGCCGCTCCATTTCAACGGACTCATCCGTCTTGAAGGGACAGATGAAGAAAGGAACCTCGTTACCGAGACCTTGCTTGTTGAGAAAACGCTGGCCAGAGATCACAGCAAAGAGATGCTGAAACCTGTCTTGCATTGGCATTCTGGCTATATCTGCTGCCACTACGCCATCCCCTTCAGATCGGATTCAAATACAGGGAAGTACGAAACATCACTGCGGCTACCACGATGGATCACATCCAACAGTCTCGGGCTGAACATGGCAGCGTTTATCATGTTGTTGGCCGTTAAGAGATCCGCCTCGCGCAGTATCTTGAATAGGACCTGCCGCAATTTGCTTCGCGTCGCTGGAGTTATCTCATCCAGTTCCAGGTGCCATTCGGACTTTCGGTTGAAGAAGGAATCAAAATCCTCGTGGGCCAGATTAGTCTTCAGCGTGATGTAGCGCTCGCGAAGCACTTCGACGGCAAAATCAGCGATGAATCTGTACCGACGGCAAACGGCGAGCCACAGGAGATAGGCTTGTTCTTGATGGCTGCCCTCAACAAGGAACTCAAGCTCACCAGAACTCAGAGTCCTCAGCCGAGAAAGGACCTCGCGGCAGGCTCGCTTGAGCGTAGTCAGTGTTCTGGTCTGTAGTAGATTTTCTGCGATGACCTTGTCTCGAACAGAGTTCCAATCGCCAAGATCAAGATACAGCGCGGCCAGCTTCACCGATTCGCGGTAAAAGAGACTGCCCGTTGTAAATGACATGCTGTACCTGTCGTTACTCATTCTTGGTCAGGATTCCCTTTTGTAATGCTCGGCAGCGCCACCAGCCTTCACCCATTCGTCCACCTCATCCTTCTTGAACTTCCAGAGGCGGCCCATGCGATGCGCGGGCATTTCATGTTTATCAATCCACTTGTACACGGTGTCATTGCTGACCCCGAGGTACTTGCAGATCTCACTTATCGATAACCAGCGGTCTTCCATCTCGGCCATTTCTCAAGCTCCTCGTGGGCGATTGGGGTTAAGCCATGCGCTCGCCAGAGGCGAGGTTAGGGAAAACAGGCGGAGTTCTCCCATTCAAATCACTTGAAAATATACGAATTGGCCGTCTGATGTCAAACGATATTTACCGATTTAAGCCGATTACGCTGTATTTAGAAAGAAGCCCAATAATGGTTATGCGACCATCTCGGCATGGATCCGCTCTGCCCACCGATGTAGAGATTCTTGTTCTAACAATGCCTTGTTTAACGAAGATGTCTTTGGATGAGGGATACGCTATCACTAACACCGTGTAGGCAGCTATCTGTTCACTGAGCCGCCATAGCCGTTGCACGCAGCTATCTGGCAGCTATGGGTCGGATGATGTCATTTGCTTTCCGCTGCTGAATGTCTGCAATCAGTCTTCACAGGATGGTGATCGCTGCGGGGCGACCTTCTGCTTCTGGCCGGGGGCGGCGGTAGGCCATGGTTTCGTAAACCGGACACTCATTCCATTCCAACCAAGAGGCCTTCTGGAAACGGTCGCCGTCGGTATCCCTATTCCAACTGTCGCGCCAGCAAGGTGCGTTGACCTCAAAAGTCACTGGCTTCCAACCAGTTTTTGCAGATAGCCGGTTTTCGTTATGCTTACGTTAGGGAACTGCCTGTGCCGGCATACTCAGGGCAGCGACGCGGAGCCATCGGGTAAGCGGCCAGATACCCGCGTTGCTCCTTTGGCGGCAATCCGTTCGTAGTCGCCAGGCAGACGCCTACCCCCAGCGCCGTGAACCCGGGCTGGAAATGGACGCATTGCCTACAAGAGACGATTGTTGGTGTTGGTTGCGGGGCCATAGCTGGCTCAGGAACGACGCTGACTGCCTGGGCGTATTGTGGACCTGTCTGCTCCTCCTTTAGCAGCGCCAGCAGCGCAGTTTTGTGTTCACGAATGGCGGGGACCAGACGGGCCGGGATATCCCGGAACTTGAGCCGTTCTCCCTCTGCCCAGATTTCGCCACCAGCCTGCTTGATCTCGGCGATGACCTCGGCGGCATTCATACTTCACCATCCATCAGGGTGTTACCGTCTGGAATGTGACCCCCTTGGCCTTCTTGGCAGGCAGCCTGATTTTGTCGGCTTTCCGTCGGGTCGCCATCGGCAAGTGGGCCAAGTGGGCCAGTTTTCCTATATATAGAATTGTGGCCTTCTTGGCCCCCTTGACCTTCTTGGTCACCATCGGCATCTGCTCCAGTGACCCAGTTTTTAAGACTCCACTGCCAACCGTTAGCCAGTTTGGTGGATACAATCCCTTCGTCTTTTTTTGCCCGCTTCAGGGTTTTGAGCGCGATCCCATCCTGATCAGCGATCTCGACAATTTCCTTCTGCATCCTGGGGCCATCAGACAGAATATCCAGCAGAAACTCGGTTGCTTCTTCTCGCGGCGACAGCCCCTTTTCTTCGCCGGATGCTTTCTCCTCTTCGATCTGGCCGGCCAACTCTCTGGCGCTCCCCTCCAGTGCTTCCCCCCATAGGATGCAAGAGGCGTACAGGTCGCTATGCCCGGGCACGGTGGTCTGTGTCAGGTCATACTCGAAGCCGCCACCATCAGGCCCTATGTTGGACTTCGTGCGGATCAGCCGTCTTTGCTGGTCATCGGATTCCTGCGCGGGTTTGATGGTCGCCCATACCACGCGGGCAAACGCTCCGAAGGCCAGCGACCCGGTGACGCGTTCCAGCGGATCTCTGCCGGCAGTGCCCTTGGTGAAATGGGTGATCCCCAAGACAGCGCATCCCAGTCTTCCCGCCAAATCGACGACCGGTTGCAAACTCCGCCGGACCTCGGTGTTTTGATGACTGTCTCTCGATACGGCGCTTGATATGGGATCAAGAATCAGCAGGCGCGGATTCACCCTGAGCAATGCCTTTTCCAGCACCGGTATATCAACAGAAGGATCAAATCCACGCCGTCTGCCATTGTCATCCACTGTGCCCGTTATCAGGTGTACACGCTCGACATCCGCTCCCATCGCCAGCAGACGCGGCACAAGGGTGTCTGCGGCGTCATCCTCGCCACTCCACATAACCACATCAGCAGCCGTGTGGCAGACAGTCCCATCCGGCCATCTGCCGCGCGACGAAAGCGTGGCAGCGATAGCCAGCGCGATGGTGGTCTTTCCGGTCCCGGCCATGCCAGCCAGAATATGCAGCTTTCCGGCGGCCAACCATTCCTGCCATATCCACGCGATCTTCTCGGGCTGGATCGACTTTGCACAAGTGACGCTTACCCTGGGCGTTGGCGTGGCCTTTTCGTCCCATGAGGTGGTCATGGGACACCTGCCACAGATTGGAGCGCGTCTGATATGCGCTGTTCAGCCAAGGCGAGGCGATCCAGGGATTCGGTGTCCATCTCGTCGCCACGATTGACGGCTTCGATAATGAGCCGGGCAACAGTTGCCTCATGCGCGATCCCGGTCAGTGCGTCACGGCAATCGAATGTTCGCCGCATGGAGCCAGTTCCAGACTCGTGAAGACTGCGCCGGTCACCAGGGAATAAATCTGCCAAAGACAATCCCAGCACTTCTAAAATCGCTTGGACAGAACATCCACTCCAGCACTTCAACAAAACCTTGCGGTCCTCCGCCTCACGAATGGAGAGCGACGGACGTCTATCATCATGTGCCGGGCACCGCGCAACCCAACGGTCGGGGCCGGTACGCTTCACCCGCTCGAGGCGGGAGAGAACACAGTTAATGGGGTTGCCATCATGACGCGATGTCGATGCGTAGGCCGTCCCTGCAGAACGACTTTTTGGTGTTTGCATGGTTTCAGGCCTCTCCACCCAGGCGGCGGCTGGCAATCCATGCGGCGAGGTCTACCACGCGATAACGGACCAAGCGGCCGGACTTGATGAACGGCAAGTTGTACCTGCCAGTACAGCGCCAATTGGCCAGGGTGGATGGTTTCACCCCCAAGACAATGGCGGCGTTGCCCTCGCTGATGGCGGTGGGTACGTCGCCGGCGCCGAAACCGAGCGCGCGCGCGATTTCCATGGTGATCTGGTTAACCGTATCTTCCTCAGTAAACATAAATCGGTCCTCATCGATATCCAACACAGAGGAACAGAGTAGCTAAACTGTGCTCACCAAAAAGCGGCAAAAAAAACACAAAAATGGTCTTATTGAGTAGACGAAATTTTTGTCTGTTCAGCCTGATGCTGGCTGATGGTGTTCCTCCGGAAAGTCGGTCGTCGTGCGCCACTTTCGGCATCCCTAATCCGGATGGCGCGCACGAGCCGAAATTGCTGGTGAAGGGGGCCGACAATATTCTCACCAGGCAGAAACCAGCGCCTGGAGTTTTTCAAAATCACCGATGCACAAAAAGGCTCGTGGTAATTTGGTTACGTATCCAACGACGGATACATTACAGAGGAAACACCGAATGACGCACGTAGCCATGTATGCTCACTCCGCCAATGACTGGCAGGAGTCCCAGGACGCATATTCCCAGTCCTACCGTGAAAAACATTTCCATCAATGGGTGTTCACAGATAACTGGGGTTATTGTATGGCCCATGCCGGCTGGCCCTTTTTTGCTTTCCTGAAGACGGAATCACAGATTCTCTGCCTCGCCTGCAGCGATGATGGGACTTTCTGGGAAAGCCGGATGGAAGCGCAGGCCCTCGAGCAGAAGCTAACGCGCCTGCTCCACCATAAAGCCCTGGCCGGGCATCCCTGTTTTTATGAAAATATCCTCATGTCCCTGCTCGATCGTGCGGCAGGGCGGCGCTTCTTCCGGTCTCTGCCCCATCAACCCATCGATCCCGATCTGGCTTTATGGGACGAATGGAAATGCCAGCCCGCTTTCTTTAAGGGACTGGTTGGGGAAAAAGCCGATCCTGTCGCCCAAGAGTGTCTGTCTCAGGCTTTCTTCCAGTGGATGGATTCGGAATTGCTGGACTTTCTGAAAAACGACCCACGGCCTTACCGTCCGACCATCGGCCAATATGCTTTTCTCCAGGCAGCCTCAGAACCCGAGACCCGTGCGCAACGGATACAGCTTCTGCAGCAAGTGCCAGAACACTTTTTGTCTGGAATGTGCCAGGTAATACCAAAAGAGGATGGCGAAGATTTGGAGAGCTATTCCCTGCATCTGGGCCGATTGATGGCCCTGGCGGTCCGCCTGGGTGCTTCGGTAGATACGGTCCTGGCCGAATCCCTCGGGCTTTCCCTCGAAGAATGGCGCCAAACCCCCAGCTTACTCCGCAGGGTCTCCTGAGGAGGCGCAGAGAGGGAAAAAGAAGCATAGATACTGGCCCGTCCTTGCGGATGGGTCCATACAGGACAGCGGCTCATGGATAGAAAAACAGATTGAGAGGTGACTATGCGTAAAAAAGAAAATAGGCCCTGTACGGGCTGGATTTTAGGGGCAATGGGCGCAGGAACATCGGCCTTTTTGATGTTGCTGCTGGGTTTCGCGGAGCACTTTCCCCGGATCGGCACCTTGACGATCGCCCTCGTTGCGGCATTATGGGTGGCCGGATCGCTGATCTGGGGGGCGCATCTGATGCAGCGATCGGGCTGGGACGACGACTTGGCGCACCTGGTCAATTTCTGTGGGTTATTGTTTTCCATAGTGGCCGGCGCGTCGATCTTCCTGGTAGCACTGACACAGGTGTCGCTGACGGCAACTTAAGGCCATTATCGCTGGACAGAAACGCTATGACCCCGCCCCTCGGTGGGGTTTTCTGTTCCCATGTATAGGCACCTTTTCATAGCAGTTTGTTCTCACCAGGTTACCGGGATCAATTTGATCCCGGTAACCTGGTGAGAACAGCGGATAACCTTGCCAATGACGCCAGCCACTCGACCAGGTGCGTATTCCGGGGCATCGTGGGCACCCATTCCGTTTGATCGTGGGCAGTGATTCCGATTGATCGTGGGCACCCGTTACGATTAATCGTGGGCACTTTTGCGGATTTTCCGGAATCGGTGCCCACGATGGCGGAATTACTGCCCACGATGCCGGAACGGTGTCCCGGTTACCCCCTGGCGAAAAGAAAATATTCTGGTCATTCATTGGCTTAAACGGCATTCTCGGACCTTTTTACAGGAGATCCGGGATGCCCACACCGAGGATGACCATGCGAGCAATTCAAGAAGTAATCCGTTTACATGCCGCAGGCTTCAGCCAGCGGCAAATTGCGCAGGCCTGCCGTCTTTCTAAGGGAGCGGTTGGCAAATATTTGCAGAAGGCCGAACAGGCCAGTGTCTCTTGGCCTTTGCCCCCCGAAATGGACCCGGCAAAACTGGAAGCACTGCTTTTCCCCAGCCATCGGTCCGCCACTGTGACGGCGCCGGTGATGCCGGATTTTGCGGCCATCCACACGGAGATGCGGCGCAAGGGGATGACTCTGCAACTTTTATGGGAAGAGTATGTAGCAGCGCATGACGAGCAACGTGTTT
>JAJYPA010000464.1 GCA_021795795.1 Pseudomonadota bacterium | reverse complement strand
CTGGATCGACGTGGGTCTTACCACCGGCCGCGGCCGCGCAGACCGCCAACACACACGCCATGGGGCAAGCCCCAAGCGGATATGGCTCTATCCGCTCGTACCCGACGTCCGGCAGAGACTCACGCAAACCCCGTAGATCGACCGCCACCCCATTCCGAAGCGGCGTCGCTTCACATTGAGAATTGCTGCCGACCAGGCGCTGATCGGGTGTTCCTGTAAAGTGAGAGCTTCCGCCAAACTGCTCGTACTCTTGCAGGTCCAACGCAAGGGCGACATGGCGCCTCCCCGCGTCATCTGGTCGACCAGACGCTTCAGTGCTTGCGTTAATCCCGGATCGGATTCGGTCTAGCGTTTGCGCCCGCCGCCGATCGTGCGCACGCGGGATGTCACTTTGGCTCGAGGGTTCTTTTTACGCGCCGCGATCTCTGCCAACCCTTTACGAATGGTATTACGCGACAGCCCCGTGGCGGCACTGACGGCGCTCAATCCTCCCCAACCGTAGGTCTGCGCTTCCGTGGCTGCCCATTGCCGACGCATGCGTTCGTCCATCAAGGGACCGAGCGCGCCGTAGCGCGTTTTGATCTGTCGTAGCGACGACTGATTAGGCATAGACGCATGAGATCGCTTCCTGGGAACTTGGTCAAGTTATTTTCACGCGATGCCCAAGTAGCCAGCCATGGGCACGAGTAATTAGCAGGTCATTGCCCATCTGCCGAAAAGACCTCAACCACATTGCCATCCGGGTCAAGACTTCTGAAAAAAAGCATCCCGAATTTTCCCCACGGAGCCAGCGCCGTAACTATCTGCAAATCGCTCTCTTTAACCCACCTAAAGCGCTCAGCAATGTTCGTTGCCTGAATGTAGAGCATCGTTCGAAGTTGAATCCCTTGAGAAACATTGTTCGTGTAGCTAAAAGGAACTAAAACGAGTCCCTGGTCGAAAACAACAAAATCCGAGCTCTGTTTCTTCACAGTTAAGCCGAGGCAGTCACGATAGAACCAAATGGCTCTTTCGAATGAGGCCACAGGTATCTTTGAGCCGCATCCAAGACTTTTAGAAAGAGGCTGCTGGTAAGATACGCTGGTTTGCTTCAGGCTACCGACTATTGGCCCAAAACTGCCCTTTGAAATCTTGTTCAGGTAGATGATTTGGCCGTCCTCGGTGGTCAAACGTCGGAATTCGACTTTGAACTTCCCGCTGCGTCCGATGTAGTCAGCCCCGCGATTTACCTTGGCCTTTCTGCGATCAGGAAGGTTGACCTCGCTCGAATCAGGCGCAGTTACAACGTCATCAACCCAAGTCTTCAGCGAGGATCTCTTAACAACCTCATGAGTAGGCTTGTTATCAATATGTCCGTTTGCTAATCGAAATGCATTTTTCTCGATGTAGGCGGCGTCTTGAATGTCTTGCTTCACAGGTGATAGCCAGTCGGAACCATTAATACAGCCGAGCAGACCACCCGTCATTGAGGCGATAGTATCGGTATCTAAACCAATGGCGAAGGCGGCCTCTACCACGCCATTAATTGGATCAGCAGCGTGGCGGGATGCCAGATACACGGAGGCTATCGCGGCAACGGTTCCGGCTCCGCTTATCTTACTGTTGAAGCATTCGAGTTTTTTTAGTACATCGTCATCGAGACTCAAAGCACCTTTCGAGAGTTCCGCTCGGCAGACTTCAAGATACTCCATGATCTCCGCCTTGGCCGATTCCCAATGTTTCATGTAGTCCTGAAGGCTTTTTTCCGCTTGGCTCCTCCATTCTGGCGGCATGCCCGGTGTGGCCGGAAGAGCAGACCAGATATCTACACTCTTGATCAAGTCTTCTACCAATTCGCCATAAGCAAGTTTCCAATCCTTGCGAAAAGCCGCCCAAAGCGAAAAACCGTAAGCCAAAGCGCCTAACAACGCCCGGGGGTGTCCATGCGTAGCTATACCATCAAGAAAAATATTAGTGGCTATTTTTGGGAATTCCTTTTCGCCCAAACGCAAGACGTGAGGGAGAACTCGCATCGCGACACCGTTGCCGCCCGCGTCGTAATATCGCTTCACATCCTGCGGCTTCCGGTTCGGACTCCATGGCGTGACATTATCCAGCCATGACTCCACAGCTCTTTTAGTTGCACCGCCGCCACCACGTTCATAAACGGACCAAAATGGTAACTCCACCTGTGTGAAGTGTTCCCACCATGCTTCACCTTTCTGCAAAGACCTACTGAGACAGAGCATGAGTTGGGTGTCGTCGCTGTACTCGCCTTCCTCAATGATCTCTTCATGAGGAAAAAATCGACCGCCGGAGCGTCGAGCCCATCTCTTAAAATCATGCAGGCGACATTGAGTTTGTTTTGAGGCGTTTGACTTGGCAATTCGCTCATTCGGCCAACCCAGTGCGTCACCAAAAGCAGCCCCAAGCATGCCCCCAACGGCTTTGCTTGTTTTTAGCCTTACTGTGTTGTTATCAGCCATGTAGGCCCCCGTTTTCATATATCGTTTCCGTCGCTCGGACTCCGCGTTGAATAAACTGCGAGAGGGATGCCCTTTCAAAAAAGTCCGGAGCGATGTAAATTGGTTTGTCGAGAGTTATTCCCTGGAGCTTCAATCTGAATATTTCCCGATGAGCCTGTTCTTCTGTATGAACTGCAATACCGATAATTGAATCAAGTGGAATCGGGTCTTTAAGGAGAACTTCCGCCTGAATATCGGTTGGTGCAGCGTGAAGATGTGTGGCAGGACGGGGAAAATCAATCCCAGGGGATGTAGCTGCGTAAAGTGATCGAAACCCGATTATCCCGGTTTGGATATAAGCACCACGGGCCCGGGCGGCATTGCACGGGCAAAAGCAAGTCTCAGGGTGCCACAGGTGCCTAGGATCGATCATCAAAACTACCCAGTCCTTGAACAAGTGGTCTTGTTCCCGGACTCTAGCGAAGTAGTAGGTGTTCGGATATTCGATAGAGCAGCAAATCAGATCATCCCGCCCGTCATGTCGGTCTGGGTCGGTCGGGTTATACGGCATATCATGCTGCTGAAGCGTCCTCTTCGAACAAAGCCCGAGAGGATCATCAAAAATATGAGCAAGATTTCTCGACTGCGTAAAATGGCAGATCCGAGTGATCCGACGGTTGGCGCACTCCTGTTGAATCAAGTTCATGGCTTGACCCTCTGGTAGAGTGATTCGCCAACAGGTAGCAGTGACGTGAGCTTCTCGGTGTATAGCAGGATCAAGCTCGTTTTTGCTCTCGTTACCGCCACATAAAGAAGTCTGCCATCATGCGTAAGGCCATCCTCTTCCTCGTGAGAGGCTAGATAATCCGGATCGGGAAGATTGCCCGCATCCAAGAAAGGCAGTATCACAACGTCAAATTCAAGCCCCTTAGCCGCGTGATAGGTACCATGGTAAATGCCGGGGCCGTCATTCCATACCTGAAGGTTGCGGTGCAATCGTGTAGCGTTTTCTCCCAGGGCAGAGCTAAAGATATTCTCTTGGGCTCTATCTTTTACGAGGATGGCAACACTCTGAGTTTTCCCAGCACCCCTTGCTGCCCGAAGTGCGATTTCAACTTGCTGATCCTTGTCGGTGCAGTTGACTAAGGTAGGCAACGCACCGTCGGCTCTTGGTGATGTGGGTTCAATCAAATCAGGAATATCCTGAAAAAACGGCATCCTCGAAATGGCCAACCCTAACTGAGCGATCTGTTTTGTATTACGATAGTTTTCCTTGAATAGCCACTGTTGATGGATCTTAAGTCCTGCGGAGCGCCAGCTCATCCGTTGCCCATAGATTTGCTGAGCAACATCCCCGAAAAACGAAAGTGAACCGTCCTCGGGGATTGCTGCCGCCAGCGAGCGAATCATCTCTGGGGAGAGGTCTTGCCCTTCATCAACGATTATGTGCTTATAAACACGGGCAGAAGAATCCTCTTCGAACGCTTTTCGCACAGCAATAGCGATATCATCCCAGTCATATAATTTTCCGGCGGCAGTTCGAATCTCGAGATACTTGTTGAGAATCTCGTACATGACTGGCCTAAGATTGCGGGAAAGCTTTGTGCCGATACGCCCAACGCGCTCCACTCCCACATATTCTTCTTGGGAAGTGATCCCATGGCCGAAAATCCACTGGCTTTCGTCTGAAAAAAATTCGAGGGGCCTCTTAAAGAATTTTGACGGTTCGTAGCCAGATTCGACTTCTTTGACTGCTTCGGAAATGAAAGCTTTTCTGCTGTCAGAATCGCAAATGCAATTCCTACTCATTTTGCCACGGTTGCTGAGATAACCCCGTGCGAATTTATGGTAGGTTTCAACTTGGACATTCTGCAGATCAATGGGCTTGAGATACTTAAGATAGGTGACAAGCGTTTTGTTAAATGTCAGGAGCAACGTCCTTCCAGCATGCGGCATCGACGGCTCGGACAGATAGACAGCCCGATAGAGAGCGAGCGTCGTTTTACCGCTTCCAGCAGTTCCGAGCACGGCAATGTGCCCTGCTGAAGGCATGTACAACACCTCGCGCTGTCTCTTGATAGGCTTTGGCAGATTACCCCTCATTACGTTCTCACCTTTGATTTTGTCTATATCACCGTTGGTTGTTGAAGATAGGTGATTCCCAGTGCCGCACGTTGCAGAATATTGGGATCTACGGTTCCGCGAAAATGATCCAATAAGCGCCGCCATACCAAGTAGTTGGACGGATAGGCGGTGGCCACTCCATGAAATCTATGCATCCATGTCTTTAGGCGGCTGTCATAGGCATTCACGTTTTGCACACGAAAAACCTGGTCCACGACGCGAATACCTGCCTTCACATTCACGGCCTTGAGTGGCACGTCCCGTCAACTCTGAAGCATTACGAATGTCCGCTTCCAGTCTTGAGCTGTCGTTCACGGTGGGGAACTTCAGTGACCGCTATGGCCGAGCTCCGGTAGTTCGTGGTGCCATGGCTGAACATCCACTTCGTAGCCTATATTACACGTTCCAAAATTGGACGGGAATGTCGGCTTTCGCTGCTAAGCAGTCATCCACCAACAAAAACTGACCGACGGCTTTGGCCGATCAAGAGACGGTCGTGCCAGCATGAATGGAGGGCTGCTTCTGACACAAACCGCCATTGACCAACATTTGGCAGTATCATCCATCACGCATGCAAAAACGCAGGTATTATCGCATTCCCAACCATGGTTTGCAAAAATGAGAGGCTTCGGGACTGCGATAGTGTCAACCGGGTAATGCACAAAACGGATGAAAAATTATTCAAGTTTTTCGTAGGCCAGATTTTCCGTTTCCAACCTCGGATTGCAAATAGCCGTTTAAAACTCGCACCTATGGATTACGCCTAACCGTCACGCGACCCGGGCCGGTCATGGGCGCACGCCGCCACACCGGCATGGGCTCATAATCACGTGGCCACTGTTGAAAGAGATCGGGCGGATGGTGGAGCTACCATTCACCCCAACATCCCCACCAGATCCTCGGCCCTTAAATGAGCATACCGCTTCAAGATCTGGAGCGTCTTATGCCCCGTAATGGCGGCCACCTCCATATCGTGCAGGCGCTTCTCAAAGAGCCTGGTAGTCGCCTCATGGCGAAGATCATGGAAACGCAGGCCCTCAATGCCCGCGCGCCGACAGATGTCCTCGAAGGCGTGGGCGATTGAATTGGCTGTTATGCCTCGCCAGACCAGCCCCTCTTTTTGTACGCCTACCAACTCTAAAATATCAACGGCGACGTTCGACAAAGGAACCCCGCGGGCCTCGCTGGTCTTTGTCTCTTCCCAGGGAACGGTCAAGACGCGAGTTTTCCAATTGATCCGCTCCCATCGCATATAAGAGATTTCCGCTTCGCGCATGGCGGTCTCGACGGCCCATGTGATAATCGAGGCCATTCGGCCATCACCACGACTGTCACAAGCCGCCATAAGCCTTTCGTATTCACCGGCAGCCAGCCGGCAATCGCGCCCCGGGGCAACTTAGGACGCATCCCCTTCACAAGCTCCACGGGGTTTGTGAGCGATTCCATGCCCCATGCGGTGCGGGCGACGTTAAAGAGGTGGGAGAGCAAGGCCAAGTAGATCCGGACGCTGTGTTGACCTAAGCCGCGCGCTTGCATATCCTTAATGGACTGCGCAATGTCTTTGCCTCTGATGCTCGCCAGGGTTCTTGGCCCTAACGGGGATTCACTCCAGATCTTAATGGTGAACTTCTCACGACCGGCGCTTTTCTTTTTACTGCTCACCTCAACCCGGTAGCGCTCCAAGGCCTCCGCCAGGGTCGTGGACTCGGCCTCGACACTAGAAACAAACGTGCGATGCTCCATAGCCGACTCATGTTTTTTAGCCCAAATCTGGGCCTCAACCTTTGTATCAAAGGTTCCGTAGAGCCCCTTATAGCCTTTTTTGATGATCTGGGCTTGCCTGACTGTGCGGCCGCCGGGCCCGCTGAGCACGGCCATCGTAATTGATGGGTTTTCGGTTCGTGGTGGTCACGTTTGGTGATGGACGTAGGGGGGATCCCCCTCAGAGATCTTGATCAACACGACCTCTTCGGGGGAGTCTCCGGGTTTCGCGACCAAGGAGACCCCACCAGTGTGCCATACCTTATTGCAGGACCCATCCTTTTTTCGTTTCCTTTGCCATATCGACGCTGAGCTTGCCGCCGAGGTTCGCGAA